>NZ_CP165727.1:5411785-5728928 GCF_041200175.1 Streptomyces sp. R33 | reverse complement strand
GGACGGTGAGCAGGACACAGTGCGCCACGACCGGGTCGATGATCAGATAAGCAGGCACCTCGCCTGCGGCGTAGATCGAGCGCTTGACGCCGTAGTCCCTGTCGACGCTGGTCTTGGAGACTACCTCCACCACCAGGGTGATCAGCTTGGACGGCAGGAGGCGCCCCGAGTCAGGGTGGACCTGGCGATCGACGACCACAAGGTCCGGGACGGGCTCGCTGGCCTCGTCGGTGACGTCGACGTCCTGGGTCTGCAGCCTTGCCCACCGCTTGCGCGGGATCTGGTCCTGCACGTCTTCGACGATCAGGTTGTGAACCAGATCGGGACTGGCCATCATCACGATTTCCCCCCGGAGGAGCTCGACCTTGACGCCCTCGGGAGGCTCGAACTGATCGAAGAACTTCGCCATCCCACGCTCGTCCACAGCGGTCATCTCCGTGGTCCTCCACATCCGCCGCGTACTGTCGACGGCAGCCTAGGGACAGAGTAGGCAGGCTCAGGCCGGTTCGTCGGGGATTCACCGCCGCGAGGGATCAGTCCACCAGGTCGCGGACCACCGCGTCCGCCAGCAGGCGCCCGCGCAGGGTCAGGACGGCGCGCCCCGCCTCGTACGGGGCGGCCTCCAGGAGGCCGTCGGCCAGGGCCCGGCGGGAGGCCGCGAGGCCGGCCGGGGCGAGCAGGGACAGCGGGACGCCGTCCACCAGGCGCAGCTCCAGCAGGATCCGCTCGACCCGGCGGTCCTCCTCGGAGAGGAGCTCGCGGCCCGCGCCCGGGGAGCGGCCCTCGGCCAGCGCCGCTGCGTAGGCGCCCGGGTGCTTCACGTTCCACCACCGGACGCCGCCCACGTGCGAGTGCGCGCCGGGCCCGGCGCCCCACCAGTCGGCCCCGCGCCAGTACAGCTCGTTGTGCAGGCAGCGACCCGCCTCCGAGGTGGCCCAGTTCGACACCTCGTACCAGGAGTACCCGGCCTGTGCCATGACCTCGTCGGCGATCAGGTAGCGGTCGGCGTGCACGTCGTCGTCCGTCATCGGGACCTCGCCGCGGCGGATCCGGCGGGCCAGCTGGGTGCCCTCCTCGACGATCAGCGCGTACGCGCTGATGTGGTCCGGGCCGGCGCCGAGGGCGGCGGCCAGGGAGGCCCGCCAGTCCTCGTCCGACTCCCCCGGGGTGCCGTAGATCAGGTCGAGGTTCACGTGCTCGAAGCCCGCCGCCCGTGCCTCCGCGACGCACGCCTCCGGCCGCCCGGGGGTGTGCGTGCGGTCGAGCACCTTCAGGACGTGCTGCTTCGCGCTCTGCATGCCGAAGGAGATCCGGTTGAAGCCGCCGGCCCGCAGCTCCGCCAGGTACTCCGGGTCCACCGACTCCGGATTGGCCTCCGTGGTGATCTCGGCGTCCTCGGCCAGGCCGAATTCGTCGCGGATCGCCGCGAGCATCCGTACGAGGTCCGCGGCCGGCAGCAGCGTCGGCGTACCGCCGCCCACGAACACCGTCCGGACGGCCCGCGGGTCGTCGCCGAGCACCTTGCGGGCGAGGCGGACCTCGTCGATCAGGGTGTCCGCGTAGTTCTCCCGGGAGGCGAGCACGCCGCCGGTGCCGCGCAGCTCGGTCGCGGTGTACGTGTTGAAGTCGCAGTACCCGCACCGCGTGGCGCAGTACGGGACGTGCAGGTAGAACCCGAGCGGCCGGTCCCCGGCACCCGTCAGGGCGTGCGACGGCAGCGAGCCGTCTTCGGGCATGGGTTCACCGTCGGGCAGTGCGGAAGGCATGCACCCATTGTCCCGCACCCGCCGCCGCGCCCGCCCCGGCTCGCATCACGCGAGACCGCGGCGGGCGCCCTGGCAGGCGCTGCGCCTGGTGCTACGCCTCGCGCGAGCCCTCGTACATCTCGTCGATCAGGTGCTTGAACTCACGCTCGACGGCCGGCCGCTTCAGCTTCAGGCTGGGTGTGAGGTCGCCGTGCTCGACGTCGAGGTCGCGGGGCAGGATGCGGAACTTCTTGACCGTCTGCCAGCGCTGCAGGCCCTCGTTGAGGGTCTGCACGTACGTCTCGATCAGCCGGTTCGTCTCCGGCGCGGCCAGGACCTCGCCGTACGTCCTGCCCTCGAGCCCGTTCTCGGCGGCCCAGCCCATGATCGACGGCTCGTCGAGCGCGACCAGGGCGGCGCAGAAGTTCCGGTCGGCGCCGTGGACCACGATGCTCGACACGTACGGGCAGATCGCCTTGAACCGGCCCTCGATCTCGGCCGGGGCGACGTACTTGCCGTTCGAGGTCTTGATCAGGTCCTTCTTGCGGTCCGTGATGCGCAGGTAGCCGTCGGGCGAGAGCTCGCCGATGTCGCCCGTGTGCAGCCAGCCGTCCTCCTCCAGCACCTCGGTGGTCTTCTCCGGCTGCAGGTGGTAGCCCTGCATGATGCCGGGGCCGCGCAGCAGGATCTCGCCGTCGTCGGCGATGCGGACCTCGGTGCCGGGGAGCGGCTTGCCGACGGTGCCGGTGCGGTAGGCCTCGCCCGGGTTGACGAAGGAGGCCGCGCTGGACTCGGTGAGGCCGTAGCCCTCGAGGATGTGGATGCCGGCGCCGGCGAAGAAGTAGCCGATGTCGGGGGCCAGGGCGGAGGCGCCGGAGACGGCGGCGCGCAGCCGGCCACCGAAGGCCTCGCGGAGCTTGGAGAAGACGAGCGCGTCGGCGATCTTGTGCTTGGTGGTGAGGCCGAAGGGGGCCGTGGCGCTGCCGGTGCGCCGGTAGTTGTCCTGGGTGACCTTGGCGTACTCGCGGGCCACGCCGACCGACCACTGGAAGATCTTGTACTTGGCGCCGCCGCCGGCCCTGGCCTTGGCCGCGACCCCGTTGTAGACCTTCTCGAAGATGCGCGGGACGGCCGCCATGTAGGTGGGCTGGACGACCGGCAGGTTCTCGATGATCTTGTCGATCCGGCCGTCGACGGCGGTGACGTGGCCGACCTCGATCTGGCCGGAGGTCAGGACCTTGCCGAAGACGTGCGCGAGCGGCAGCCACAGGTACTGGACGTCGTCGCTGTGGATCATGCCGGTGGCGACGGTCGCCTTGGCCATGTACGACCAGTTGTCGTGCGGGAGCCGTACGCCCTTGGGGCGGCCGGTGGTGCCGGAGGTGTAGATCAGCGTGGCGAGCTGGTCGGCCGTGATGGTCGCGATCCGCTCCTTGATCGCCTCGGGGTGCTTGGCGAGGTACTCCTTGCCGCGCGCCTCCAGGTCGGCGAGGGAGAGCACCCAGCCCTCCGGGTCGCCGGCGGCCGGTACCGCGTCGGCGGATTCCAGGACCACCACGTGGGCGAGCTCGGGCAGGTCGGCGCGGCGCTCGCGGGCCTTGGCCAGCTGGGCCGCGTCCTCGGCGATCAGCACGCGGCTGGCCGAGTCGGCGAGGATGAACGCCGACTCCTCGGCGTTGGTGCTCGGGTAGATCGTGGTCACGGCGCCGCCGGCGCACATGACGCCCAGGTCGGCGAGGATCCACTCGACGCGGGTGTTGGAGGCGAGCGCGACCCGCTCCTCGGACTGCAGGCCGAGGTCCAGCAGGCCCGCGGCGATGCCGAAGACCCGCTCGGCCGCCTGGCCCCAGCTCAGCGACTTCCAGTCGTCGGGGCCTCTGCCGCCGGCCGCGGGCACCGGGAACCGGTAGGCCTCGGCGTTCGGCGTGGCTGCCACACGCTCAAGGAAGAGGGCCGCCACGGTGGGCGGGCGGTTCTCGATCAAGGTCTGTGTGTCGCTCACGGACGTCCTCCGGACCACGCGGCAGGGCCTGTCATCCAAGGCGGTGAATGACGGCTTCCAACAGGGCTTGCAACCAGGGCTTGTAACTGGCGAGTAACCAACGGGCAGTGATCAGACTAGGGGCCCTCCGCCTGGCGCGTAAGAGCCCTTGAGACGCCGATTCATAACGAAACAGGCCCCCGCGCGACTGCACGGGGACCTGTTCCGTATACGGATCAAGGCGGTTCGAGGCCGTGGACGGCCCGGGGGCTACTTCTTCTTGCCGCCGGACTCGTCGCTGGAGAGGACGGCGATGAAGGCCTCCTGGGGCACCTCCACCGAGCCGACCATCTTCATGCGCTTCTTGCCTTCCTTCTGCTTCTCCAGCAGCTTCCGCTTACGGGAGATGTCACCGCCGTAGCACTTGGCGAGGACGTCCTTGCGGATGGCGCGGATGGTCTCGCGGGCGATGACGCGCGAGCCGACGGCCGCCTGGATCGGCACCTCGAAGGCCTGCCGCGGGATGAGCTCGCGCAGCTTGGCGACCAGGCGCACGCCGTAGGCGTACGCGGCGTCCTTGTGGCAGACGGCGGAGAAGGCGTCGACCTTGTCGCCGTGCAGCAGGATGTCGACCTTGACCAGGCTGGAGGCCTGCTCGCCGGTGGGCTCGTAGTCGAGGGAGGCGTAACCGCGCGTCTTGGACTTCAGCTGGTCGAAGAAGTCGAAGACGATCTCCGCGAGGGGGAGGGTGTAGCGGATCTCGACCCGGTCCTCGGAGAGGTAGTCCATGCCGAGCAGGGTGCCGCGGCGGGTCTGGCAGAGCTCCATGATCGCGCCGATGAACTCGGTGGGCGCGAGCACGGTGGCCCGCACGACCGGCTCGAAGACGTCCTTGATCTTGCCCTCGGGGAACTCGCTCGGGTTGGTGACGGTGACTTCCTTGCCGTCCTCCAGCACCACCCGGTAGACCACGTTCGGCGCGGTGGCGATCAGGTCGAGGCCGAACTCGCGCTCGAGGCGCTCGCGGACCACGTCCAGGTGCAGCAGGCCGAGGAAGCCGACGCGGAAGCCGAAGCCCAGGGCCGCCGAGGTCTCCGGCTCGTAGACGAGCGCGGCGTCGTTGAGCTGGAGCTTGTCCAGGGCCTCGCGCAGGTCCGGGTAGTCGGAACCGTCGAGCGGGTACAGGCCCGAGAAGACCATCGGCTTCGGGTCCTTGTAGCCGCCGAGCGCCTCGGTCGCACCGTTGTTCAGGCTGGTGATGGTGTCACCGACCTTGGACTGACGGACGTCCTTCACGCCGGTGATGATGTAGCCCACCTCGCCGACGCCGATGCCGTCGGCCGGGGTCATCTCCGGGGAGGAGACGCCGATCTCCAGCAGCTCGTGGGTGGCGCCGGTGGACATCATCCGGATGCGCTCGCGCTTGTTGAGCTGGCCGTCGACCACACGGACGTAGGTCACGACGCCGCGGTACGAGTCGTAGACCGAGTCGAAGATCATCGCGCGGGCGGGGGCGTCCTTGACGCCGACCGGGGCCGGGACGGTGGCGACGACCTTGTCGAGCAGGGCGTCGACGCCGAGACCGGTCTTCGCGGAGACCCGCAGGACGTCCTCGGGCTGGCAGCCGACCAGGTTCGCCAGCTCCTCGGCGAACTTCTCCGGCTGGGCGGCCGGCAGGTCGATCTTGTTAAGGACCGGGACGATCGCGAGGTCGTTCTCCATCGCCAGGTACAGGTTGGCGAGGGTCTGGGCCTCGATGCCCTGGGCGGCGTCCACCAGGAGGACCGTGCCCTCGCAGGCGGCGAGGGAGCGCGAGACCTCGTAGGTGAAGTCGACGTGCCCGGGGGTGTCGATCATGTTGAGGATGTGGGTCTTGCCCTGACCCTCGCCCTCGGTCGGCGCCCACGGCAGCCGCACGGCCTGGGACTTGATCGTGATACCGCGCTCACGCTCGATGTCCATGCGGTCGAGGTACTGGGCGCGCATCTGCCGCTGGTCGACGACGCCGGTGAGCTGGAGCATCCGGTCGGCAAGCGTCGACTTGCCGTGGTCGATGTGCGCGATGATGCAGAAATTGCGGATCAGCGCCGGGTCGGTACGGCTCGGCTCGGGCACGTGGCTGGGGATCGCGGGCACGCAGTGTCCTGATTCTCGGGTCGCAGTCGGAAGCGTTTCCGGCTCTCGTCGGATCTGTACGCAGGTTCCCATGGTCCCATGGACGGGGCGATGCGCTCGGTTTGGGCCGGTCGGAGCGTGCCTGGTAGCCTGGGCAGCTGTGTCTCGTATGCCCTCTCAGCTGTCGGGACACAATCCGAAGATCAAACTCTGAACCTGAAAAGGCTCTTTCGTGGCGAACATCAAGTCCCAGATCAAGCGGAACAAGACGAACGAGAAGGCGCGCCTGCGCAACAAGGCCGTCAAGTCTTCGCTCAAGACCGCGATCCGCAAGGCCCGTGAGGCCGTGGCCGCGGGTGACGTCGAGAAGGCCACCGTGGCTTCTCGCGCCGCCTCGCGCGCGCTCGACAAGGCTGTCTCGAAGGGTGTCATCCACAAGAACGCCGCCGCCAACAAGAAGTCGGCGCTGGCGTCCAAGGTTGCCTCCCTTCAGGGCTGAGCTCCCTGATGTGATCGCCGGAAGGGATCCAGCGGGCCCTCTCTCCCGCTCCTGACCGGCCCCCCGCGCCGCACACGAAGCGTTCGCCACGCGGGTGCGGTGCACAAGCAACACCGAAGGCCCCGGCGCCCCCCTTCCCCAGGGCGGCCCCGGGGCCTTCGCTTTTGCCCGCCAGCCTGCTGGCCCGCTGACCCATCCAGCCCCGCCGGCGTTTGAGGCGCGGGGTCCGGGGCGGAGCCCCGGGGAACGGGCGAAGGGCGGGGAGGGGCAAGCCCCGCGCAGCGGACCCCACCCTGCTCCGGGTCCGGGCCGCGACGGCCCGTCGGGGTCACGGCGGCGGCACACGTGCCAAGGCGAGCCCGACCAGCCGGGCCGGAAGCCGAAAGAACCGCCCCGCCGGAGGCTAGCGGCGCTGCGGCCGCGCAGCCCTGGCCACGGCCACGACCGCCTTCTCGAGCGCGTACTCGGGATCATCGCCCCCGCCCTTGACCCCGGCGTCGGCCGCAGCCACAGCCCGCAGCGCCTCCGAGACCCCGTCCGCAGACCAGCCCCGCATCTGCTGACGCACCCGGTCGATCTTCCACGGCGGCATGCCCAGATCCCGCGCCAGATCCCCCGGCCGCGCCCCCCGCGGCGCGGAGGCGAGCTTGCCGATCGCCCGCACCGCCTGCGCCAGCGCGCTCGTGATCAGCACCGGCGCCACCCCCGTGGACAGCGACCACCGCAGCGCCTCGAGGGCCTCCGCCGCCCGCCCCTCGACCGCCCGGTCGGCGACCGTGAAGCTGGAGGCCTCGGCCCGGCCGGTGTAGTACCGGCCGACCACGGTCTCGTCGATCGTGCCCTCGACGTCCGCGCACAGCTGCGCGGCCGCACTCGCCAGCTCCCGCAGATCGCTCCCGATCGCGTCCACCAGCGTCTGGCACGCCTCCGGGGTCGCCGACCGGCCCAGCGTGCGGAACTCGCCCCGCACGAACGCCAGCCGGTCCGCCGCCTTCGTCATCTTCGGGCAGGCGATCTCCCGGGCCCCGGCCTTGCGGGCCGCGTCCAGCAGCCCCTTGCCCTTGACGCCGCCCGCGTGGAGGAGCACGAGGATGATCTCCTCGAACGGCGCCGCGAGATACGCCTTGACCTCCTTGACCGTGTCCGCGGACAGGTCCTGCGCATTGCGTACGACCAGCACCTTGCGCTCGGAGAAGAGCGACGGGCTGGTCAGCTCGGCGAGCGTGCCGGGCTGGAGCTGCTCGGGTGCGAGGTCCCGCACGTCCGTGTCGGCGTCGGCGGCCCGGGCGGCCGCCACCACCTCCCGTACGGCGCGGTCGAGCAGCAGGTCCTCCTGCCCCACCGCGAGGGTGAGCGGGGCGAGCGGATCGTCGGTGGGGTTCTTCCTGGTGGCCATCGCGTCCAGCATCCCACGCCGCACTGACAACCCCCCGCACCGCGGGCGCCCTCGCCCCGTACCCGAGAATGGCCGCGTGAACGTGCGACATGTACTGGTGCTGCCCGACCGCGACGCCGCCGAGGAGGTGGCCCAGGAGGCCGTCGACCGCTTCGGCCTCCCCGAGGAACCGCAGCTGGTCCGCGACGCGCTGGCCGGCGAGGACGACGCCGAGGACGCCCAGTGGCTGGTGGTCGTCGAGGACCCGCAGGAACGGCTCGAAGCCACGGTGCTGGACGACCTCGCCGCCGAGTACGAGGGCTGGCTCGAGACCCCGTAACGCCCCGCGGGCCCACGCACGATGTCCGGTCAGGCCTTGTGCACGATCTGGATGTCCAGCGCCACTTCCACGCTCGAGCCGATCGCCGCTATCCCGTGGGCCAGCACGGACTGCCAGTTGAGGGTGAAGTCCTCGCGGTGCAGCTCGGTGGTGGCCCGGCAGGCCGCACGCGGTTCGCCCTCCAGCCCGGTGCCGAGGCCCAGGTACTCGGTGTCCAAGGTCACCGAGCGGCTGACCCCGTGCAGGGTCAGGGCGCCCGCGACGGTCCAGCGGCTGCCGCTGCGGTGGATGAACCGCTCGCTGTAGAACTCGACCGTCGAATGCCGTGCCGCGTCCAGGAAGTCGCCGGACCGCAGGTGGTCGTCCCGCAACCGCACACCGGTGTCGATGCTCGCCGCGTCGATGATCACGTGCATGGAGGAGTCCTCCATGCGGTCGGCTATCCGTACCGCCCCGGCGAACGTGTTGAACCGGCCGCGGATCCGGGCGAAGCCGATGTGCTGGGCCGTGAACGCGATGGACGAGTGCGTCGGGTCGAGTTCCCAGTGCCCGGGCGCCGGCAGCAGCGGCGGCTCCACGGCGTCGAGGACGATCTCCCCGGTGCCCGGCTGCGTCGCGTCCCCCACCAGCGTCGCCCCGTGGAAGGGCGCGTAGCCCTCGGCGGTGACGGAGAGCCGGTACTCGCCCTCCGGCACGGCCGCGGTGAACCCGCCGTACGGGTCGGTCTCGCCGCTGACGATGCGCCGGCCGATCGGGTCCGTGACCTCGAACTTGGCCTGCCTGACCGGCTGGTGGACGGTGTCGAGGACACGGCAGCTGAGCAGTCGCGCCGCATGAGGCAGCGTCAGTGTCGCGGATGTGTGCGGAACGGCACTTCCTGCCGTCTCCATCCCTCTTCGGCGACCGAACATGGTTGGTGCACCCCCGTGCTGTGTGGACTCGTACCGCTCTGGCGAAGACGCATTCGATCATGCTGTCGGGTTGTGGGCAAACAGAAGGACGGTGTCCGGTATGCCCGTGTCGGCGGCGCCTGCGCCGGGAGGTGAAGGCCCGTATCCGCGGGCCGTTCCCGGCGACGGCGATCGAGCCGTCGATGTCGGTGCGCAGTACGGTCGCGCCCAGGGTCCGCAGGTGGGCGAGCGTACCGGGTGCGGGATGTCCGTAGCGGTTGCCCGCACCGACGGGGACGATCGCGAGCCGGGGCCGGACCTTCGACTGCAGGCCGGGGTCCTGGTGTGCGGAGCCGTGGTGGGCGACCTTGAGGACGTCGACCGGGCCCAGTTGCGGATGGGCCGTCAGAAGTGCCTGCTGCGAAGGCGGTTCGAGATCTCCTAGCAGGAGGAGGGTCAGGCCGGCGCCACGGACCAGCAGGGCGACGCTGGCGTCGTTGGGCCCCTCCGGCCGCGGGCCGTCGGGCGGGGGCCAGAGCACCTGCCACTCCAGAGGTCCGGCCCGGCGCCGCTCCCCTGCCGCGGCCGTTACGACGGGTACGCGGGCGGCGGCCGCGGTCCGCCGGACGAACTCGGCCTGACCGGTCGGCTCTTCCAGCGTGGTGGTCTGAATCACACCCACGGCCCGCCCCCGCAGCACCCCGGACAGGCCGCCGACGTGGTCGGCGTGAAAGTGCGTCAGCAGGAGCAGCGGTACGCGGCTCACCCCGAGGGCGCGCAGGCATGCGTCCACCGGACCCGGTTCGGGACCGGCGTCCACCACCACCGCAGTGCCCGGGCCGGCGGCGAGTACGGCGGCGTCGCCCTGGCCCACCGCGCACTGGACGTAGCTCCAGTCGGGCGGCGGCCAGCGGGTGAGCGTACGGGTGAGCTGCGGCGGCCGCAGGACGACCAGGAGCAGCAGCACGGCCAGGGCGGAGCACACCCACGGCCGGTGCCGGATCCGTGCGCCGAGCCCTACGACGGCCAGGGTGGCGGCGGCCAGCAGCAGGCCGCCCGCGAATCCGCCCGGCCAGGCCAGCTCCGCACCCGGCAGCCGCGCCCCGGCCCGCGCCACGCCGGCGATCCACCCCGCCGGCACCCCCGCGCAGCGGGCGAGCAGCTCCGCGACGGGCGGGGACACCGGCGCCGCCGCGAGCGCCGCGAAGCCGAGGACGGTCGCCGGCCCCGCCGCGAGCTCGGCGAGCAGATTGCAGGGCACCGCCACCAGGCTCACCCGGGCCGAGAGCACGGCGACCACCGGCGCACAGACCGCCTGCGCGGCCGCGGCGGCACCCAGCGCATCGGCGAACCGGGGCCGCATCCCGCGCCGCTGCAGGGCATCGCTCCAGCGCGGGCCGAGCGTGAGCAGGGACCCGGTGGCCAGGACCGAGAGGAGGAAGCCGGGACTGCGGGCCAGCCACGGGTCGTAGAGCACCAGCAGCAGAACAGCGGCCGCCAGGGCGGGGATCAGGGATCTGCGCCGCCCGGTGGCGATGGCCAGCAGGGTGATCGTCCCGCAGGCCGCGGCCCGCAGCACGCTCGGCTCCGGCCGGCACACCACCACGAACGCCAGCGTCAGCGCCGTCCCGCACAGGGCCGTCGCCCGCAGGGACAGCCCGAGGCGGGGTGCGAGCCCGCCCCGCTCGGCGCGCTGCGCGGCGGCGGCCGGGCCGATGAGCAGGAACAGCACGACGGTCAGGTTGGACCCGGACACGGCCAGCAGGTGCAGCAGGTCGGTGGAGCGGAACGCCGCCTCCAGGTCGGGCGGCACCCGGGAGATGTCCCCGACCACCAGCCCCGGCAGCAGGGCCCTGGCGTCCGGTGCGAGTCCGTCGGTGGCCTCGCGCAGCCCGGCCCGCAGCCTCCCGGCGAGCCGCTGGACGGTGCCGGGGCCGCCGGTCACCCGGGGCGGGGTGTCCCCGGTGGGCCGCAGCAGCGCCACGGCCCGCTCGCCGCCCCGGCCCGGGGCCAGCCGGGCGACGACCGAGACCCGGGTGGAAGGCTGCAGCCGGGTCCACTGCGGATGCCCGGCCAGCACCCGTACCGGGGTCTCGACACGGGTCTGCTTCCCGTCGGGCCCGGTCACCCGGGTCACCACCGCATCCAGGACGACCACCGGCGGCCCGCTCCCGCTGCGCGCGGTCCGCGGGTCGGAGCCGACGGTGAGCTCGGCGAGGACCCGGGCCTGCTCCCCGGCCAGCCCCACGACCGGCCCGGCCCGCGCCTCGGCCCGCTGGAGGCCCGCCACCCCGGCGCCCGCGGCCGCGCAGAGCAGGACGGCGGCCGCGGCCGTGCCGACCCGCCACAGCGACTCCGGACGCCGGCACCCGGCCAGGAGCAGCAGCCCCGCACCGAGGACCGCGAGCCCGGCCCCGGCGGCGGTCCAGCCGGGCGGCGCATCCAGGGCCAGGGCGGCCCCCGCCCAGGCGGCCAGCGCCGGTACCGCGAGGCGCAGATCCAGCGGGCCGGCGCCCTCGGGGCGGTTCACGGCCTGACCAGCTTGCGCAGGTCGGCGAAGCGCCGCTCGCCGATGCCGTCGACCTGCCGGAGCTCCTCCACCGAGCGGAAGCCGCCGCGGGCGGTGCGGAACTCCACGATGTGCTGCGCCAGGACCGGGCCGACCCCGGGCAGGCCGTCCAGCTGCTCCACCGTGGCCGTGCCGAGGCTCAGCGGGCCGGCAGCCGAGCCGACGCCCTGCCCGGCTCCGGAACCCGGCCCGCCCGGGGCAGGCTGCGCCGGGGCGCCCACCACCACCTGCTCGCCGTCGAGCAGGACCCGCGCCCGGTTGAGCCCGGTGGTGTCCGTACCGGGCCGCACTCCCCCGGCGGCGGCCAGCGCGTCCTCGACCCGCGAACCGGCGGGCAGCCGCCGCACTCCGGGGTCGCGGACCTTGCCGCTGACGTCCACCACGATCCGCGAGCCGGCACCTCCTCCGGCGACGGGAGCCCCGGGACCGGGCGCCGGCGCCTGGGTGACCACCGGGGGCGCGGTCACCGGCTGCGGCCGGGCCGACGAGTACTGCTGCGCACCGAAAGCGACCGCGGCGACCAGCACCACCGCCACGGCGGCCACCGTCCGCGGCTCCACCCCGCACCGGGTCTGCAGCCACAGCGGCAGCCTCTCCCGCACGGCGAGCCGGAACGCCACTGCGCCGGACAGCGGGATCTCCTGGGGCGGCGGATCGGCCACGGACCGGATCCCGGCCCCCGGACCCGACGCCGCCTCAGGCCGCGGCACCTCCGATGACGAGGCCTCCCGCCCCGCCGCGCCCGGCGGCGGCGCCTGCGGCGGGCCGCTGCCGCCGAGCAGGGCTTCGGCTCGGCGGCGCACCGCCGCGGGCTCGGGATGCTGCGGGCGGGCGCGGCCCCGGCGGTGGCGCAGCCGCCCGTCGAAGAAACGGGGACGGCCGGGTCCGCTGGTGGCTCCGGAGGGATGCGAGGTACGCGTGCGAAGAGTCATGCCACGACGTTAAGGACGAATCCCGGCCGCGGTCCGGATTTATCAATTCCGGTGGATATCCCGGTCGTTGTGGATAACCGGGCCACTCGTTCCGGTGATCAGCGGGGCGAGACGACCGCCGCCAGCAGCCCCGGCCCCGTGTGCGCGCCGATCACCGCACCGACCTCGCTGACGTGCAGCTCGACCAGGCCGGGAATGCGCTCCCGGAGTCGCTGCGCGAGCTTCTCGGCCCGCTCGGGCGCGGCGAGGTGGTGCACGGCCACGTCGACGCTGCCCGCCCCGGCCCGCTCGACGGCCAGCTCCTCCAGGCGGGCGATGGCCTTGGAGGCCGTACGCACCTTCTCCAGCATCTCGATCCGGCCGCCCTCCAGCGTGAGCAGCGGCTTGACGGCGAGGGCCGAGCCCAGCAGGGCCTGGGCGGCCCCGATACGGCCCCCGCGGCGCAGGTAGTCGAGGGTGTCCACGTAGAAGTACGCCGACATCTCCGCGGCCCGCTTCTCGGCGGCGGCCACGGCCTCGTCCACGGAGCCGCCCGCTTCGGCCGTCTCGGCGGCGGCGAGCGCGCAGAACCCGAGGGCCATCGCGACCATGCCGGTGTCGACGACGCGGACGGGCACCGGGGCGGTCTTGGCGGCGACGACGGCGGCGTCGTAGGTGCCGGAGAACTCGGCGGACAGGTGCAGGCTGACGATGCCGGTCGCGCCGGCCTCCGCGGCCGCCCTGTAGGCCCGTACGAACTCCTCCGGGCTGGGGCGCGAGGTGGTGACCGACCGACGCTTCTGCAGGGCCAGGGCGAGGCTGCGGGCCGAGATCTCGGTGCCCTCCTCGAGGGCCTCGTCACCGAGCACCACGGTCAGCGGGACGGAGGTGATTCCGTGCCGCGACATGGCCGGTTGAGGCAGGTAGGCCGTGGAATCGGTGACGATCGCGACATGGCGGGACATGAGCCGGAGGTTACCGCCAGTGGGGGCGGTACGGCAGCCCAGGCCCCTGACCAGGGGGCACGGGGACACCGCGCCGCCGCTTTCGCCGCGGCGACGGAGCCGAGGCGGCGACGGAGCCGCCCTGCCGCAGGGCGCCCGCCCGCTCAGTGCCCGCGGTTCAGGTCGTCGCTTCCGGTCGCGGGGTCTTCTGCCACGGGTGGCGGGTCGGCGGGGCTGACGGGTTCAGAGCCGCCTGCTGTGGGTTCTCGGTGCGCCCCGGGTGCCCCGCCGGGGGCTCCGGAGCGCGCCCCGCGGGCCCCGTCGGCGGCTGCTGGGCGTCCCACGCCGCTGCCGCCGCCGCGAGGTCGTCCACCGATTCACGCGACCAGTCCCGCAGCGCGCCCGACTCGACCTCGATCTGTGCCGACAGCGTCGACAGGTCGTCCTCCGCGAAGCGCCGGGCCCGGTCGCGGGCCGCCCACCGCAGCGAGTCCGCGGCCTGCGTGACCTTGGCCGTGCGCTCCTTCAGCTCCGGCAGCATCCCGCTGATCCGCCCCCGGTCCGGCTCCTGCTCCAGCCGCTTCAGCTCGTCGTCCAGCTCGTGCCCGTGCGCGCTCAGCCGCTCGAACAGTCCGATCGACTCCTTCAGCGAGGCATCCGTCTGAACCCCCTGGTACAGCGCCTGCTGCGTGGCCCGCATCGACGTCCGCAGGTCCAGCCGCAGCTGCGCCAGCGCCCCCGCCACGCCCACCTGCCCGAAGCTCTTCGCCTTCAGCGCGGTGTCCTCCACGGTCCGGCGGGCCTGCGTAAGAGTGCGGTCCACGCCGCGCTTCGCCGCGCCGACCACCTTCACCGTGGCCCAGGCACCCAGCCCCAGGAAGGCGAACAGCACCAACAGGGCAAAGATGATGATCAACGCGCCCGCCTCCATGAGAGGCTCCCTTCCCCTGCCGATACCGTCCCCTCCACCGTAAACGCCACGGGCAGGTTGGGGGTTCCAAACGAACCCCCAACCTGCCCGTACGGGAATACCCCTAGATCACCGGATCAGGGGCACGGCACCTCAGACGACGATGTTCACCAGCTTCGGCGCACGCACGATCACCTTGCGGATCTCGGCCCCGCCCAGCGCCGCCACGACCGCCGCGTCGGCCAGCGCCAGCTGCTCCAGGTCACCCTCGGAGATCGTCGGCGGCACCTCCAGGCGGGCCTTGACCTTGCCCTTGATCTGGACGACGCAGGTCACGCTCTCGTCCACCACGTAAGCCGGGTCCGCGACCGGGAAGTCCTGGTGGACCACCGAGTCGCTGTGCCCCAGCCGGTGCCACAGCTCCTCCGCGATGTGCGGGGCCAGCGGGGCGATCAGCAGGACCAGCCGCTCCGCGACCGAGCGCTCCAGCGGGCGCCCCGCCTTGGTCAGGGCGTTGTTCAGCTCGGTGATCTTCGCGATGGCGGTGTTGAAGCGCAGCCCCGCCATGTCCGCGCCGGCCCCGTCGATCGCCTTGTGCAGCGCACGCAGGGTGTCCTCGCCCGGCTCCCCGTCCACGACGGTGACCTGGCCGGTCTCCTCGTCGACGATGTTGCGCCACAGGCGCTGCAGCAGGCGGTACTGGCCGACCACGGCGCGGGTGTCCCACGGACGCGAGACGTCCAGCGGGCCCATCGCCATCTCGTACAGGCGCAGGGTGTCGGCGCCGTACTCCTCGCAGATCTCGTCGGGCGTGACGGCGTTCTTCAGGGACTTGCCCATCTTGCCGTGCTCGCGCTTGACCGGCTGCCCCTCGTAGAAGTAGCCGCCGTCGCGCTCCTCGACCTCGGCCGCCGGCACGTACACGCCGCGCGCGTCGGTGTACGCGTACGCCTGGATCATGCCCTGGTTGAACAGCTTGTGGAACGGCTCGGCCGAGGAGACGTGACCCAGGTCGAAGAGCACCTTCGACCAGAAGCGGGCGTACAGCAGGTGCAGCACCGCGTGCTCGGCGCCGCCGACGTACAGGTCGACACCGCCGTGCGGCGCGCCCTCGCGCGGACCCATCCAGTACTGCTCGATCTCCGGGTCGACCAGCGCGGACCCGTTGTGCGGGTCCAGGTAGCGCAGCTCGTACCAGCAGGAACCGGCCCAGTTGGGCATGGTGTTGGTCTCGCGGCGGTACGGACGCACGCCGCGGCCGTCGCCCAGGTCCAGCTCGACGTTGACCCACTCTTCGTTCCGCGACAGCGGGGTCTCCGGCTGGGAGGTGGCGTCGTCCGGCTCGAACGTGCGCGGCGAGTAGTCCTCGACCTCGGGCAGTTCCAGCGGCAGCATCGACTCGGGCAGCGGGTGCGCGACGCCGTCCTCGTCGTAGACGATCGGGAAGGGCTCGCCCCAGTAGCGCTGACGGCTGAACAGCCAGTCGCGCAGGCGGAAGTTGACGGTGCCCTCGCCGATGCCCTGCTCGGCCAGCCACGCGGTGATGGCGGCCTTCGCCTCGACGACGCCCAGACCGTCCAGGGAGACGCCCTCGCCCGTCGAGTTCACGATGGTGCCGTCGTACGAGGAGAACGCGTCGTCCCACTCGGCCGGGTCTGCGTCGCGGTCGTCCGAGGGCTCCACGACGCAGCGCATCGGCAGCTCGAAGGCGCGCGCGAACTCGAAGTCGCGGCTGTCGTGCGCCGGGACGGCCATGATCGCGCCGGTGCCGTAGCCCATCAGCACGTAGTCCGCGATGAAGACGGGGACCTGGTCACCGCTGACCGGGTTGATCGCGTACGCGCCGGTGAAGACACCGGTCTTGTCCTTGGCCTCGGCCTGGCGCTCGACGTCCGACTTCCCGGCGGCCTGCTTGCGGTACGCGTCGACGGCCTCGCCGGGGGTCGCGGCGCCGCCGGTCCACACCTGGTGGGTGCCCTCGGGCCACTCGGCCGGGACGATCTTCTCGACCAGCTCGTGCTCGGGCGCCAGCACCATGTAGGTGGCGCCGAACAGGGTGTCGGGACGCGTGGTGAACACCGTGACGGCGTCGTCGCCGACCGCGAAGTCGACGCGCGCGCCCTCGCTGCGGCCGATCCAGTTCCGCTGCTGCAGCTTGATGGCCTCGGGCCAGTCCAGCGCGTCCAGGTCGTCCAGCAGCCGGTCGGCGTACGCGGTGATCCGCATGTTCCACTGGCTCAGCTTGGCCTTGAAGACCGGGAAGTTGCCGCGCTCGGAGCGGCCGTCCGCGGTGACCTCCTCGTTGGCCAGTACGGTGCCCAGCCCGGGGCACCAGTTCACGGGCGCGTCCGAGGCGTACGCCAGCCGGTACTGGTTCAGCACGCCGGCGCGCTCGCCCGCGGTCAGCTCGGCCCAGCCGCGGCCCCCGGGGACCTCACGGGAGCCGTCCTCGAAGGCGGCGACCAGCTCGGCGATCGGGCGGGCCTTCGCCGCGTCCGCGTCGTACCAGGAGTTGTAGACCTGCAGGAAGATCCACTGGGTCCACTTGTAGTAGTCCGGGTCGATCGTCGCGAACGAGCGGCGCTTGTCGTGGCCCAGGCCCAGCCGGCGCAGCTGGAGCTTCATGTTCTCGATGTTCGCCTCGGTCGACACGCGCGGGTGCGTGCCGGTCTGCACGGCGTACTGCTCGGCCGGCAGGCCGAAGGCGTCGAATCCCAGGGTGTGCAGGACGTTGTGGCCGGTCATCCGCTGGTGGCGGGCGAAGACGTCGGTGGCGATGTACCCCAGCGGGTGACCGACGTGCAGGCCCGCACCGGACGGGTACGGGAACATGTCCATGATGAACTTCTTGGGCCGCGCGACGACCGCGGCGTCCCCGGCCAGGTCACCGGTCGGGTTCGGGGCCTCGTAGGTGCCCTGCGCGTCCCATACGTCCTGCCAGCGTGCCTCGATGTCGGCGGCCATGGCAGCCGTGTAACGGTGCCCCTCGGCCGCCTCGGGGGCCGGGGTGTTCGTCTCGCTCATGATTTCTGAAGCTCCATCGATCGTCTCTGCCGTCTCTGCCTGCCCAAACGAAAAAACCCCTCGCACAGGAGGGGGCGCCGCGCCGATGCCGACCGTCTCGAAGGGTCGGCACTCATCAGCGCGGCTCGGTAAGCAGAAGGCGTACGGCACGCATGGCGCCAGGGTACCGCAGCGGGTCCGGCGGCCGCTCGACCGTTCCGCACAACGAGAAGCGGACCACCCGATCCGGGTGGTCCGCTTGTCTTCTGTGGAGCTAAGGAGAATTGAACTCCTGACCTCCTGCATGCCATGCAGGCGCTCTACCAACTGAGCTATAGCCCCTTGCTTCTCTGCCGCCGGGCCCCTGCTCGGTTTCCCTGGCCGGTTCCCCCTGGCGACATCGAGAACATTACACGGTCATGGCCCAGGTCCAAAAATCGATTTCCGGGCGTTCGACTTTGCCCGGTTCGTCCCGTTCCGGACCCGCGCCTCATCTCCGTTCCGCGCCGCGGCCCTAGGCTCTGGCGAACTGGTAGAACCGCTTGAGCGTGCAGTGCTCGTCGAGCAGCCGTCCGTAGATCGGCTCCCCCTCCAGCTCGCGGTAGGTCTCGATCGGGTCGCCTTTTATGATCAGCGCCCGCGCGCATTCCTCGCACCAGTACTGGTAGTCGGGGTTGACCGGGTCCATGTCCCGCACGATCGGCGTGCCGTTGTTGCACCAGTCGCACCGCCGCCGGTGTGCACCCATCCGTCAGCGACTCCCTCCCGCATCGGGCCGTCGACTCCCCCTCCGGCGCTCCGATTCTGCCACGCGGGTACGGGGCAGGTCAGCAGGCACCGAAGGAACAAACGGAAGGATCCCGCCCCCTGTTGGGGACGGGATCCTGATTGTGGAGCTAAGGAGAATTGAACTCCTGACCTCCTGCATGCCATGCAGGCGCTCTACCAACTGAGCTATAGCCCCGCTCTCCGCTGCGCTCCCCCCGTTTCCGGTGTTCTGCGCTGCGAACAAGAAGAACTCTAGCCTGTGACCAGCCGGAAAGTGAAATCCGGGTGGGAGCCGCCCTGAGGCGGGCTCAGTCGTCGTCGCCGAGCACCGGTTCCGGCAGCGTGCCGGCGTTGTGCTCCATCAGACGCCAGCCGCGCGCGCCCTCGCCGAGGACGGACCAGCAGCAGTTGGAGAGCCCGCCCAGACCCTCCCAGTCGTACGCCGCCAGGCCCAGCAGCCGGCCGATGGTCGTACGGATGGTCCCGCCGTGGCTGACCACGACGAGCGTGCCGCCCTCCGGCAGCCGGTCGGCGTGCTCCAGCACCACCGGCGCCGCCCGGTCGGCGACCTCGGTCTCCAGCTCGCCGCCGCCGCGGCGCACGGGCTCGCCGCGCTTCCACGCCGCGTACTGCTCGCCGTACTTCTCGATGATCTCGTCGTGCGTGAGGCCCTGCCACTCACCGGCGTACGTCTCGCGCAGCGCGGCGTCGCGGGTCACGGCCAGGCCCGTGACGGCGGCCAGCTCGGCTGCCGTGGCGGCGGCCCGCTTCAGGTCGGAGGCCACGATGGCGTCCGGCTGCAGCGAGGCGAGCAGCCGGGCGGCGCGGCGCGCCTGCGCCACACCCGTCTCGGTCAGCTCGATGTCCGTGGAGCCCTGGAAGCGGCGCTCCAGGTTCCACGAGGTCTGGCCGTGTCGCCAGAGGACGATCTTCCGGCCGGTCTTCCGGGTGGCGGTGGTGCTCAGAACAGATCACCGTCCAGGTCGTCGTCGCCCGCCGCCTCGCGCAGCTTGGCGTGCTCCTCCGCCTTGCCCTTGGTGAGCTTGGCGTCCTCGGGCAGCTCGATCTCGGGGCAGTCCTTCCACAGGCGCTCCAGCGCGTAGAAGACCCGCTCCTCGCTGTGCTGCACGTGGACGACGATGTCGATGTAGTCGAGCAGGATCCAGCGGGCGTCGCGGTCGCCCTCGCGGCGCACCGGCTTGGCGCCGAGCTCCTTGAGCAGGCGCTCCTCGATCTCGTCGACGATCGACTTGACCTGGCGGTCGTTGGGCGCCGAGGCGAGCAGGAAGGCATCGGTGATCGACAGCACGTCGCTGACGTCGTACGCGATGATGTCGTGCGCGAGCCGGTCGGCCGCGGCCTGGGCGGCGGCGGTGATGAGCTCGATGGAGCGGTCCGTGGCGGTCACTGGCCATGCTTTCGGGTTGGCGGGCAGATCCATACAAGGGTCTCATGTACCGCCGACCCCGCCCGCGCGCAGCGTCCCGCGCGGGCGGGCGCACTGCCCGGGGGCCGGGTCAGGCCCGGGTCATGCCCGGGTCAGGACGGTTTGTAGTCCTTGCCCAGGGTCACCACGACGTCGGCGTTCACGGCGTTCTCGCCCTTCTTCACCGCGGTCTCCGGCAGGCCCAGCGTCTTGGCGACCTCGACCGCCTTGGCCCGCTGCGCGTCGTCCTGGTACGTGATCTGCGTGGCGGGCTGGGTCTTGTCGGCCTTGCCCCCGTCCACGAAGGTGTAGCCGCCGTTGAGCAGGGCGGCCTTCGCCGCGACCTGCGTCTTGTCGTCGCCGGTGGCGTCCTTGAGGCCGACGCGCGGCGCGGTGCCGGCCTGGGCCGCCGTGAAGCTGCCGCCGAGCACCTCCTTGACGACGTTCTTGTTGGCGTCGTCGGTGAGCATGCCGTCCGGCTTCACCGCGAGGACGTCCGTGCGGTACGCGTCGGTGCCCTCCTTGGCGTGCTCGCCGAGCCTGGCGAGCAGGGCGCCGAGTGCCTGGGCGTTCAGGGAGGGGTCGAGGATCTGGCCCATGCTCTCGACGGTGACGGTCGCCGACTTCGCGTCGCCGGGGACCTTGCGCAGCACCCCGTAGAGCACCTTGCCGAGCCGGTCGAGCTGCTTGGCCTCGGGCTCGCCCTGGCCGCGGTACGTGGCGTAGGCGACGGCCATCGCACCGCTGAGGTGCTGCTTCGGGCCCTGCCCCACGGCCGGGATCTTGGCGGCGTCGTCGGCCGGGACCGCGACGTCGGTGTCGGTCTCGATGCCGCCGACCAGCTCGACCAGGTTCTCCAGGAACGGGGTGTCCAGGCGCCAGGTGCCGCCGATGTGGGTGCCGAGCACCGAGTCGAGGGAGTCCCGTACGCCCACGCCGCCGTCCTCGACCGCCTTGCCGAGGGCGGCGGCGGTGCCGTCCTCCTTGGGGACCCCCAGCGTGTTCGGCAGCAGGACGGTGGCGCCCTTCTTGGTGGTGACGTTGTCGACGAGCAGCGCCGTGGACGTGCCGCCCTTCTTGGTGTTGTGCAGGTGGACGACGATCATGTCGCGCTTCTGCGGTCCGGCCGCGGCCGCGCTGTCCTTCTTCTGCCCGGGTCCGTCGAGGAACGGCAGCTTGCCCGCGTACCAGAGGTAGCCGGCGCCGCCGACGACGAAGAGGGCGAGGACGACGATCAGCGCGACCACCCGGTTGCGGCCGCGGCGGCGGGCCTCCTCGCGGCGCTCGGTCCGGCTCTCGGTGAACTTGAGCCAGTCGATGACGTCCTCGGAGTCCTCGTCCGGCTGGTCGATGAACGCGAACTGCTCGGTGCGGTAGTCGGGGGCGTCCTGCCCGTCCTCCTCGGCCCGGCGCGGTTCGGGGACCTGGGCGGGGCGCGGGGGCTGCGGCGCCGCCGCGGGGGCCGGGGCGGGGGGCTCGGGGGCGGCCTGCTGCGGGATCCACTGCTGGCTCTGCTGCGTGTGCTGGGTGTCGTACCCGTAGCCGGGCGTCCGGGGGTACTCCTGCTGCCCGTAGTCCGGGGCGGCCGGCTGCTGCTGCGGCTGCTGCTGCTGCTGGGGGTAGTACGCCTGCTGGCCGTAGCCCTGGTCGTAGCCGTACTGCTGCTCGTACGCCTGCTCGTACTGGGCGGGCTGCGCGGGCACCTGGCCGTACACCGGCCGCCCGTACGCGTCGTAGCCGATGAGCTGCTGCTCATGGGTGGCGTACGGGTCGTACGGATCCTGTCGGTCGTTCACCGCGGGGCCCCTCTCTCCGGAAGCTCAGGCTCCCCGGTACAGCTCACGCTTGTCGATGTAGCGCACCACACCGTCGGGCACCAAATACCAGACAGGATCCCCCTGGGCGACCCGTGCGCGGCAGTCCGTGGACGAAATCGCCAGCGCGGGCACCTGCACCAGGGAGACGCCGTCCTCGGGGAGCCCGTCGTCGGTGAGCACGTGGCCCGGTCGGGTCACACCGATGAAATGGGCGAGCGAGAAGAGCTCGTCGGCGTTCCGCCAGGTCAGGATCTGGGCGAGGGCGTCGGCGCCGGTGATGAAGAAGAGGTCGGCGTCCTCGTTGAGCGCGCTCAGATCACGCAGGGTGTCGATCGTGTACGTCGGCCCGCCGCGGTCGATGTCGATGCGGCTCACCGAGAACTGGGGGTTCGAGGCCGTCGCGATGACCGTCATCAGATAGCGGTCCTCGGCGGGGGACACGGCGCGCTGCGACTTCTGCCACGGCTGGCCGGTCGGTACGAACACCACCTCGTCGAGGTGGAACAGGGCGGCCACTTCGCTGGCGGCCACCAGGTGTCCGTGGTGGATCGGGTCGAATGTCCCGCCCATCACGCCGAGCCGGCGCTTGACCGGGCCGGTAGGCATCTCCTGCTCTCCCATGAGCGCAGAGCCTACTGGCCCGGCGGAGCGGTGCGGACCCGCATTCGAGCGTGTGCGCGAGCGCGGGTTCAGCGGTCGCGGTTCAGGCGCGTGGTCACCCAGAGCATCAGCAGCAGGATGAACAGCGCGCCGCCACCGGTCAGGTACGGGCTCAGGCTGTCGTGGTTGCCGCCGTGCTGCTCGGCGCCCTCCGACGCGAGAACGACCAGGTTGTGGGCGGTGGTGGAGAGGCTCATCAGGCAGATACCTATCGAGTCGGGGAGCGAGCGGAGACTTCGCTCACATCGTATGCGGGGGCCTGGGGCACGCTCACGCCGACTCAGGCGTTGGAGAGGATAGACGCACAAGCGCACAGGCCGATCAAGGGGGAGGGCGTTATGACGGAGACCGGGTTCGAGAAGGTGCCGGCGCGGGACCGCAGGAGGTTTCCCGGTATTTCCTCGCGCGCGTACGAGCACCCGGCGGACCGCTCGGCGTTGGTGGCGCTGCGCAAGCTGAGCGGCTTCGACACCGTGTTCAAGGCCCTGAGCGGGCTGCTTCCGGAGCGGAGCCTGCGCCTGCTCTTCCTGTCGGACTCGGTGCGGGTGGGCGAGACGCAGTTCCCGCACCTGTACGCGATGCTGCGCGACGCCTGTTACATCCTGGACCTGGAGAGGGTCCCGCAGATGTACGTGCAGCAGGACCCCAAGCCGAACGCCATGTGCATCGGGCTCGACGAGCCGATCATCGTGGTGACGACGGGCCTGGTCGAGCTGCTCGACGAGGAGGAGATGCGGGCGGTCGTGGGCCACGAGGTGGGCCATGCGCTGTCGGGGCACGCGGTGTACCGCACGATCCTGCTGTTCCTGACGGGTCTGGCGCTGAAGGTGGCGTGGATCCCGCTGGGCAATGTGGCGATCATGGCGATCGTGACGGCGCTGCGGGAGTGGTTCCGCAAGTCGGAGCTGTCGGCGGACCGGGCGGGGCTGCTGGTCGGACAGGACCTGCAGGCCTCGATGCGGGGCCTGATGAAGCTCGCGGGCGGCAACCACCTCCACGAGATGAACGTGGACGCGTTCCTGGCCCAGGCCGAGGAGTACGAGTCGAGCGGTGATCTGCGCGACTCGGTGCTGAAGATCCTCAACATGCTGCCGCGGACGCACCCCTTCGCCACGGTGCGGGCGGCCGAGCTGAAGAAGTGGTCTCAGAACAGGGACTACCAGCGGATCATGGACGGCCACTACCCGCGGCGGGACGAGGACAAGGACACCTCGGTCACGGACTCCTTCCGGGAGTCGGCCGCGCACTACGCGGACGCGGTGCGCAGCAGCAAGGACCCGCTGTTCAAGCTCGTCGGCGACATCGCGGGCGGCGCGGCCGACGTCGGCGGCAAGCTGCGCGACAAGTTCACGGGCGCGGCCGGCGGCGCCGGTACGGGCTCGGGCGCGAGCTCCGCGGACAAGGGCGGCCCCGCTACGGAGCAGGGCTGACGGGAGCGGTCCCGGCGGCCGTGGGCGGCGCCAGTACCCCGCACAGCCCGGCGGTGCGCCGCGGGCTGCCGCTGGCGTACGGGTCGCTCGCGGCCGGGCCGACCGTGGTCGGTCCCGCCCCGGCCAGGACCGGGCGGAAGCCCTCGGCGGGGTCGGTGGAGCAGTCCTGCGGACCGGCCATCACGTAGGCCTGGACCAGCTCCGCCCGCCGGGCCGCCAGGTCTTCCCGGTCGAAGCGCAGCCGCAGCTCGCGCCGGACGGTGAAGAGCGAGGCGCCTTCGGCCGCGGCCGGGGATCCGGTGGCGGGGCGCACGGCGTACACGAAGGTGTGGTCGGTGATCACCTCGAGGATGTCCGCCGAGACCTCGTCGAAGGCCAGGGTTCCGCTGACCCGGACCCGGGTGTCGGCCACGGCGGCCGTGCCCGGGTCGAAGCGGACCAGCCAGCCTGTGGCCGCGTGCCGCCCGTCGCCGGAGGGCGAGGTCATGCTGCGGTCGAACTGCGCGAGCTGGTCGGGATCGAGCAGGACGCGCACGGGCCGGGTCGCGGCTCCGGCCAGTACGTCGGGGTCGAGCGAGGACTGCACCAGGTAGTCCTTGGCGATGGACAGGGCGGTGACGACCTGCCCCTCGGTGAAGTGGTGGGTGCGGCGCACGGCCGGCAGGGTGATCCCGGCCGCCCCGACGCGGTAATCGGCCGCCGGGCTCTTGGCGTACAGGTCGACGGGCCGCCCGCCGGGCACGGCGGTGCTCGGCGCGAGGGGCACGACCGTGCTGCTCAGCGGATCGGTCCGGCTGGTGGACAGGGGGACGGTCGGATTGCTCAGGCCCATGTAGACGGCCGCGGCGAAGGCCACGGCGATGAGCAGCACCAGCAGCATGCCCTGGCGGGCTCCCCGGCCGGGCGTGCTGGTCCGCGGCCGGGAGGAGCCGCCGCCGGCCCAGATGGACCGGCTGCGTACGGCTCGTGCGTGCTCGCCCATCCGCTCCTGGGCGGAGAACTCCTGGAGCCGGGCAGCCCGGACGAAGTCCTCGTCGAACACCACCGATCGGTACTCGTCCGACCGGAACTCCTCGTCGCCCCCGCCGATGCCGTCGGGGGTGCCGTCGGGTGGATCTCCTGGCACGGCCATTGCTTCTCCCCGCTGTCCCCGCTTCAGAGAAGCCCCCAGCTCCGACTGACGCGAGTGGGGTCGTACCTTCAGGGTTGGCGGCCGACGGGGTACATAAACGCTCCGGCGCCGCTGACTTCCGTCAGCGGGGTGCTGGCGGGCGCGGGAGCGTGGTCCGCGTCGCTCGAGGCGCTGCGGTAGACGGCGCTGAAGGCGAGCGCGACCATGCCGAGGCCCATCACGAAGGCGAGCACCCAGGCGACGGGGCGCAGCCAGGGCGAGCGGCCCCGGTAGGGGCGCAGGGAGCCGCCGTAGGCCCCGTACGGGCCTTCCGCGTAGCTGGAACCGTGTTCCCAGCCGGGTTCGTCGATGCCGTACCCGTCGGGGCGGCCGTAGCCGTACACGTCGTAGTCGTCGTCGGACGTCCAGCCACCGGCCACGGCGCGGGCGGCTTCCGCCTCGGCGCGCGCCCGGTCGGCGGCCCGCTGGCGTTCCGCGGCGCTCGGTTCATGGATCTCGGCGTTCCGGACGAAGTCCTCGTCGAACACCACGGAGGCGAAGTCCTGATCCGCGCCTCCGCGGTCGTCGTTGTCGGGCTCCCCGTCGTCCGGGTACTTGCCCCCCACGTCGTCCGGCACAGCAACAGCCTAGACCTGGGGGGCTGCTTTGGGCAGGGTGTCCGCTGAAATCCGGCCACCCGGTGTTTGCGGCCCGACTACCGAACGTGACCGTCGCCCGTGACGATGTACTTCGTGGAGGTGAGCTCCGGGAGGCCCATCGGGCCGCGGGCGTGCAGTTTCTGCGTGGAGATCCCGATCTCGGCGCCGAAACCGAACTGGCCACCGTCGGTGAACCGGGTGGAGGCATTTACGGCGACCGTGGTCGAGTCGACCAGCTGGGTGAAGCGGCGGGCGGCGGCCTGCGAGGTGGTGACGATCGCCTCGGTGTGGCCGGAGGTCCAGCGGCGGATGTGCGCGACGGCGTCGTCGAGGGAGTCCACGACGCCGGCGGCGATGTCGTAGGAGAGGTACTCGGCGGCCCAGTCCTCGTCGGTGGCGGGGAGCGCGGTGGCCTTGGAGTCCTCGGCGGCCGCGAGGACCCGGGCGTCGCCGTGGACGGTGACGCCGGCGTCGGCGAGGGCGTCGAGGGCGCGCGGCAGGAAGGCGTCGGCGATGTCGCGGTGGACGAGGAGGGTCTCGGCGGAGTTGCAGACGGAAGGCCGCTGCGCCTTGGAGTTGATGAGGATGTCCACGGCCATGTCGAGGTCGGCCTGGGCGTCCACGTAGACGTGGCAGTTGCCGGTGCCGGTCTCGATGACCGGGACGATGGACTCCTCGACGACGGTCTTGATGAGGGAGGCGCCGCCGCGCGGGATGAGGACGTCGACGAGCCCGCGGGCGCGCATCAGCTCGCGGACGGAGTCGCGGGACTCGCCGGGGACCAGCTGGATCGCGTCGGCGGGGAGGCCCGCCTCGGTGATGGCGTCGCGGAGGATTCCGACGAGGGCGGTGTTGGAGGCGTAGGCGGAGGAGCTGCCGCGCAGCAGGACCGCGTTGCCGGACTTGAGGCAGAGGGCGGCGGCGTCGACGGTGACGTTGGGGCGGGCCTCGTAGATGATGCCGACGACGCCCAGCGGGACGCGGATCTGGCGCAGGTCGATCCCGTTGGGGAGGGTCGAGCCGCGGACGACCTCGCCGACGGGGTCGGGGAGGGCGGCGACGTCGCGCACGTCGGAGGCGATGGCGCGGACGCGCTCCGGGGTGAGGGTGAGGCGGTCGATGACGGTCTCGCTGGTGCCGGCGGCGCGGGCCTTGTCGGTGTCGACGGCGTTGGCGGCGACGATCTCGGCCGTACGGGCCTCCAGGGCGTCCGCGATGGCCAGCAGCGCGGTGTCCTTGGCGGACCGCGGGAGGGGGGCGATGGCCGCGGCGGCGGTGCGGGCCGCCTGCGCGGTGGCGATCACGGGCGAGACGGGGGCGTCGAGCGAGGTCATGCCGCCCAGGGTAGTCCCCGGCCAGGCCGGGGCCGACGGGATTCCATCCCGCGAGATGGCGGCCGCGGGGTCCGCTGCGCGGAGCCTCTCCCCGCCCCGCCCTTCCGCCGTTCCCCGGGGCTCCGCCCGGACCCCGCGCCTCGGACGCCGGCGGGGCCGGGGTGCGACGGGCGGGCCGGCCGGGCCGGATGGGGCTAGTACGGGTGGACCCCGACCGGGTGGGCCGGGGGTGGGCCGTAGCCTTCCGCCACCCGGAGGTGGTACGTCGCGCGGTCGATGACCTCCAGGCCGACGATCTCCCACGGCGGGAGCTGCGCCGAGGAGCGGTGTTCGCCCCACAGGCGCAGGGCGACGGCCGCGGCGTCGTGGAGGTCGCGGGCCTCCTCCCAGTACCGGATCTCCGCATGGTCGTCGGCGTACCGGCTGGTGAGGAGGAACGGGTGGTCGTGGGCCAGCTGTTCCAGCCCGCGCCGGACCTCCGACAGCGGCGCCGGCTTGCCCGAGACGCTCAGGGTGACGTGCCAGAGGCGGGAGGCTTCGCCCTGCTCGCCGTCCCCGCCGCCGCTGATGCTGGTCAGCGCTCGTCTCACCAGCCCGCCTCCTGTCTGCGCCATGCCTGTCCGCCCCTCACAGTTGACCAGTCCCCGGCCCGCCGCGCGGCGGTTTTACCGAACCTCAGCCCTGCAGCAGGACCAGATCGTCGCGGTGTACGACCTCGCGCTCGTACTCCGGGCCGAGTTCCTTCGCCAGCTCCCGGGTGGAGCGGCCGAGGAGCTGCGGGAGTTCCTTGGCGTCGAAGTTCACCAGCCCGCGGGCCACGGCACGGCCGTCGGGCGCGCGCAGTTCCACCGGGTCGCCCGCGACGAACTCGCCCTCGACGGCGGCGATCCCGGCGGGCAGCAGGGAGCTGCCGCGCTCGGTCACCGCGCGTACGGCTCCCTCGTCGAGGACCAGGTGTCCCTGCGGGGTCGATGCGTGCTGCAGCCACAGCAGCCGGTCCGCCGAGCGGCGGCCGGTGGCGTGGAAGTGCGTGCCGGTCGGCCGCCCTGCCAGGGCGTCGGCCGCCTGGCTCGCCGAGGTGAGGACGACCGGGATGCCGGCCGCCGCCGCGATCCGCGCCGCCTCGACCTTGGTGACCATGCCGCCGGTGCCCACGCCCGCCTTGCCGGCGCTGCCGATGGAGACGTGCGCGATGTCCTCGGGGCCGCGCACCTCGTCGATGCGGGTGGTGCCGGGCAGCGACGGGTCGCCGTCGTACAGGCCGTCCACGTCGGACAGGAGGACGAGGAGGTCGGCGCGGACCAGGTGGGCGACGAGGGCCGCGAGCCGGTCGTTGTCGCCGAAGCGGATCTCGTCCGTGGCGACGGTGTCGTTCTCGTTGACCACCGGCAGGGCGCCCATGGCCAGGAGCTGGTCCAGGGTCCGGTACGCATTGCGGTAGTGGGCGCGCCGGCTCGTGTCGTCGCTGGTCAGCAGCACCTGGCCGACGCGGACTCCGTACCGGGCGAAGGAGGCGGTGTACCGGGCGACCAGCAGCCCCTGCCCGACGCTGGCGGCGGCCTGCTGGCGGGCCAGGTCGGTCGGGCGGCGGCGCAGGCCGAGCGGGGAGAGTCCGGCGGCGATGGCTCCGCTGGAGACGAGGACGATCTCCTTCTCGCCGCCGCTGCGGGCCTTGGCCAGTACGTCGACCAGGGCGTCCACCCGGTCGGCGTCGAGCCCGCCGGCCGCGGTGGTCAAGGAGGAGGATCCGACCTTGACCACGATCCTGCGGGCGTCCACGACACCTTGCCTAGCCGCTGACACGTCTGTCCCCTTGCCCCTTGCCGGTACGTCTGCCACCTCAATCTACGGGGTGCCCCGGAGAGGCCGCTCCGGGGTTTCAGACGGTGGACTCAGCCCGCGGACCCGCTGCGGGCCGGCGCCGGGTTCTCCGTCTGTGCGGCGGCGCCCGGGACCAGGATCTTGCGGGACAGCAGGTAGGTGAACGGGATGGCCACGACGGCGGCGACGAGCGGGGCGATGCGGGTGTCGAGCCCGGCCCAGGTCACCAGGGCGTAGAGCCCGGCGGACTGGATCACGTAGTTCGTGACGTTCGTCAGGGGGAAGAGGAGGAACTTCTTCCAGGTGGGCTTGGTCCGGTAGGTGAAGTAGGTGTTCATGAAGAACGAGCCGACCATCGCCAGCAGGAAGGCGAGGGTGTAGGCGAGGAAGTACGGCATCCACGGGTGCAGGAGCAGGTAGATGACGAAGAAGGTGCCGGTGTTGACCGCGCCGACGAGGCCGAAGCGGAGGATCTGGCCCAGCTGGGATCGCATGCCTCAGCGCACCTCGCGCTCGGCGGAGACCGTCAGGCGCGCGGCGGACAGGCCGCCGCGTTCGCGTTCCGCCTGGACCCGGGTGGTGTCGGGCCGGGCCTCCCGGTCGGCGCCGTGCGCCTCCTTGACCAGGAAGTGCGGGCGGCGCTTGGTCTCGTAGTAGATGCGGCCGATGTACTCGCCGATCAGACCCAGCATGATCATCTGAACGCCGCCGATGCCGACGATGATCGCGACGAGGGTGACGTAGCCGGGCGCGTCGACCCCGTTGGTCATGGCCATGATCGCGATGTACACGGCGTACAGGGCGGTCAGCGCCACCAGCGACACGCCGGCCCAGATGCCGATGCGCAGCGGCCGGTTGTTGAAGGAGATCAGCCCGTCCATGGCGTAGTTCAGCAGGGAGCCGAACTTCCACTTCGTCTCGCCGGCCTCGCGCTGGGCGTTGCGGTAGTCGAAGTGGACGGTGTCGAAGCCGATCCAGGAGAAGAGGCCCTTGGAGAAGCGGTTGTACTCCGGCAGCGACAGCAGCGCGTCCACGGCGGGCCGGGACAGCAGGCGGAAGTCGCCGACGCCGTCGGTGAGCTCGACGTCGACCCAGCGGTTGACGCCCCGGTAGTAGAGGCGGCTGAGCGCGGAGCGGACCTTCTTGTCGCCCTCACGGGTGCGGCGGGCGATGATCTGGTCGTGGCCCTGCCGGTAATAGTCGAGCATGGTGGCGATGAGCTCCGGCGGGTGCTGGAGGTCGGCGTCCATGATCACGACGGCGTCGCCGGTGGCCTCGCGCAGGCCGGCGAGCATGCCGGCCTCCTTGCCGAAGTTGCGGCTGAAGGAGACGTACCGGGTACGGTCGCCGTGTTCGGCGGCGATCTTGCGGAGCTTGACGAGGGTCCCGTCGCGACTTCCGTCGTCGACGTAGCAGACCTCGTACTCGACGGGCAGGGAGTCCAGGACCCTGCGGATCTCCACGTCGAAGCTGTCGATCACGGCTTCTTCGTTGTAGCAAGGGACGACTACGGACAGCTTCGTCATGAACACTTCCTGCTGGGTCCGAACGGGTGATTGTCGGCGACCGGACCCGCCACACACCTCTTCCTAAGAAGTATGCACGCCGAGGGTCGGCCTGCCGGATCCGAGCGCGGCACACGGTAGCTTTGACGGGTTAAGCGGAATGGAACGAAGGGATCGAGGTGCACGTGCCTGACGTCTCCGTGGTCGTCATCGTCTACAACGACGCAGAGCGTCTGCCGACAGCCGTCCAGTCGGTTTTGGACCAGACCCTGCACGGGGTCGAAGTCGTGATCGTCGACGACTGCAGCAAGGACCGGTCGTATGCGGTCGCCCAGGAGCTCGAAGCTGCGCACCCGGACAGAGTGCGCGCCTTCCGGCTGCCCGAGAACAGCGGCGGCTGCGGCGCCCCGCGCAACCACGGCATCCAGCAGGCCACCGGCACGTACGTCATGTTCCTGGACAGTGACGACGTGCTGGAACGAAACGCCTGCCGGAACATGCTGGCCGCGGCCGAGCGGACCGGCTCCGACCTGGTCTCCGGCATGTGCGTGCGCGTGCACCTCGACAACCGGTGGGGCAAGACCACCGAGTGGTACCCCTGGATCTACTCCCGCACCCGCACGCTGGAGTCGATCACCGAGGACCCCGACCTGCTGGTCTACGACACCCTCTCCACGAACAAGTGCTACCGGCGCGCGTTCCTGCTGGAGCAGGGCCTGGAGTTCCCGGTCGGCATCCACTACGAGGACCTGCTGTTCTCCGCGCAGGCCTATGTCGCCGCCCGCCGCATCACGCTGATCCCGAACCACGTCTACTACTGGAACGTGGTCGAGAAGGCCGCGGCCAAGTCGATCAGCAACCGGCGCCACGAGATCGCGAACTTCGTCCACCGGATGGAGATCCACCGCCGCGTCGACGAGCTGCTGGCCTCCAAGGGCCACACGGACATCAAGTCCGCGAAGGACGCCAAGTTCCTCAAGCACGACCTGGTGCTGCACCTGCGCGACCTGCCCCTGCTGGGCGATGCGTACCGCCAGGAGTTCGCCCGCCTCGCCAACGGCTACCTGGCCGGCATCGACCCGGCCGCGTACGAGCACGTCACGTACCTCCAGGCGATCTGCGCCTACCTGCTGGGCAAGGAGGACTGGGACAACCTGCTCCCGGCCGCCGACGCCATGACCAACAAGGGCCGGCTGTCCTCGCCGCTCGCGGAGCGCGACGGGCGCGTCTACTGGTGCGGGCAGCACATCGACGACCCCGACGGCGCCGAGGCCGCCGAGGCCCGCCGGATACTGGACGTCACCGGGCAGGGCTTCCACACCACCCCGCTCACCTCCCTCTCGCTGGGCAACCGCCTCACCTCGTACGAGGACGACGGGCGCGGCACCGTCACGCTCTCGGGCGCCGTGGTGAACCCGCTGGGGAGGATCAGCCCCGAAGCGGAACTGGGGGCCACCCTGGAGTTCCGGGCCCGCCGGCAGATCGGCGTGCGCTCTTTCAGCTTCCCGGCGGCAACCGTGCGCCATGCCGGTGACACGATCGAGTGGACCGCCACGGCCGACATCGCCGGCACCGTCCGCCCCCTCGGCATCATCGACGCCGTCTGGGACGTCCGTCTGAAGCTGACCGCCGACGGCGAGCGCCTCACCACCCGCGTCTCCGTCGGCGGGGTCGACCTGGAGTCGGCGGCCCGGCTGCGCGTGCGCCCGCGGCTGACGCGGCTGGTCTCCGACCGTTTCGAGCCGGAGGTGACCAAGAAGGGGAACCTCTCCTACGTCCTGACCGCCGAGAGCGCCGCCGCCGTCCGCACCCAGACGCTGATCAGCAGCGCGATGCACGGCAAGGCCGCGGGCGTGGTCAAGCGGGGCCTGCGCAAGGCCCTGCGGGCCCGCCGCAACCTCGGCTCGGGCGAGCAGAAGGTGAAGGTCTACCACGAGGTCTTCTCGAAGCTGCCGGTCAAGAAGGGCACGGTCGTCTTCGAGAGCCACATGGGCAAGCAGTACAGCGACAGCCCGAAGGCGATCTACGAGGAGATGGTCCGCCAGGGCGTCCCGTTCGAGGCGATCTGGTCGTACGCGGGCGGCAAGCCCACCGGCTTCCCCAAGGAGGCCACCCTGGTGCGCCGCTGGAGCTGGCCGTACCTGCGCGCGCTGGCGCAGGCCGAGTTCTGGGTCGACAACCAGGGCTTCCCCCTGGCCCTGGCCAAGCGCGAGGGAACCACGTACATCCAGACCTGGCACGGCTCCGCGCTCAAGCGCATGGGCTTCCACGAGCCCCGCACCAAGGCACAGGGCAAGGCCGGCCAGGACCGCTTCCAGGCGGCCGTCAACCGCTTCGACCACTTCCTGATCCGCTCCGAGCACGACACCCGCACCCTCGCCAGGGCCTTCCGGCTGCGCGACGAGGTGCTGCTGCGCACGGGCTACCCGCGCAACGACGCCCTCGTCGAGGCGCAGCGGGCCGAGGCGCAGAGCGGGGAGCGGGTGCGCGGTCCGCTCGCAGCCGAGCTGGACATCGACCCGGGGAAGAAGGTGCTTCTGTACGCGCCGACCTTCCGGGCGAGCGCGGACGGTGCGGTGGAGGGCTTCGAGTTCCCGTTCGACGTGGAGGAGTTCGCCGAGCGGCTCGGCGACCGTTTCACGCTGCTGGTGCGCACCCACTACCTCAACAGCGTCTCGCTGCCGCCGTCGGTCGCGGGCCGGGTGATCGACGTGTCCCGGCACCACGACATCACCCCGCTGCTGGCGCTCGCCGACGGGCTGATCACCGACTACTCGTCCGTGATGTTCGACTACGCGGTGCTGGACCGGCCGATGCTGTTCTTCGCGTACGACTACGAGAAGTACGCGACCGACATCCGCGGCACGTACTTCGACCTGAAGGAGAAGGCCCCGGGCCCGGTGGTGGCCACGGCCGACGAACTCCTGCAGGCCCTCTCCGCCTTCGACGAGGCGGACGCCAAGTACGCGGAGGCGCGGCAGCGCTTCCTCACCGAGTTCGGCGAGTACGACCGCGGGGACGCGGCCCGCCAGATCGTCGAGAAGTTCTTCACCAGGAGCGGCAAGTGAGCCAGCAGACCGCCGAGTCCGGCGCGCGCGACGAACAGCCTGGCGGCCGTGACGTCTTCATCGTCTCCAACAGCGTCGACGAGCTCGGCGGCGTGACGACCTGGTCGCACCAGATGGCCCGGCTGTTCACCGACCGCGGTCACCGGGTGCACATCGTCGGCATTGCCCCGGTCGCCGAGGAGATCCGGCAGAAGCTGCCGCAGGACCTGCCGTACGCGATGACCACCCTGTACGACGCCCACCCGCCGAAGGCCCGGCGCCTGCGCGGGATCAAGGGCCGGCTGAACGCCCCCGAGCGGCGCCGCCAGGCGGCGCGGCGGGCGAAGATGCGGGCGAAGGCGGAGAGGCTGAACGAGCTGTTCCGCGCCGCCCGCCCCGGGGCCGTCGTGATCGTCACGCAGGTCTGGGCGATGGAGTGGGTGGCGCTCGCCGACACCAAGGGGCTCGGCGTCATCGGCATGAGCCACGAGTCGTTCGAGGCCAGCCAGAAGTCCACCCGCGCCGAGCGGGTCCGCCGGTACTACCCCGAGGTCGACCGGCTGCTGGTGCTGACCCCCGAGGACGCGGACCTGTGGATCCGGGCCGGCATGGAGAACGTGGGCAGCATGCCGAACCCGCTGCCGTTCATGCCGGACTCCCCCGCCCCCCGCACGGAGAAGGTCGTCGCCAGCGTCGGCCGCCTCGCCTTCGAGAAGGGCGTGGACCTGCTGCTCGACGCATGGGCGGAAGCCGCCCCGCAGCACCCCGACTGGGTCCTGCGGATCTACGGAGCGGGCGTGGAGGAGCCGGCGCTGCGGGCGCACGCGACCACGCTCGGCCTGGACGACTCCGTGGAGTGGATGGGCAGCACCGACGACGTGCTGGGCGCGCTGCGCGGGGCCTCGGTCTTCGCGCAGGCCTCGCGGGCCGAGGGCTTCCCGATCACCCTGCTGGAGGCAATGGCGGCCGGCCTGCCGGTGACCGCCTTCGACTGCGCGCCGGGCGTACGGGAGATCGTCGAGCACGGCGAGGACGGTCTGCTGGCCCGGCTGGGCAACACGATGGAGCTGGCCGGGCACCTCGACGTGCTGATGTCGGACCGCGGGCTGCGCGACCGTCTCGGCGACAACGCCTTCCGCAGTGTGCAGCGCTACTCCAGCGCCGAGATCACCGACCGCTGGGAAGAGCTCTTCGCGTTCCTGGAGCGCTGAGCGAGCGCTGAGCCCGCGTACGCAGGACGAAGCCGCCCGCCCCGGAACGCATCCGGGGCGGGCGGCTTCGTCCTGTGCGCTGCGGCGTACGGGCTCAGCGCGCGACGTGCGGCAGTTCGCCCTTGCGGTTGGCCTCCCAGCCCGCCCAGGCCGAGGTGATCATCTCGCGGACGTCGTGCTTGGCCTTCCAGCCCAGCTCCGCGGCGATCTTGTCGGCCGAGGCCACGACCTTCGCCGGGTCGCCGGGGCGCCGCGGGACGACGACGGGCTCGTACGTGTGCCCGGTGCCCTCGTTCAGCAGCTGCGCCATCTCCCGTACGGAGACGCCCTCGCCACGGCCGATGTTGACGGTGAGGTCCTTGTAGTCCCCGGTCGCACCCCACTCGACGAGCTTGCGGGCCGCCACCACGTGGGCCTCGGCGAGGTCCTCGACGTGGATGTAGTCGCGGATGCAGGTGCCGTCCGGGGTCGGGTAGTCGTCGCCGAAGATGCGGGCGCCCTCACCCTTGTCGAAGCGCTCGAAGACCATCGGGACCAGGTTGAAGACCCCGGTGTCCGCGAGCTCCGGGGCGGCCGCGCCCGCCACGTTGAAGTAGCGCAGGCAGGCGGTGGAGATGCCGTAGGCCTTGCCGGCGGCGCGGACCAGCCACTCGCCGGCCAGCTTCGTCTCGCCGTACGGGCTCAGCGGCGCGCACGGGGTCTCCTCGGTGACGAGCTCCACGTCGGGCATGCCGTACACGGAGGCGGAGGAGGAGAACAGGAAGTTGCGGACGCCGGCGGCGGCCACCGCCCCCAGCAGGACCTGAAGGCCCTCCACGTTTTCGTGGTAGTAGAACAGCGGCTTCTCGACGGACTCGCCGACCTGCTTCTTGCCCGCCAGGTGCACCACACCGGTGATCTTGTAGTTCCGGAGGGTCTCGTCCAGGTTCAGCCGGTCCAGGACCGAGCCGATCACCAGCGGGACGCCCTCCGGGACGCGGTCCTCGTTGCCCGTGGAGAGGTCGTCGAAGACGACGACCTTCTCACCTGCGGCGAGCATCGCGCGGACGACGTGGGAGCCGATGTAGCCGGCGCCACCAGTGATCAGAAAAGTCATGCGTATCTCCCTGGGGTCCCCGGACCGGGTCCGGGGTCCTGTCCGAAATCTCGGGCGGCCTTGCGGCCGCCGCCTGTCTTCACTCCGATCCGCGGCCGGCCCGGGCCCGGTGGAGCCGGTTGCGTACGAGGCTCAGCGCGCCCGCGGCACCCGGCGCGAGCCGCAGGGCCAGTGAACCTCCGCCCGTGCGGAACGGCTGCGCCAGCAGAACACCGTACCTGCTGCTGGGCAGGGCCCGGCGGTGGAGGAGGTCGTCGAGGGGGCGCGGGGAGGTGACCAGGGAGCTCCCGTCGGCGAACTCCACGCCCACCTGGACGCCCCACGCCTGCATGCCGCGGCGGCCCTGGCGGCGCCCGGCGGAGGCCACGCCGGTCAGCCGGAACGGCAGCGCGGCGATCCAGCCGTCGCCGTCGGCGGCGGGGCGCAGCTCGACCGGCCGGTCGAGGACGGGCTCGCCGCCCGAGCGGGGTACGAAGCGCAGCCGGGCGGTGCGCGGTCCGGCCTCGGCGAGGCGCCCGTACAGGTCGCGCACCCGGATCCGGAGCCGGCCGGCACCGACCGGTTCGGCGTCGATGCTGACGGGCAGATCGGCCATCGGCAGCCCGTCCAGCCCGTCCAGGACCACCGGGAGCTCCTCGCTCCACACGGGCAGCCCGTCCGGGCCGGTCGCGTACGGGGGCAGCAGCCGCGGCGGCTCGGCGGCGAAGCGGGTGAGCCGCTCCACGTCGGCGGGCGGGGCCGGGGTCGCCCGCAGCAGCCGGACGATCCAGCGGGCGTGCGCCCCGGCGGCCTCGACCGCGGCCTCGTCGAACCCGGCGACGTAGTCGCGGGTCAGCGTCCACCAGGCGGCCTGGTACCCGGGGTCCTTGCCGAGCTCGCGCAGGTACATGCGCAGGTCGTACTCCAGGAACTTCACCTGGCAGGCGAGGCCCAGCTGCGGGGAGGAGTCGGTGATGATCCGGCGGGCCTCGCGGTGGGCCTCGATCCGGGAGCGCCAGTTGCCGACGTCCTTGCGGTCCAGGGAAATCGACACCTGGGCGGCACTGCGGCGCACGTGCCAGACGTAGACGAGGTCGCCGATGACGGCGATGCGGGGCGCGGCGGCCAGCACGCGCGCGGTGAAGACGAAGTCCTCGTAGACGAACCGGCCGTCGGGAAAGCGGATCGTATGCTTTTCCAGGAAGGACCGGTCGTACAGCTTGTTGACGCAGAGGGTGTCGCGGACCAGCTCGGGCCGGTCCGCGGGCCGCTCGATCACATCGCCCGCGGTGTACAGCCCGGGCATCCAGGGCACGTCGTGGTACTGCGGCAGCTCGCGGCGCACGCACGCCCCGACGGTCACGGGCGCGCGGTGCTCCTCGGCGGCGCGTACGAGGGCCTCGGCCGCCCCCGGGGGCAGGACGTCGTCGCTGTCGAGGAAGAGGACGTACGGCGAGGTCGCGCGTGCGATCCCGTCGTTGCGCGGCGTACCGCATCCGCCGCTGTTCTCCGTGCGGTGCACGACCTTCAGGCGGGGATGGGCTGCGGCCAGCTCGTCCAGTACGCGCGCGGTGCCGTCGGCCGAGGCGTCGTTCACGGCGATCACCTCGGCGACGACCGGGCCCTGGGCGAGAGCCGAGGCAACGGCCTCGCCCACGAGCACGGCGTCGTTGTACGCGATCACCACGACGGAAACGCTGGGAGTGTTGGTGCTGCTCACCCGGTGGATCCTAGGCGACCGGGGTAAACATCACTTCAACTCCGCCGTCCGGGGCAAAAGAACGGCAAAACAGCAGATCAGAAGGGCCGGAATTCGTCGTACTCCTGCTGCGCCGAGTCCCCGCGCTTGGCGTCCTTCTCCTTGCGGCGCTGGGTGGCCGGGCGCGGGGCCTCCAGACGGTGGTCCTCACCGCGGCGGCCCAGCATCTCGGCGCCGGCCATCATGGTCGGCTCCCAGTCGAAGACGACCGCGTTCTCGTCGGAGCCGATGGCGACGCCGTCACCCGCACGGGCACCGGCCTTCTTCAGCGCGTCCTCGACACCGAGGCGGTTGAGGCGGTCGGCCAGGTAGCCCACGGCCTCGTCGTTGTTGAAGTCGGTCTGGCGGACCCAGCGCTCCGGCTTCTCGCCCCGCACGTTGTAGACGTCCTCGACCTCGTCGTACGTGACGGTGAAGCCGGCGTCGTCCACGGCCTTCGGGCGGATGACGATACGGGTCGCCTCCTGCTTCGGCTTGCGGGCGCGGGCCTTGGCGATGCCCTCGGCCAGGAAGTAGGAGAGCTCCTTGAGGCCCGTACGGGCGACCGCGGAGACCTCGAAGACCTTGTAGCCGCGCGCCTCGAGGTCGGGGCGGACCATGTCGGCGAGCTCCTGGCCGTCCGGGATGTCGACCTTGTTCAGGACGACGAGGCGCGGGCGCTTCTCCAGGCCGCCGCCGTAGAGCTTGAGCTCCTCCTCGATGACGTCGAGGTCGGCGATCGGGTCGCGGTCGGACTCCAGGGTGGCGGTGTCCAGGACGTGCACGAGCACCGAGCAGCGCTCGACGTGGCGCAGGAACTCCAGGCCGAGGCCCTTGCCCTGGCTGGCGCCCGGGATCAGGCCGGGAACGTCGGCGATCGTGTAGACGGTCGAGCCGGCCGTGACGACGCCCAGGTTCGGGACGAGGGTGGTGAAGGGGTAGTCCGCGATCTTCGGCTTGGCCGAGGAGAGCACCGAGATCAGCGAGGACTTGCCGGCGCTCGGGAAGCCCACGAGGGCCACGTCGGCGACGGTCTTGAGCTCCAGGACGATGTCGCCCGTGGTGCCGGGGACGCCGAGGAGCGCGAAGCCGGGGGCCTTGCGGCGGGCGGAGGACAGTGCGGCGTTGCCGAGGCCGCCGCGGCCGCCCTCGGCGGCCACGTAGGTGGTGCCCTGGCCGACGAGGTCGGCGAGGACGTTGCCCTCCTTGTCGAGGACGACGGTGCCGTCCGGCACGGGCAGGACCAGGTCCTGGCCGTCCTTGCCGGAGCGGTTGCCGCCCTCGCCCGGCTTGCCGTTGGTGGCCTTGCGGTGGGGGCTGTGGTGGTAGTCCAGCAGGGTGGTGACCGCCTGCTCGACGACCAGGATCACGTCGCCGCCACGGCCGCCGTTGCCGCCGTCGGGGCCGCCCAGCGGCTTGAACTTCTCCCGGTGAACGGAGGCGCAGCCGTGGCCCCCGTTACCCGCGGCGACATGCAGCTCGACGCGGTCCACGAAGGTGGTCATGGTTGTTCCTCCAGATACATACGGGAATGTCCCGGGCAGGCCTTGCTGCCCATTAAACGTGCCTAACCGTGCCTATGTGCCAACGCGCCGAGGGCGGACCTCTCTTCCCGGCTTGCGCCGGGAAGAGCTGAGATCCGCCCTCGGGAAGTTACGTACCGCTGATCAGCAGGAGCTGGATCAGGCGGCCGGAACGATGTTGACGACCTTGCGGCCACGGTGCGTGCCGAACTGCACGGCACCCGCCTGCAGCGCGAACAGCGTGTCGTCGCCGCCACGGCCGACGCCCGCGCCCGGGTGGAAGTGCGTGCCGCGCTGGCGGACGAGGATCTCACCAGCGGAAACGACCTGACCGCCGAAGCGCTTCACGCCGAGCCGCTGGGCATTGGAGTCGCGCCCGTTCCGGGTGGACGATGCGCCCTTCTTGTGTGCCATGTCTCAGTCCCTCTTACTTCGCAGCCGTGGGGATACCGGTGACCTTGATCGCCGTGTACTGCTGACGGTGACCCTGGCGACGGCGGTAGCCGGTCTTGTTCTTGTAGCGCAGGATGTCGATCTTGGCGCCCTTGTGGTGGTCCACGATCTCGGCCTGGACCTTGATCCCGGCCAGCACCCACGGGTCGCTGGTCACGGCGTCGCCGTCGACAACGAGCAGGGTCGAGAGCTCGACCGTGTCGCCAACCTTGGCAGTGGAAATCTTGTCAACCTCAACGATGTCACCAACAGCAACCTTGTGCTGGCGACCACCGCTGCGCACGATGGCGTACACGCGGATCTCTCTCTCACTCGGGACGGATGCTCCTGAAGCCAGCCGCTCAGACGGGCCCCTACTTCTCGACGGGGTCCGCACGGATCCGGATTGGACGAGCGGCCTCTCCTGCGGGCGGTGCCCGGCCGGAGGAAGGTGCTCAGGAGCTCGACGCGCACTAGACGTAAATCATCTAGGACATGCCGACGGTCTAGGTTACGGGGCCGGTTCCGGAGGGTCAAACCGGGCCCCGCGCGGCCGTGGGCCCCGCCTCTCGGCGGGGCCCACGGCCGTGCAGGGGATCAGGCTTCGGTCGGAGCCGAGACGGACGGCTGCGACTGCTGCTCGGCCGCCGCGGTCTTCTTCGTCGCCCGCTTGGCCACGGTCTTCTTGGCCGCCGCCTTCTTCGCGACGGTCTTCTTGGCCGCCGTCGCCTTCTTGGCGGCGGTGGCCTTCTTCGCCGGGGCCTTCTTGGCGGCCGTCTTGCGGACCGCCTTCTTGGCCGCCGGGGCGGCCTCCTCGGCCTCTGCGCCCTCCGCTGCTCCGGCCGGGGCCGGGGCGGCCTCGGGCTCGGCGGCGGGGGTCTCGACGACCAGTACGGCAGCCTCCGCCGCACCTGCCGGGGAACCGGCCGGTGCAGTGGCCTTACGGGTGGCACGCCGACGCGGACGGGCCGGTGCGGCCTCCGCCACGGCGGCCTCCGCGGCCGGCGCCTCGGCGACCGGGGCGACGGGCTCGGGCTCCGCTGCCACGACGGGCTCCGGGGCGGCCTCCACGACCGGCTCGGGCTCCGGGGCCGCCTCGGCCGCAGCAGCAGCCGGAGCGCCCGCCGCGGCCGTGGCCTTGCGGGTGGCACGGCGACGCGTGCGTCCCTTGGGCGCGGCCTCGACCGTCTCGGCCGCTTCCACGGCCTCGGCGACGACCTCGGAGACCGGCTCGAGCACCGTGTCGGCAGCCTCGGTCACCGGCTCGGCCTCGACGACCGGCTCCGCCGCAGCGGCGACGGGCTCGGCCTCGGGGGCCGGAGCCGGGACAGCCGGAGCAGCCTGGGCGGCACCGCGCGGGGCGCCCGCCGGAGCGGTCGCCTTGCGGGTGGCACGGCGGCGGTTGCGACGGCCGCTCAGGCCGGCCGCGGCCTCCGCCTCCGCCGGGCTGCCGTAGAGCTCCTCGTCCGCGGCGAACGCCGGCTCGGGCAGCGCCACCGGCGCCGCGAGCTCGGCGGCCACCTCGGCCTCGGTCTCGGCCTCGAGCACCTCGTGCTCGACGGTCGCAGCGCCCTCGATCTCGTGGTCGTGCTCGTGGCCACGGCCGCCGCGACGCTTCGCGCGCTTGCCGTTGCCACCGCCGCCGATCGCGGTCGGCGTCTCCATGTGCACGATCACACCGCGCCCGTTGCAGTGGACACAGGTCTCGGAGAAGGACTCCAGCAGGCCCTGGCCCACCCGCTTGCGGGTCATCTGGACCAGGCCCAGCGAGGTCACCTCGGCGACCTGGTGCTTCGTACGGTCGCGGCCCAGGCACTCCAGCATGCGCCGCAGGACCAGGTCGCGGTTCGACTCCAGGACCATGTCGATGAAGTCGATCACGACGATGCCGCCGAGGTCGCGCAGCCGCAGCTGGCGCACGATCTCCTCGGCCGCCTCCAGGTTGTTCCTGGTGACGGTCTCCTCGAGGTTGCCGCCCTGACCGGTGAACTTGCCGGTGTTGACGTCGATGACGATCATCGCCTCGGTCTTGTCGATCACGAGGGAACCGCCCGAGGGCAGCCACACCTTGCGGTCGAGCGCCTTGGCGAGCTGCTCGTCGATCCGGTACGTCGCGAAGACGTCGACCTCGGAGGTCCAGCGCGACAGCCGGTCGGCCAGGTCCGGGGCCACGTGCGAGACGTAACCGTGGATGGTCTCCCAGGCGCTGTCACCGCTGACGATGACCTTCGAGAAGTCCTCGTTGAAGATGTCGCGCACGACGCGGACGGTCATGTCCGGCTCGCCGTACAGCAGGCTCGGCGAAGAGGTCGAGATCTGCTTCGACTTCTTCTGGATGTCCTCCCACTGGGCCTGCAGACGCTCGACGTCGCGGCGCAGCTCGTCCTCGCTCGCACCCTCGGCGGCGGTGCGCACGATGACGCCCGCGTCCTCGGGGACGATCTTCTTGAGGATGGTCTTCAGGCGCGCGCGCTCGGTGTCGGGCAGCTTGCGGCTGATACCGGTCATCGAGCCCTCGGGCACGTAGACGAGGTAGCGGCCGGGCAGCGAGACCTGGCTGGTCAGGCGGGCACCCTTGTGGCCGATCGGGTCCTTGGTGACCTGCACGAGGACCGACTGGCCGGACTTGAGGGCGGACTCGATGCGGCGCGGCCCGTTGGCCATGCCGAGCGCCTCGAAGTTGACCTCACCGGCGTACAGGACGGCGTTGCGGCCCTTGCCGATGTCGATGAAGGCGGCCTCCATCGACGGCAGCACGTTCTGGACCTTGCCCAGGTAGACGTTGCCGACGTACGAGGTGGCTTCTTCCTTGTTGACGTAGTGCTCGACGAGCACGTTGTCCTCGAGGACGCCGATCTGGGTGCGCTCGCCGGCCTGGCGGACGACCATCACGCGCTCGACGGCCTCACGGCGGGCCAGGAACTCGGCCTCGGTGATGATCGGCACGCGGCGGCGGCCCTGCTCGCGGCCCTCGCGGCGGCGCTGCTTCTTCGCCTCCAGACGGGTCGAGCCCTTGATGGACTGCACCTCGTCGGACGGCTCGGCCTTCTCGCGCGCCGGGCGCGGCTCGCGGACCTTGACGACGGTGCGCACGCCGTCCTCCTCGCCCGCTTCGCCCTCGGCACCGGTGTCACCGCTGCGGCGGCGACGGCGACGGCGGCGACGGCTGGAGCTGGAGCCCAGGGCGCCGGCCTCCTCGTCCTCGTCGGCCTCTTCCTCTTCCGCCTCTTCGCCGGCCTCGGCCTCTTCCTCGGCGGACTCGTCGAGGTCGGCGGCCTCACCGCGGCGACGGCGGCGGCCGCCACGGCGGCGGCGCCGGGACGGGCGCTCGCCCGTCTCGTCACCCTCTTCGAACTCGGCAGCCTCTTCGTCGAGCTCGGCGGCCTCGGCCTTGGCCTCGTCCTCCATGAGCTCGACGTCGGAAAGGGACACCGGCGCGGACTCGGCGGCCGGGGCGGCCTCGACCGCACCGCGGCCACGGCGGCGGCGACGGCCGGCCGGCTGCGGGGCGGGGGCCTGGACGGTCTCGGCCTCGGCCTCGAGCTCGTCCTCCTCCTCGACCTCTTCCGCCTCGGCGGCTGCGGCGGCGGCCGCGGCGGCCATGGCGGCGGTCTCCGGGGTCTGGAACATCGGCTCGGTGAAGACCGGGGCCTGGAACACGGCCACGGCGGGGCGCGCGGCGCGGCGGCCACGCGCCGGGGCGGCGGGCTCTTCCTCGGCGGCGGGCTCCACCGGGGCGGCGGCCTGGGCGGCCGGAGCGGCGGAGGCCGCGGAGCGGGTGGCGCGGCGGCGGCCGCCGCGCTTCGGGGAGTCCACGGCGTCGGCGACGGTGACGGTGGCCTTGGGAGCGGCCTCCTCCACGACGGCCTCGGCGGCGGGCGCCTCGGGGGCGGTCACGGCGCGGGTGGCACGGCGGCGGGCACGCGGCGCCGGAGCGGCAGCCTCCTCCGCGGCCGGAGCAGCCGGAGCAGCCGGAGCAGCCTCGACGACGGCCTCTGCAGCGGGGGCCTCCGGCGCGGCCACGGCACGCGTCGCACGGCGACGGACACGCGGCGCCGGAGCAGCAGCCTCCTCGACAGCCGGAGCAGCCGGAGCAGCAGCCTCGACGACGGCCTCGGCGGCGGGCGCCTCGGGGGCGGCCACGGCACGGGTCGCACGGCGGCGGGCACGCGGCGCCGGAGCAGCAGCCTCCTCCGCGGCCGGAGCAGCCGGAGCAGCCTCGACGACGGCCTCTGCAGCGGGGGCCTCCGGCGCGGCCACGGCACGGGTCGCACGGCGACGGACACGCGGCGCGGGAGCAGCAGCCTCTTCGGCAGCCGGGACGACGGCCTCGACCACGACCTCGGCGGCAGGAGCCTCGGTGGCGGCCACGGCGCGGGTCGCGCGGCGGCGGGTACGGGCCGGGGCGGCGGCCGGAGCGGCCTCCTCGACGGGGGCGGCGGGGGCGGCCGGAGCGGCCTCGGTCACCTCGGCGGCCGGGGTCACGGTCGCACCGGGCGGGCCGGCGGGGCGCGACGCGGCACGGCGACGCCTGCGCGGAGGCAGGTTGTCGCTCGGGCTGCCGCTGTCGGCGCCACCGGTGGTGTTGTTGGTTTCGTTGTTGAGCATGCGGGCGGTTCTCCCGTCACGCTCCCGGGCGCCGCGGCTGACTTCCGGTCCGGCACGGCCCCGCGCGATCAGCGCGGAACCGGCCTCCGGGGCGCGTTCGCCACACGGGAGCTGTAGTCCATGGCCGCCGGTTCCGTACGTGTTGTCCGTACGGCCTGGCGGAAGTCTTCAGGTCTGTGCGCGGCCCGACCCAGGTGGCTCCCGAGTGCCAGGGCTGCGCGACGACGACGATCCCTACGCGGCGGGACCTTCCGGCGCCTTCGCGTCGGCGGCTACGGCGGCCGTGGGTGGGGCGGCCGTGACAGCCTCGCGGTCGGGCGCGAGCGGGTCGGTCACCGTGCCGGACTCCTCGTCGAAGAGCCCCTGCGCCAGCCTGGTCACCGCTGCGGGGACCGGCGGCGCCAGGTCGGCCACAGCTCGGAGACCGGACAGGACGTCGTCGGGTCGCACGGCAGGTGTCAGATGCCGAACAACCAGCCGCAGTATCGCACAGGCATTGTCCAGCGGCCTATCAGCCGGGGCAGGAACCGCCTCGAGGCTCACTACGGCGCCCCGGGTGTCGAAGCTGCGCATGCCGTTCTTGGTGCGGCGCTGTACCTCCACTTCCTCGGCGGCGAGGAAGGCCCCGACCGCGCGCTCGGCGTCGGCGACGTCCACGCCCTCCAGCCGCAGCTCCCAGACGGAGGCCGTCAGCCGGTCGGCGAGCCCGGAGGTACGGGCCTCGACGGCGTCGATGATGTCGAGCCCGACCGGCATCGACTCGTCGAGCAGCTCGCGGAGCTTCTCGGGGTCGCGGGGCTCGGCGAGGGCGATCTCGAGGTACTCGGCCTCGCTGCCGGTGCCGGTCGGCGCGGCGTTCGCGTACGAGACGCGCGGGTGCGGGGTGAAGCCGGCCGAGTACGCCATGGGCACCTCGGCGCGGCGCAGGGCCCGCTCGAACGCGCGCTGGAAGTCTCGGTGGCTGGTGAACCGGAGGCGGCCGCGCTTGGTGTAGCGCAGTCGGATGCGCTGCACCACCGGTGCGGGGGGTGGGCCTTCGGGCTGTCGCTTGCCCAGTGGTTCTTCTCCTTGTGCGGGGCTCCGCGGCTCGCGCGTCGCCCTGAGGTCTGGTGAGCCTGCCGGCCACACCGTGCCCTCCGGCTCACCCCTGCTTCTGTTCGTGCAGGGAGATCTCGGGGGCGGGCGCGTTTTTGCCTGCGGCTGTCGTACTACCCAGAGTACGCGCCCGTGACCTCACCGGTTCCCGGCCGGGGCCCCCGAACAGCACCCTTCGCACATCGGCCCGGACCTCACGGACGGTGGCGCGGACGGTGCGCCACACATCCCGTACGACATGTCCGACCGGTGTCAGTACGTGCCGGTACACCTGCGCCGCGGGCCACCCGACGAGCACCCACCCGGCCAGCCGGACTCCCCGCCACACCGCCCGGACGATCCGACCGGCGACGTGCCAGGCCCAGACGAGCACCTGCCAGAGGGGCACGAGCACGTACCGGTACACCCCGATCCCGACGGGCCGCAGGAGATACCGGTAGAGCACGGAGCCCATCGCGGCCAGCCCGTGCCCGACGGGGGTGAGCACGTACCGGTGGAAACCGGCGCCCACCCACAGCAGCCCCCGCCCGACGGGCGCGAGCACGTACCGCCACAGCCCCACCCACGGCCAGACGAACAGGGTCATGCAGACCGCCCACACGAGCCACATCACGCCTTTGGCGAGCGGGGCCAGCAGGTACCGCATCCCGCCACGCCCGACCCAGGCCAGTGCCTCACCGAGCGGACGCAGGAGGTACGCGTACAAAGCCCGGCCGACGGGAGCGAGCAGGTGCGCGTACACGGGCCGGAGCACGTACCGCCACAGCCCGACCCACGGCCAGAAGAACACCAGTTTGAGCAGCACGGTCAGCACCCGGCCGATCCCGCGCAGCACCGGCTGCAGCACGTACACGGACAAGGGCCGCAGCACGTGCCGCGCAGCGGCCTGCCCGAACGCGACGAGCAGATCCCAAACCACCCGTACGGGCAGTACGACGATCAACGCCACGATCTTGACGGGCACCCGGATGACGCCCACCAGGCATCCTTCGCCACCGTCACCGGGAGGTCGCTTGTCGAGTTCCATACCCGTATGACACGAGGGAGGCCCCCACCCGTTGCGGGTGGGGGCCTCTCGTGACTCAAGGGTTACTTCTCACTTCACGACCGTCAGGGGAAGGAGCTTCTGGCCCGTGGGGCCGATCTGGATGTGGGTGTCCATCTGCGGGCACACACCGCAGTCGAAGCACGGGGTCCAGCGGCAGTCGTCGACCTCGGTCTCGTCGAGGGCGTCCTGCCAGTCCTCCCAGAGCCAGTCCTTGTCGAGACCGGAGTCCAGGTGGTCCCAGGGGAGGACCTCCTCGTACGTGCGCTCGCGCGTCGTGTACCAGGCCACGTCCACGCCGTAGGCCGGCAGCGCCTTCTCCGCGGCCTCCATCCAGCGGTCGTACGAGAAGTGCTCGCGCCAGCCGTCGAAGCGGCCGCCCGACTCGTACACGGCGCGGATCACGTCGCCGATGCGGCGGTCGCCGCGCGAGAGCAGGCCCTCGACGATGCCCGGCTTGCCGTCGTGGTAGCGGAAGCCGATCGAGCGGCCGTACTTCTTGTCTGCGCGGATCTTGTCGCGGAGCTTGCCCAGGCGGGCGTCCGTCTCCTCGGCCGACAGCTGCGGCGCCCACTGGAACGGGGTGTGCGGCTTGGGCACGAACCCGCCGATCGACACCGTGCAGCGGATGTCGTTCTGTCCGGAGACCTCGCGGCCCTTGGCGATGACGTTGACCGCCATGTCGCCGATCTGGAGCACGTCGTCGTCGGTCTCGGTCGGCAGGCCGCACATGAAGTACAGCTTCACCTGGCGCCAGCCGTTGCCGTAGGCGGTGGCCACCGTCCGGATCAGGTCCTCTTCCGAGACCATCTTGTTGATGACCTTGCGCATGCGCTCGGAGCCGCCCTCGGGGGCGAAGGTCAGACCGGAGCGGCGCCCGTTGCGGGTCAGCTCGTTCGCCAGGTCCACGTTGAACGCGTCCACGCGGGTCGACGGCAGGGACAGGCCCACCTTGTCGTCCGTGTAGCGGTCCGCGAGGCCCTTGGCGATGTCAGCGATCTCGGTGTGGTCCGCGGAGGACAGCGACAGGAGGCCGACCTCCTCGAAGCCGGTCGCCTTCAGACCCTTCTCGACCATCTCGCCGATGCCGGTGATGCTTCGCTCCCGCACGGGGCGCGTGATCATGCCGGCCTGGCAGAAACGGCAGCCGCGGGTGCAGCCGCGGAAGATCTCGACGGACATCCGCTCGTGGACGGTCTCGGCGAGCGGGACGAGCGGCTGCTTGGGGTACGGCCACTCGTCGAGGTCCATGACCGTGTGCTTGGACACGCGGTACGGGACGCCCGACTTGTTCGGGGCGACGCGCGCGATACGGCCGTCGGGCAGGTAATCGACGTCGTAGAACCCCGGCACGTAGACCTGACCGGTCTTGGCCAGACGGAAGAGGACTTCTTCGCGCCCGCCCGGACGGCCCTCCGCCTTCCACGTGCGGATGATCTCGGTCATGTCGAGAACGGCCTGCTCACCGTCGCCGATGACCGCGCAGTCGATGAATTCCGCGATCGGCTCGGGGTTGAAGGCCGCGTGGCCGCCCGCGAGGACGATGGGGTGGTCGACCGTACGGTTCCGGGCCTCGAGCGGGATGCCCGCCAGGTCCAGGGCCGTGAGCATGTTCGTGTAGCCCAGCTCCGTGGAGAAGGACAGGCCGAACACGTCGAAGGCACCCACGGGGCGGTGGCTGTCCACGGTGAACTGCGGCACCTTGTGCTCGCGCATCAGCTCTTCGAGGTCGGGCCACACGCTGTACGTGCGCTCCGCCAGCACGCCCTCGCGCTCGTTCAGCACCTCGTAAAGGATCATGACGCCCTGGTTGGGCAGCCCGACCTCGTACGCGTCCGGGTACATGAGCGCCCAGCGGACGTCACACGAATCCCACGGTTTGACGGTGGAGTTGAGCTCACCGCCGACGTACTGGATGGGCTTCTGCACATGCGGGAGCAGAGCTTCGAGCTGTGGGAAGACCGACTCGGACATCACGCGACTTTCGTGAAGCGGGCAGGGGGCGACTCTCAAGCGTAACCCGAGGCGCAGCCGCCACCTGCCGCCAAGATCACCGCCTAGGTGCCGAGGTCCGCCCGGAGCACGGGGTCGGAGACCTTGGCCCATACGTCCGGGAGTTCCCGTTCGCCCCGCTCGGCGAGACCCTCCTCGCGGGCGTAGAGCACACCCCAGGTGAAGGCGGATTCTCCGGCTCCGGCCGCTTGTACGCCGAGGCCGTGCAGGGCGTCGCGGGCGACGACGCTGTCCTGGTGGTCGCCGAGCAGGCTCTGGACCGACTTGACGGCCTTGGCCAGCCGTTTTGCCGGTTTGCCGAGGGCGGGACCGGCCGCTTCCGCCGCGTAGCGGGCGCGTTTGGCGGCCTTGCGGGCCTCGTGGAGGGCCAGGTCGCGCTCGTGGCCCGGTTCCAGGCGGAGGGCGGCCGCGACACGGGTGGCGAGCCGCTCGTAGTCGCGCAGGGCGGCCTTGGACAGGGCCTTGGCGGCGGGCTTGGCCGCTCCGGGGAGCAGGGGCGGGTCGGCCAGCAGGGCGTCGAGGGCGTCGAGCAGGGCCTCGTACCGCTTGGCGTCGAGTGCGGCGAGGGCCCGGCGCCGGGTTCCCGAGCGGCGGGCGTTGTTCCAGACCCGCAGGCGGCCGCGGACGGGTCCGAGCAGGAGGGTGCGGGGCAGGTCGCCGATGTGGCTCTGGATCCGCTCGAAGAGGACTTCCTGGTCGCGGTCGAGGCCGAGCTCGGCGGCCAGCCAGCGCAGCTCTTCGCCCAGGGGGTCGGTGGCGGCGCGGTCGAGGACCTTGCGGTGGGTCTTGAAGGCGCTGCGCATGCGGCGGCAGGCGACGCGCATCTGGTGGACGGAGTCGGGCAGGTTGCGGCGGACGGCGGGGTCCTGGGCGACGAGGGCGTCGCGCTGTTCGCGCAGGTACGCGAGGACGTGCGCGCCCGCGGTGTCCTCGGCGAGGGCGGGCTCGGGCCGGGGAGGCGGCTCGCCGCCGGTCTCGGTGAGGGCGCGGGCGAGTTTGGAGGGGGCGTCGGAGACGTGGAGTCCGGCTTTGCGGAACGTCTTCTCGACGGCGTCGAGGAGGTCGGGGTCGACGCCGTCGGCGAGTTCGACCTCGACCTCGGTCCAGGCTGCGGCGGCCTCGTCGCGCTCGGCGCGCACGTCGTCGGTGGAGAGCTCCGCGAGGAGGGCGCCGTCGGCGTCGAGGAGGTGGGTGACGCGGCGCGAGGAGAGCAGCCGGACCTGGGGTTCCAGCGGGGTGTCGCGGACGCGGGAGCGGACGAGGGCGGCGAGGGAGCGGGGGACGGTGTCGCTGAGGGGGGCGGCGACCTCGTCGCGGACGCCCGGGGAGACGGGCAGTTTGAGGTGCCAGCCGGCGTCGGCGCCGCCGGTGCGCCGTCTGAGGGTGAGGCCGTCGGCGGCGAGTCGCTGGTCGGGGGTGTCGTAGTAGACCGCGTCGAGGTCGACGGTGCCCTGTTCGGCGACGGCCGCGATCGCGGCCGTGCCGGTCAGGTCCGGGACTCCGCGGCGCGCGGCCTTGCTCGTCGTGAACTCGAATTTGCGCTCGATCTCGCGTTTCGTGTCCGCCATGCATCGAACTTAGTCCTGAACGGATCACGACGGCAGGGTGAACGGCGAATCGACGGCGGAATGCGGCCGAAGACCGGCACCCCCTAGGCCGACATCGGCCGTTGCACCCTGATCGACTGGAGTAGTCCGACCGCGACCCACACCGCGAACATGGACGAGCCTCCGTAGGAGACGAACGGCAGCGGCAGCCCCGCCACCGGCATGATCCCGAGGGTCATCCCGATGTTCTCGAACGCCTGGAAGGCGAACCAGGCGATGATCCCGGCGCACACGATCGTCCCGTACAGCTCGGTGGTCTCGCGGGCGATCATGCAGGCCCGCCAGAGGATGATGCCGAGCAGGACCAGGATCAGCCCGGCGCCGACGAAGCCCAGCTCCTCCCCCGCGACGGTGAAGACGAAGTCGGTCTGCTGCTCCGGCACGAACTGGCCGGTGGTCTGCGAGCCCTTGAAGAGCCCTGAGCCGGTCAGTCCGCCCGAGCCGATCGCGATGCGCGCCTGGTTGGTGTTGTAGCCGACGCCTGCGGGGTCGAGGTCGGGGTTGGCGAAGGCCGCGAAGCGGTTGATCTGGTACTCGTCGAGCACGCCGAGCTGCCAGATCAGGATGGCCCCGGCCGCGCCGGAGCCCATCAGCCCCAGCACCCAGCGGTTGGAGGCGCCGGAGGCGAGCAGGACGCCGAGCACGATGATGACCATGACCATGACGGAGCCGAGGTCGGGCATCAGCATGACGATGCCCATCGGTGCGGCGGCCAGGCACAGCGCCTTGACCACGGTGCGGTGGTCGGGGTGGGCGAGGTCGCCCGCGTCCACCCGGGTGGCCAGGAGCATGGCCATGACCAGGATGATCGTGATCTTCACGAACTCGGAGGGCTGGAGCGAGAAGCCGCCGCCGATCACGATCCACGCGTGGGCGCCGTTGATGGTGGCGCCGAGCGGGGTGAGCACGGCGAGGATGAGCACGAGGGAGAGCCCGTACAGGACCGGCACGGCGCCGCGCAGGGTGCGGTGGCCGAGCCAGACGGTGCCGATCATCAGGACGAGGCCGATGCCGGTGTTCAGGGCGTGCCGGACCAGGAAGTAGTACGGGTCTCCCTGGTTGAGCTGGGTGCGGTTGCGGGTCGCCGACCACACCAGCAGGGCGCCGATGAAGGACAGGGCGAGTGCCGACAGGAGTATCGGCCAGTCGAGCCGGCGCAGCACCGAGTCGCGCGAGGTCAGTCTGGCCATCGCGCCGCGCTCGGGCGCGTACCGGGATACGGAGAACTTGTTGGCGGTCTGCATGTCGGTTTTCGGTCCTCAGTCGTGCCGTGCGGGAGACGGAGACGCGGCGGGCGGCCCGGCGAGCGCGGGGGCCGGCTCCTCCGGCGACGGCGGCACGTACGGCCGGATCTCGGGGGATTCGATGGAGCCGTCGGCGTCGATCTTGGGCAGTTCGGTCTCCGGTCCCAGCAGCAGGGCCTTCTTCAGGTCCTGCTTGCCCTCCATGTCGAGACCGTAGATGGCGTTGTAGAGGTTGCGGACGGCGGGGCCCGAGGCTCCGGAGCCGGTGCCGCCCTGGGAGATCGTCATGACGATCGTGAAGTCCTTGGTGTAGGTCGCCAGCCAGGACGTGGTCTGCTTGCCGTAGACCTGGGCGGTGCCGGTCTTGGCGTGCATCGGGATCTTGTCCATCGGCCAGCCCGTGAACCGCCAGGCGGCGGTGCCGCCGGGCTCGACGACCATGCGCAGGCCCTTGTCCAGGTTGCCGATGGTCTTGGCGTCGATCGGCAGCCTCCCGTGCGCCCGCGGCTTGATCATCTCCACGCGCTTGCCGTCGGGGCTGATCACGGCCTTGCCGACCGTGGGGTCGTAAAGGGTGCCCCCGTTGCTGATCGCGGAGTAGGCGGTGGCCATCTGGATGGGGGTGACGAGCACGTCGCCCTGCCCGATGGCGAAGTTGATGCTGTCGTAGGCCTTCAGCTGATTGCCTTCGAGGCAGCTCTCGTAGGCGATCTGCTCGACGTAGGTGCCGCCCTTCTTGCCCTGCTTGCACCAGGAGTCCTTGTTGGCCTTCCAGAAGCTCTGCTTCCACTTGCGGTCGGGGATACGGCCGGTGACCTCGTTCGGCAGGTCGATGCCGGTCTCGGCGCCGAGTCCGAACTCCCGGGCGGTCCGGTAGAACCAGTCGTGGGCGTCCTTCTTGGGCGAGAGGCCGCCGTCGCGCTGCCACTCCTTGTGCCCGAGGGCGTAGAAGACGGTGTTGCACGAGAACTTGAGGGCTTCGCCCAGGGTGATGGGGCCGTGCCCCTTGGACTCGAAGTTCGCGAAGCTCCGGCCGCCCATGTTGTAGGAGGCGCTGCAGTTGTACTTGCCGTCGAAGTCGTAGCCGGCCCGCACGGCGGCGCTCGCCGACACCACCTTGAAGATGGAGCCGGCGGGGGCCTGGCCCTGGATGGCCCGGTTCAGCAGCGGGTAGTTGGAGTCCTTGCTGGTGAGCCTGGCGTAGTCCTTGCCGGAAATGCCGCCGACCCAGGCGTTGGGGTCGTAGTCGGGCTGGGAGGCCATGGCGACGATCCGGCCGGTCTTGGCCTCCATGACGACGACGGCGCCCGAGTCGGCCTCGTACTTGCGGCCGGTGATGTTGTCGGTCTCGTTGCGGACCACCTTCATCGCCTGCTGGAGCTCGTACTCGGCGACGGCCTGGACCCGGGCGTCGATGCTGGTGACGAGGGTGGCCCCGGCAATGCCCGGATCGGACTTGGTCTGGCCCATGACCCGGCCGAGGTTGTCGACTTCGTACGAGGTGACTTCCGCCTTGCCGCGCAACTGCTTGTCGTAGGTGCGTTCGATCCCGGAGCGGCCGACCTGGTCGGAGCGCAGGTGCGGCGAGTCGGTGTCCTTGGCCTTCTGGATCTCGTCGTCGGTGACCGGCGAGAGGTAGCCGAGCACCTGCGCGGTGCGGGCCCCGCCGGGGGCCGGGTAGCGGCGGACGGCGGTGGGCTCCGCGGTGATGCCGGGGAACTCCTCGGGGCGTTCGCGCAGCTGCAGCGCCTGCTGCGTGGTGGCTTCGAGGGTGACCGGGATCGGCTGGTACGGGGAGCCGTTCCAGCAGGGCGCGGGGGTCTGGGAGTCGCAGAGCCGGACCTTTTCCATGACCTCCTTCGGGCTCATGTCCAGGACGTCGGCGAGACGGGTCATGACGCCCTTGCCCTTGTCCTTCATCTTCATGAGCTTGGTGCGGCTGGCGGAAACGACCAGGCGGGTCTCGTTGTCGGCGAGCGGGATCCCGCGGGCGTCGAGGATCGAGCCGCGCACGGCCGGCTGGACGACCCGCTGGACGTGGTTGCTCTTCGCCTCGTGGTAGTACTCCGCGCCGTCGCGGATCTGGAGGAACCAGAGCCGGCCGCCGAGGGTGAACAGCGTGGAGAAGACGAGGACCTGGATCATCATCAGCCGGATGTGCACCCGCGAGGTGCGGCCGGTTTCCGGATTGTTGGTCACGCCTGCTCCTCCCTCACAGCTTCTTGACGCTCTTCACACCCTTGACCGGCTTGACGCCCTTTATCCGGCCGGCCTTGTTGGCGCGGCTGCGGGCCGTCTTCAGCCGCAGGCCGCCGCGCTGGCTGCCGATGCGCAGGCCGGTGCCGCCGGAGAGCCAGCCGGAGGACACGTCGGCGGTCTTGGCCTGTCCGCCGTTCGCCTCGACGGCCATCGGGTCGTTCTCGGCGCGCCGGGCCAGCGCCATGATGAACGGCACGGTGAACGGGGCGAGCAGCAGGTCGTAGAGGGTCGCCGTGAACAGCAGCCCGGTCAGGCCCACGTGGCGGGCGGCGGTGTCGCCGACGAGGGCGCCCACGCTCGCGTAGAGCAGGGTGGAGCCGATCGCGGCGGCGACGACGGTCAGCATCGGACCCCAGGCGGACCGGAACCGCCCGGAGTCGGGGCGGACCAGGCCGGCGGCGTACCCGATGACGCACAGGACGAGCGCGTACCGCCCGGCGGCGTGGTCGGCGGGCGGGGCCAGGTCGGCGAGGAGTCCGGCGGCGAAGCCGATGAGCGCGCCGCTGAGGTGTCCGTACACGAGGGCGAGGGCGACGACGGTGAGCAGGACCAGGTCGGGTACGGCGCCGGGCAGTTGCAGCCGGCCCAGGACGGAGACCTGGACGACGAGGGCGACCACGACGAGCGTGGCCGAGAGCAGGATCCGGTTGAAGCGCATGAGGGTCAGCTCCTACTCGTCGGCCGGCTTGCCGGGCACGCTGGCGGACGGGGACGGTGACGGGGTGACCGTGACGGTGACCGTCGGGGTTGGCTTCACCTCGGGCTTGGGGGGCAGGACGGCGTCGCGCGGGTCCTCGCGCGGCGGCATGACGACGACGCCGACGATGTCGAGGCGCGAGAAGCCCACGAACGGGCGCACCCAGACGGTGCGGGTCAGGTCGCCGCGCGAGGGGTCGACCTTGACCACCTCGCCGATCGGGACGCCGGGCACGAACGGCTTGTTGCCGCGGGAGCCGAACGTGACGAGCCGGTCGCCGGGGCTGACCTTGGCCTTGCCGTTGAGCATCTGCACGGACAGGGAGCGGTCGCCCTGGCCGGTGGCGAAGCCCAGCTCGCCGGTCTTCTCCAGGCGGGTGCCCACGGTGAAGTCGGGGTCGTTGGCGAGGACGACGGTGGCGGTGTCGGGGCCGACGGTGGCGACCCGGCCGACGAGCCCGTCCCCGTTGAGGACGGTCATGTCGCGTTCGATGCCGTCCTTGCTGCCGGCGTCGATGGTGACGGTCCAGGAGAAGCCCTGGGCCGCTCCTATGGCGATGACCTCGGCGCCCTTGATGCCGTACTGTCCGGCGCCGGCCCGCTTGAGCATCTCGTCGAGCTCGCGGATGCGGCTGCGGGTCTGGTCGTCGCTGCCCAGCTTGGCCTTCAGTGCCGCGTTCTCGCGCTCCAGCACGGCGATGCGGTTGTGGCGCTCTCCGGAGTCCCGTACCGCGCCTATGGCGTTGGCGACCGGGTCGACCGCGGTCGCGACGCCCTCCTCGACCGGGCCGAAGACCGCTGCGGCGGCCTGCCGGGCGCCGTCGACCGGTGACTCCTCGCCTGCCCTGATGTCCACCGTGATCAATGCGAACGCGATGGCGATCAGGAGCACCAGGAGCAGCCGGCTTTCTCGTGTGTCCCTCACGTGCGGCGGCCGTGCCTTCCTCGTCGGAATGTTCTTCGTCTGTATATCAACGATCCGCCGCACGGGCGCGGCAGCACCCGTACGGCGGATCCTTGTGTTCCGCATGGCCCCCGGTCGGGGGTCTTTATCAGCGCCGGGGCTGGGCGTCCAGGACCTGCTGGAGCGCCTCGAACTCCTCCACGCACTTGCCGGAGCCGAGCGCCACGGAGTCGAGCGGGTCCTCGGCGATGTGGATCGGCATGCCCGTCTCGCGGCGCAGCCGCTCGTCGAGCCCGCGCAGCAGGGCGCCGCCGCCGGTCAGGACGATGCCGCGGTCCATGATGTCGCCGGAGAGCTCCGGCGGGCACTTGTCGAGGGTCGTCTTGACCGCGTCGACAATGGCGTTGACCGGCTCCTCGATGGCCTTGCGGACCTCGGCTGCGGAGATCACGACCGTCTTGGGGAGTCCGGAGACCAGGTCCCGGCCGCGGATCTCGGTGTGCTCGTCCTTGTCGAGGTCGTAGGCCGACCCGATGGTGATCTTGATCTGCTCCGCGGTCCGCTCACCGAGGAGGAGGGAGTACTCCTTCTTGATGTGCTGGATGATCGCGTTGTCGAGCTCGTCGCCGGCCACCCGGATGGACTGCGCCGTGACGATTCCGCCGAGGGAGATGACGGCGACCTCGGTGGTGCCGCCGCCGATGTCCACGACCATGTTGCCGGTGGCCTCGTGGACGGGCAGGCCCGAGCCGATGGCGGCGGCCATGGGCTCCTCGATGATGTGCACCTGGCGGGCGCCGGCCTGCGTGGACGCCTCGATGACGGCGCGCCGCTCCACTCCCGTGATGCCGGAGGGAACGCAGACCACGACGCGCGGACGGGCCAGGTAGCGGCGCTTGTGGATCTTGAGGATGAAGTACCGGAGCATACGCTCGGTGATCTCGAAGTCGGCGATCACGCCGTCCTTGAGGGGCCTTACGGCGACGATGTTGCCGGGCGTCCGCCCGATCATCTTCTTCGCCTCGGAGCCGACCGCCAGGATGCCGCCGGTGTTCGTGTTGATGGCGACCACGGACGGCTCGTTCAGGACGATCCCCCGGCCCCTCACGTACACCAGCGTGTTGGCGGTCCCGAGGTCGATCGCCATGTCACGGCCGATGAACGACATGTTGTTCCCCTTGTTCCCCATGAGGAGCGTCTGGCCTTCCAGTTGATAGCGGCTGCTGTCAGGTCGGCGAGGTGGGTGTGTGGGTGGAGGCCCCATCGTAGTGCCGCAAGTATGAACACCGCGCGACGGGACTCCGGCAATCCCGCCGGAACGGAAACCCGCCCCCTTAGTGGTGACGACGTGTCCTGCCCATGCGTTCCCGCAAGTGCCCGGCAATACCGAAGGGCGACCGAAATTACTTCGGTCGCCCCAGGTCATGAGCGCTATTCGGCTGATGTTACGTCAGGAAGGACTCATCCGAGGGTGGGGAAGAACAGCTTCAGCTCGCGCTCGGCGGACTCCTCGGAGTCCGAGGCGTGGATGAGGTTCTCCCGGGTGATGGTGCCGAAGTCCCCCCGGATGGAGCCGGGCGCCGCGGCGATCGGGTCAGTGGGTCCGGCCAGCTGGCGGACACCCTCGATCACGCGTTCCCCTTCCACCACGAGGACCACGACCGGGCCGCTCGCCATGAAGCCCATGAGGGGCTCGTAGAACGGGCGACCCACGTGCTCGGCGTAGTGCTGCTCCAGGATGCTCCGGTCGAGCGTACGCAGCTCCAGCGCCGGGATGCTCCAGCCGGCCTTGCGCTCGATGCGGCCGATGATCTCGCCCACCAGGCCACGCCTGACCGCGTCCGGCTTGAGCAGGACGAGCGTGCGCTGGGTCATGTTGTAACTCCTTGCGGCAAACGGGTGCGGTTACCCGAGGCTACAGGGGCCGGGCACGGCGGGCGCACGGGCCCGTCAGGCCTGCGCCTCGCTCTGCGCGGCCCAGCGGGCCTTGATCGCGTCGATCTTGCCGCCGTAGTGCACCGAGCACCACCACAGCCCCGCGAACACCGCACCGAGGAAGAACATCATCGGGACGACGAACCCGCTCAGGATCAGGCCGATCTGCAGGGCCCAGCCGATCTGCACCGCGCCCGGGCGCGACAGCATCCCGCACAGCAGCACCGACAGCAGCATGGCGACCCCGCACACCGTCCAGACCGTGGCCTGGGTCAGATCCGGGTTCTTCATGGCGACCAGCCCCGCGAAACCGATCACGAAGAACTCGCCGATCAGCGTCGAAGCACACAGCGTGCGCATCCCTCAGCCCCTCTTCAGCAGCAGGCGGGCCTCGCCCACCGTGATCACGGAACCGGTCACCAGGACCCCGGCCCCTCCGTATTCGGCCTCTTCCTCCGCGAGGGTGATCGCCGCCTCCAGGGCGTCGTCCAGCCGCGGCTCCACCTGCACCCGGTCGGGCCCGAAGACCTCGACCGCGACCGCCGCCAGCTCGTCCGCGGACATCGCCCGGTGGCTGGAGTTCTCCGTGACGACGACCTCCGCGAAGATCGGCTCGAAGGCCTCCAGGACCCCCTTGACGTCCTTGCCCTCGCTCGCGGCCATGACGCCGATCAGCCGGCTGAAGCCGAAGGCCTCGGTCACCGCTTCCGCCGTGACCTGCGCGCCCGCCGGGTTGTGCGCCGCGTCCAGGACCACCGTCGGGCTGCGCCGCACGACCTCCATCCGGCCCGGCGAGGTCACCGAGGCGAAGGCCCTGCGCACGGTCTCCAGGTCCAGCTCCCGCGACTGCTCCGCGCCGACGCCGAAGAAGGCCTCGACCGCCGCCAGCGCGACCGCCGCGTTGTGCGCCATGTGCGCCCCGTACAGCGGCAGGAAGATGCCGTCGTACTCGCCGCCCACGCCGCGCAGCGTCAGCATCTGCCCGCCGACCGCCACCTCGCGCGCGACGACGCCGAACTCCATGCCCTCGCGGGCCACCGTCGCGTCGACCTCGACGGCCTTCTTGAGCAGCACCTGCGCCGCGTCCACCGGCTGCTGCGCCAGGATCACGGTGGCGTCCTGCTTGATGACGCCGCCCTTCTCCTGGGCGATCTCGCCGGGCGTGGCGCCGAGGCGGTCGGTGTGGTCCAGGCTGATCGGGGTGATCACCGCGACCGAGCCGTCGATCACGTTCGTCGCGTCCCAGGTGCCGCCCATGCCGACCTCGACGACGGCCGCGTCGACGGGGGCGTCCGCGAAGGCCGCGTACGCCATGCCGGTGAGCACCTCGAAGAAGGACAGCCGGAACTCCTCGGAGGCGTCGACCATCTCCACGTACGGCTTGATGTCGTAGTACGTCTCGATGAAGCGCTCGGCGCTGATCGGCGCCCCGTCCAGGCTGATCCGCTCGGTGACCGACTGCACGTGCGGGCTGGTGTAGCGGCCGGTGCGCAGCTCGAAGGCGTTCAGCAGGGCCTCGATCATGCGGGCGGTGCTGGTCTTGCCGTTGGTGCCGGTGACGTGGATGGAGGGGTACGCGCGCTGCGGTTCGCCGAGGACGTCCATCAGTGCGGCGATCCGGGTGACGGACGGCTCCAGCTTGGTCTCGCCCCAGCGGGTGGCGAGCTCCTGCTCCACCTCCTGCAGTGCCCTCGCGACCTCCGGGTCGAGGGGGTGCGCGGAGACCGGGTCGCCCTGGGGCGGACCGGCCTGGGCGCGCAGGGTGCGGCTGCCGGCCTCGATCACCGCCAGGTCGGGGTCGCGGTCGGACTCTTCGGCCACGATCCGTTCGAAGAGATCGGAGGTCTCGTCGCGGTCGTCGGGTCCGTTGTTCTCGGGCTGCTGCTCACTCACGGGGCCAGTCTACGGACGGGGAGCCCGGGGACTTTCGACCCGGCCGTTTCGGGACGTTCGGCGCCCGGTGCGACCTGATCGTCATGCAGGCCTTGCGGGCAGGAGACAGGGGAACAAATGCCCCAGGCCGGCAGTACCTGCCCGCGGCCGTCCCCGGCTATCCGCGCGGGAGGGTGGCCACCACCGTGTACGAGCCCTCCGCGCGCGTCGCCGTCAGGGTTCCGCCCAGGCTGCGCACGCGCTCGGACATGCTCGCCGTGCCCGAGCCGGCCGAGACCGCCGCGCGCGTCGGCGTACGGGCGGGCAGGCCGTTGCTGACCGCGATCCGCAGCTGCGGCCCGTCCGCCTCGATCGACACGTCGACGGTCTCCCCGCCGGCGTGCTTGGCCGCGTTGGTCAGGCACTCCTGCACCACCCGGTACACCGCGGCCTGCCGCAGCGGCGACAGCCCGTGCACCTGCGGATCCAGCGCCAGCCGCACGGGCGAACCGGCCCGCCCGCTCTCCTCCGCGAGGGCCGGCAGCCCGTCCACTCCCGGGGTGGCGGCCCGCTCCCCGCGCTGGACGATGATCTCGTTGAGCACCAGATGGGCCCGGCGCGCGGTGTCGGCCAGCTCCTCGAAGTCCTTGGCGTGCGCCGACTGGCGCGCCCGCACCGACAGCACCTCGGAGCGCACCGTCAGCAGCGTCAGCTCCCGGCCGACGAAGTCGTGGACGTCGCGGGCGACCGAGGTGCGCTCCTGCTGGACCGCCTGCAGGACGGCCGATTCGGCCCGCCGGGCGGCCAGCTCGCGCACCAGGTCGTGCCGGTAGGCGGCGATGCCGACGGCCGAGGCGAGCACCCCGATCGGCACGACCAGGCTCAGGAACGAGCTGAGCGACTGGGCCTGCGGCTCGGGCCAGCCCGGGACGCTGAAGACGATCAGCGAGAAGGCGATGTACCCCAGGGTGGCGAGGACCGCGGGCCGGCGCCCCCGGTAGCGGCCGACCGAGTAGAGCGCGAACTGGATCAGCGTCAGCTCGTGCAGCCAGCCGATGAAGAGCAGCGCGGTGAGGTACGAGACCCAGGGCGCCCGGCGGCGCACCACCAGGCTCGAGCACCCGGCGGTGAGCACGACGGCCGCCATCGGGCCGCTGAGCGAGTTGTCCGCGGCGGCCAGGCCCGGCAGGTCCAGTGCCATCAGGCCGAGGCAGCTGAGTGCGGTGAGCACGTCAAGCGCCCGGGGAGACCCGGCCCAGCTCTCGGCGAGCCGGCGGCCGGTGGCCGCGGCCCGGCGGAGCGCCGGGGCGACGGGCGGGACGTGCATGCCTTCCATCATCCGTGCTCGCCGAGGGCGATCGGATCAGCCCGCCGGTCCGAAAACGTGATGTCCGACACTCCGGACAACTCGGGACACAACTCTCAGGGCGCGGGATCGGTGCCCGGACCCGCGTAGTCGGAGCCGAAGCAGGACCGGATCTCCCGCTCGGTGTCCGGGCGCCCCGCGAAGTTGAGCCGGGACTCCTCCTCCTTGGGGGCGGCCTTGGGGTCGGAGTCGAAGTAGACCGACCACCAGTAGACGCCCGCCATCTTCCGCTCCCGGACGACCTGGCACACCGCCTTGTACCAATTGGCCTGCACCGCGGGGTTCAGCCTTCGCTTCGCGTAGAAGTCCCCGGGGGCGTGGAAGGCGCCGTCCATGGCGCTGATGCCCGCCTCGGCGAGCACGATCCGCGGCAGCGGGCCCTTGCTCTTCTTGTCGAGCCAGCTGCTCCAGCCGTCGACGAGCTGGTCGACGGGAGCGTCGTCGGCGACCTTGACGGGGAAGTACGCGTCGACACCGAGCCGCTTGACGGGCACGTCGATGTGGCCGCCCACGTAGTTGTCCCAGTTCGCGTCGTAGGACACCTCGCCCTTGAACCGCTTCTCGGCCGCAGCGATCAGGCCCTTCCAGCCCGGGTGGCCCTCCATCGAGTTCAGCTCGGTGCCGATCACGAACGTCGCCGCCTGCTGCCGCTGCGCCGCGTCGAGGTACGGGCCGAGCAGGGCTTCGTACGCATCGAACCAGGCCTCCTTGTCGGTCGGCTTGATGTTGCCGCGCCAGCCCTCCGGCGGGACGAGCGCCGCCTCGTCCAGCGTCGGGCGGACGGTGGTGCGCAGTCCGGCCTCGCGGAAGACCCGCAGCACCGTCTCGAGGTGCTCGGGCGTCGGGGTGTTCTTGCCGGCCGCGAGCTTCGTCGAGGTGCGGCCCTCCGTGTAGAAGGGGAACGAGACGGCGACCGCATTGGCCTTCAAGCCGACGAGGTAGTCGGCCTGCTCGCGCGCCTTCTTCTCGACGTACGCGTCGCTGTGCTCCTTCTTGTCCTCCCAGAAGATCTGGACGCCCCACTCGGGCATCCCCGCCTTCCAGGGCTTGTCCACCTTCGGCGGGGGCCCGGCGGGCTTCGGCTGCTCGGCCGGTCCGCCGCCCCCGCCGGCGAGGACGGTCTCGTCGCCGTGACCCTTGGCGGGGGTGGAGTCGTGCAGGACCAGGATCGGCTTGGCCGAGCCGAACCTCCAGCGCAGGGGGTGGTCGCCGATCACGAAGGGCAGGCCGAGGACCAGGGAGGTCACGGTCACCGGGAGGATCGCGAGCAGGGGGACCTTGGAACGCTTCGTCACGAGGGCTCTCGGTTTCTCAGGCGGGCTTGGCGATGACGACGAACTTGTTCTCCTCGCGCTTGATGAACTTGATCAGCCCGCGCAGGCCGCCGAGTCCTTCCAGCACGGAGAACAGCGGGATGAGGCCGAGCACCGCGAACGGCTCCCACCAACGGCGCTTGCCGTTCGCCGAGACCAGGGCGTTGAGCCGCAGCCCCTCCCAGTAGGTCCAGATGACGTACGCGAAGCTGAGCGACCACATGATCACGACGGACTGGGTCACGGGCGAGGTGTTGAAATCGCCGATGAACCAGGCCACGAGGAGCACGGTCGCGACGTGCTGGAGCGGGCCGAGGACCCAGCTGACCATGCACAGCATCAGGAACCAGCGGTACCGGAACGGCACCGTGCGGTTGAAGCAGAGCGCGACCAGCCCCCACGCCCAGCGCTCGCGCTGCTTGATGAAGTCCCTGGTGGTGGCCGGGGAGGCGCCGTAGCAGCGGCCGTTGAACCAGTCGCTGCGGCCCGGGTACTTGCGGCAGAACGTCAGCGCCAGCTGGGCGTCCTCGACGATGGCCTTGGGGCCGAAGTCCCAGCCGATCGTCGCCTCGATGGAGGCGCGCAGCAGCAGCAGTTCGCCGTGCACGCCGGCGACGGGGGTGCCGAGACCGGTGAAGGCCCGGAAGCGGGCTATGTCGTCGGCGGGACGGACCGCGTCGGCGAGCCAGGTGAAGCGGTTGACGGCGTTCTCGCGCGGGTAGGCGAGGATGCCCTGCGCCATGTGCTTGCCCTCATCGCCGTCCCGGCGCTGGCGGTTGACGAACTGGGCCATGGACGCGGCGGTGTCGGGGCCGACCCCGGTGTCGTCGTCCATGTGCAGCACCCAGACGTCGTCGAGGGCCTCGCCCTCGTCGATCCGCAGCTCGTGCGCGTAGTGGTTGGCGCGGGCCTTGAAGCGGGTCCCGTTCGCCGTCTCGTACACCTTGGGCACGGTGACCACGCGGATCAGGGGGTTCATCGCGGCCAGGTCGTCGATCCGCCCGGCCGCCTCGCAGCCCTCCTCCGTGAGCACGTCGACCCGCATGTACGGGAAGTACGGCGGGAGGTGCTCCACGTAGCTGAGGACCGACCGCTCCAGCGCCGGGTACGTGTCGTGGCGGCCGATGGTCGGCACGAGCACGATGAGGAAGTCCTCCTCCACCGGCGCCGGCGGGACCATCTCGTGTGCCTTGCGCAGGCGGCGCCGGATCAGCAGCACGCCCTGGAAGCCGACCATGACGCCGATGGCGGGCAGCGACCAGATCACCGACAGCGTCCAGCCCAGCGGGGTCGGGTTCGGCTCGAACACCCACAGGCCGAAGCTGACGAGGACCAGGAAGGGCAGCAGGAAGGCCAGCACGCTGGGCTTCCAGTCGGCATGGCGCTGCACCAGTTTCGCATCGCGACGGGACGTCGTCACGACCTCTTGTACGGGGGCGAGGGTCATGGGAAGGGTCCTTCGGGGTTCCTACTGCTGTTGCGGAGGCGACTGCTGGGGCTGTTGGGGCTGCTGCGGCCAGGCGGGCCGACCGCCGTACGGACCGGGCCCGTAACCGGGCTGCGGCTGCTGGGGCTGGGACTGCGGCTGCTGGGGCCGGGACTGCGGCTGCTGGGGCTGCGGCTGGGCGTACCCCGTCTGCGGCACCTGGGACCCGGGCTGCGCCGGGTAGGACGGCGCGGGCCCGAACCCGCGCTGCGGCTGCGGCGGTTGAGGCGCCTGCGGCACCTGCTGCTGCGGGAACTGCGGCTGCTGCTGCACCTGCTGGGCGGCCGCGCGCTGGGCCTGCTCGTGGGCCTGCCGGGCCTCGTGCGCCTGCTGGGTCCAGGGGTTCACCGGGGGCTGCCAGGGCTCGTACGCGGCGAAGTCCCGCAGCAGCAGGACGATGAGGGCGCCGGTCACGAGGACGCCGACGGCGAAGGTCGCCAGCTTCAGCCCGCCCTGGAGGGTCGAGGTGAAGTAGTCGGTCTGCTTCTCGTCGAACAGCGCGCCCGTCAGGCTGCGCACCCGGTTGTAGCCCTCGATGGCGGCGCCGCCGATGATGATGCCGCGCCCGAGGGTGTTCCCGCGCAGGACGAGAAGGCCGCCCGCCACATAGACGACACCCCAGTTGAGGTTGAACGTCTCGGCCGCTCCGGAGCCGTCGCCTATGCCGTAGTAGACGATGCCCTGCAGGAAGTCGACGACGCCGACCTGCCAGAAACAGTTGTACAGGGCCCACAGGAGCAGGACCCCTGCCCATCCCATGGCCACGAAGGCTGCCACGCGGTGGGGACGTGGCGTTAACGCGCTCAACTTCACTCCTCTTCGGATGAACCGTCGTGCAAGGCGAGCCATTGCACTCCGGCGGGGCCCGATGCACGGCCGCCGGTGATCGTCTTGGGGTCGTTGTAGGTCTGCTGCACGTCCGCCGGGGAGTTCTTCGCCGTGAGCCCGTCGCCCCACACGGTCCACAGCACCCACGGGGCCTTGTCGAGCGTCGTGCGCTGCGCCGCTCCCAGCGGCACGTGGAAGGACTCCGCGAGGATCCGCGGCTTGCCGTAGTCCGCGAGGCCGCGGTGCCACGTCGACGTCCAGGCGGCCGGGTCGAAGGGGGCGTCCGGCGTTCCGCTGTAGTCGTCGACGCCGACCACGTCCACGTACTCGCCGCCCGGGTAGAAGTCCCAGGGTTCACTGCCGTGGACGCCGTCCCACGCCGTGGGGGCCCACACGAAGATCAGGTTGTGCAGTCCCCGGGAGCCCACCAGGTAGTGGTAGAGCAACTCCCAGAGGGCCGTGTACTGCTGGGGCTTCAGGCCGGCCCACCAGAAGCTCTGCTCCCCGCCGAGCGAGTTCATCTCGTGGTACGGGCGCAGCAGTACGGGTACGTCGTGCGCGGCCAGGTAGCCGAGGTGGTCCGCGAGGAAGGACAGGTCGAGCAGGAGCGCCGCGTGCTCGGGGGAACCGGGGGTGAGCACCCGGTCGATCCAGCCAGGGTCCTTCGCGGAGGGTGCGTTGCGGCGCAGGGTCTGGTCGTAGCTCTTGACCGGGCTGCCCGGCCACGGCTGGTGGAACGACATCCCGACCAGGCCCGCGGGCGCGCCTCCGTTGGCCGGCAGCACGGTCTTGGTGCCGTTCCAGAGACGTTCGGTGCCGGTCGGGTTGTACGAGCCGTCGTCCTTGCGGGGCAGCCCGTGCCAGACGCCCATGGCGAGGTCGACGACGTCGTTGGTGTAGGTCCAGAACTCGCGGCGGGCGGGCCAGGCGGCTCGCGAGTAGTCCCGCGCCTCGCCCACGCCCCAGCTCTCCTGCTGGTACCCGGGGCCCAGGTCCAGTTCGAGGAAGGCCGGCAGCTTCCCGGTGATGTCCTGGGGCTTGCGGTAGTAGTAGCCGGGCGGTTTTGGACCGGTGTGGTCGCCGTACTCCGGGTTGTACCGCTCGTTGTGCACCTCGGCGTGCTGGCCGATGAGGGTGCCGCGGCGCCGGCCGGCCCGGGCGTCCGCCTCCAGCCCGGCCAGTAATCGGTAGACGGACCGGGCCGGTTCGGAGGCTTTGGGGTCCCGCGACAGCAGGTCCTTCTGGAGTCCGGCGGCGGGCGCGCGCGAGGTGCTGAACGCCGCCACTCCGGCGAGGGCGCCGCCCGTGGCCGCGGTGGCGGCCGCCCCGAGGAGGAGATTGCGGCGCTTCAGCTCGCGGCTCAGGGCCGGGCGGCCCGGCACGTCACGACCCCACACTCCGAGACCCCCCTCGGTCGACAGCCGGCCGACGATGGCCCCCGCCCAACGCACGGAACCCCTGGGGCCGTTGTCACCCTACGCGTAGGCCCCCGAGCGAGGTACTCGGGGGCCGAAGGTTCACCGTATGTACGTGTGGTTCACCGTTTGTACGTGTTACGCGGCGGGCAGCGTCTCCAGCTGTGCCTGGATCCGGGCGATGTCCGCCTCGGCCTTGGTCAGCCGACCCTTGATCTTGTCCACGACGTTGTCGGGCGCCTTGGCCAGGAAGGCCTCGTTCCCGAGCTTCGCCTCGGCCTGCTGCTTCTCCTTCTCCGCGGCCGCGAGGTCCTTGGAGAGGCGCTTGCGCTCGGCGGCCACGTCGATCGTGCCCGACAGGTCGAGCGCGACCGTGGCGCCGGCGACCGGGAGGGTCGCGGTGGCGCTGAAGGAATCGCCCTCGGGCTGCAGCCGCAGCACCTGGCGGATGGCGGCCTCGTGGGCGGCCAGCACGGTGCCGGTCAGGTCCAGGCGGGCCGGGACCTTCTGCTTGTCGTCGAGGCCCTGCTCCTTGCGGAACCGGCGGACCTCCTTGGTGAGGGTCTGGATGCTCCCGATCTCGGCCTCGGCGGCCTCGTCGCGGAAACCGCTGTCCTTCGGCCAGTCGGCGATGACCAGCGACTCACGCCCGGTGAGGGTGGTCCACAGGGTCTCGGTGACGAACGGGACCACCGGGTGCAGCAGGCGCAGCATGACGTCGAGGACCTCGCCGAGGACCCGGGCGGAGACCTTGGCCTGCTCGCCGCCCGCGAAGAACGTCGTCTTCGACAGCTCGACGTACCAGTCGAAGACCTCGTCCCACGCGAAGTGGTAGAGCGCCTCGCTGAGCTTCGAGAACTGGAAGTCCTCGTAGTACGCGTCGACCTGAGCGACCGTCTTGTTCAGGCGGGACAGGATCCAGCGGTCGGTGGCCGACAGCTGCTCGGCCGGCGGCAGCTCGCCCTCGATCGTGGCGCCGTTCATCAGCGCGAAGCGCGTGGCGTTCCAGATCTTGTTGGCGAACTTGCTGGAGGCCTGGACCCAGTCCTCGCCGATCGGGACGTCGGTTCCGGGGTTGGCGCCCTTGGCCAGGGTGAACCGGACGGCGTCGGAGCCGTACTTGTCCATCCAGTCCAGCGGGTCGACGACGTTGCCGAAGGACTTCGACATCTTCTTGCCGCGCTCGTCGCGGACCAGGCCGGTCAGCGCGATCGTCTTGAACGGGACCTCGCCGTCCATGGCGTACAGGCCGAACATCATCATCCGGGCGACCCAGAAGAAGATGATGTCGTGGCCCGTGAGCAGGACGTCGGTGGAGTAGAACTTCGCCAGGTCCGGGGTCTTCGCCGGCCAGCCGAGCGTGGAGAAGGGCCACAGGCCGGAGGAGAACCAGGTGTCGAGGACGTCGGTGTCCTGCGTCCAGCCCTCGCCGGTCGGCGCCTCGTCGTCCGGGCCGAGGCAGACGACCTCGCCGTCCGGGCCGTACCAGACCGGAATGCGGTGGCCCCACCACAGCTGGCGCGAGATGCACCAGTCGTTGAGGTTGTCGACCCAGTCGAAGTAGCGCTTCTCCATCTCCTGCGGGTGGATCGCGACCCGGCCGTCGCGGACCGCGTCACCCGCGGCCTTGGCGAGGGTCTCGACCTTGACCCACCACTGGAGCGAGAGGCGCGGCTCGACGGTGGTGCTGCAGCGCGAGCAGTGCCCGACGGAGTGCACGTACGGGCGCTTCTCGGCGACGATCCGGCCCTGCTGGCGCAGCGCGCCGACGACCGCGGAGCGGGCCTCGAAGCGGTCCAGGCCGAGGAAGGGGCCGTGGACGGTGATGACGCCGTGCTCATCCATGATCGTCATGGAGGGCAGGCCGTGGCGCTGGCCGATCGCGAAGTCGTTCGGGTCGTGCGCCGGGGTCACCTTGACGGCGCCGGTGCCGAACTCCGGGTCGACGTGCGTGTCGGCGACGACCGGGATGGTCCGGTCGGTCAGCGGCAGCTTGATCTGCTTGCCGATGAGGTGCGCGTACCGCTCGTCGTCCGGGTGGACGGCCACGGCGGTGTCACCGAGCATCGTCTCGGCGCGCGTGGTGGCGACGACGAGGGTGTCCTCACCCTCGCCGTACTTGATCGAGACGAGCTCGCCCGCGTCCTCCTGGTACTCCACCTCGATGTCGGAGATGGCCGTCAGGCAGCGGGGGCACCAGTTGATGATGCGCTCGGCACGGTAGATCAGACCGTCGTCGAAGAGCTTCTTGAAGATCGTCTGGACGGCCTTGGAGAGGCCCTCGTCCATGGTGAACCGCTCGCGCGACCAGTCGACGCCGTCGCCGAGGCGGCGCATCTGGCCGAGGATCTTGCCGCCGTACTCTTCCTTCCACTGCCAGACGCGCTCGACGAACTCCTCGCGGCCCAGGTCGTGGCGGGACTTGCCCTCCTCGGCGAGCTGCTGCTCGACCTTGTTCTGGGTGGCGATACCGGCGTGGTCCATGCCGGGCAGCCACAGGGACTCGTAGCCCTGCATGCGCTTGCGGCGGGTGAGCGCGTCCATGAGCGTGTGCTGGAAGGCGTGCCCCAGGTGCAGGGAGCCGGTGACGTTCGGCGGCGGGATGACGATGGTGTAAGCGGGCTTCTCGCTCGCGGCATCGGCCGTGAAGTACCCACGCTCTACCCAGCGCTCGTAGAGCTTCCCCTCTACCTCGGCCGGAGCGTACGCGGTCGGCAGTTCGGAGTCGGGGCTGCTGGGTGTCTGCGTGTTCTCGGTCACGAGGCACAGTTTAGAGCCGTAACAGTCCAGCTATGAAACCGGTAATCGAGGGGCCCGGCGCCGTGCGCGGCTTCGGCTTCCGTCAGGATGTCTGAAACACATAAAGGATTCCTGAAGGGGGACGCGGGCATGAGTTACAACCAGCCGGGACCGTACGGGGCCCAGCCGCCGCAGCAGCCGGGGCCGTACGGAGGCCCCCCGCAGCAGCCGGGCCCCTACGGACAGCCCGCCCCCCAGCCGGGTTACGGCTACCCGCAGCAGCCGGGCGTGCCCCCGCAGGGCTACCCCCAGCAGCAGCCCCAGCCGGGCTACGGCTACCCGCAGCAGCCCCCGTACGGCATGCAGCCGCAGCAGCCTAAGAAGTCCAAGGCCGGCGTGATCATCGCCGTGGTCGTCGCGGTCGCCGTGATCGCGGGCGCGGGCTGGTACTTCACGCAGGGCGGGGGCGCCTCCGGTTCGGTGGCCGCGGACACCAAGGGCTACAAGCTGGCTTTCCCTGCCACGGTCGACAGCTACGCGAAGAACGAGCAGGCGGCCGGTACCGCAAAGGGCGACACCCCCCTGACCGGCGAGCAGAAGACCAAGGCCGAGGGCATCGGCATCAAGGACCCCCACCAGGCGAGCCAGCAGTACCTGAGCGGCATCAAGGGCAAGGCCAAGCAGATGACCGCGAGCGGCTTCTGGGGTCAGATCGACGATCCGGAGCAGGCCCTCGACGCCTATTTCGGCACGATCGGCGCGCCCAACCCGGAGACCGACAAGCTCGGCCTGAAGTACGAAAAGGTCGGCTCCCCCAAGGCGTTCACGCCGGACGGGTTCAAGGGCGCCGTCATGAAGTGCGTCGAGGTCAAGATGACGACCACGAAGACCACCAAGCCCGGAGAGCCCAGCTCGCTCGTGGTCCCCACCTGTGCCTGGAGCGACCACTCCACCCTGACCGCGGTCAACCACATGGACCAGACCACGATCCTGACCGGCGGAAGCCAGGGCACCCTGGAGGACGTCTCCAAGCTGGCGGCGAAGCTCTACAACACCTCACAGACCAAGGTCTGATCGGACTGGCGGCCGGCGTGTGAACTCGTCGCCTTCACGCCGACCGCCGCCGGTCCCCCCGCTACGCCGCGTTGCAGGCCCTGGCGGCCTCCACTTCCGTCACCCCTATGGCGGTCAGGCCCCAGTAACACTGAATCCAACGGGCGGGGTTACCGGAATCACTTCCAGTCCGGCAAGCCGCTTCCGCCTTCGGGCCGACCCTGTAGCCCGCGTCTATCAGGGAAAACTGGCACGCACCCTGGTCGGCCGACGCGGGTGAAGCCGCCATGATCGGGAGGGCGGCTGCGGCGAACGTCGCGGCCAGGACGCCGAGTGCGCGCTTCTTCATCTTCATGTCTCATTTCCCCTTGACTAAGGCTGATCGAGACAAAGTTGATCAAGAAGTCATCCGCCAGACCAGGCCACACGGGCCGCTTGTCCGATAATCGGTCAAGATGGTCCCGAAAACGAGGAGGGGCGCCCCGGATGTCCGGGGCGCCCCTCCTCGTACGTCGTGCCGGCTACGCCGACTTCTCCTGCGGGCCCTGGTCCTTCGGGACGATGCGGGGGACCAGCGTCGGGTTGACGTTCGAGCGGACCACGTCCGAGGTGATGACCACGCGGGCCACGTCCTTGCGGGACGGGACCTCGTACATCACCGACATCAGGACCTCCTCCATGATGGCGCGCAGCCCGCGCGCGCCCGTCTGGCGGAGGATCGCCTGGTCCGCGATGGCCTCGAGCGCCTCGCGCTCGAAGTCCAGCTCGACGCCGTCGAGTTCGAACAGCCGCTGGTACTGCTTCACCAGCGCGTTCCGCGGCTCCACCAGGATCTGCAGCAGCGCCTCGCGGTCCAGGTTGTGCACCGAGGTGATGACCGGCAGACGGCCGATGAACTCCGGGATCATCCCGAACTTCACCAGGTCCTCCGGCATGACCTCCTGGAACTGGTCGCTCGCCTCGATCTCGCGCTTCGAGCGGATCGTCGCCCCGAAGCCGATGCCCTTGGCGCCCGCACGCGACTCGATGATCTTCTCGAGGCCGGCGAAGGCGCCGCCCACGATGAAGAGCACGTTCGTCGTGTCGATCTGGATGAACTCCTGGTGCGGGTGCTTGCGGCCGCCCTGCGGCGGGACGGAGGCGGTCGTGCCTTCCAGGATCTTCAGGAGGGCCTGCTGGACGCCCTCGCCGCTCACATCGCGGGTGATCGACGGGTTCTCGCTCTTGCGGGCGACCTTGTCGATCTCGTCGATGTAGATGATCCCGGTCTCGGCCTTCTTGACGTCGTAGTCGGCCGCCTGGATCAGCTTGAGCAAGATGTTCTCGACGTCCTCGCCGACGTACCCGGCCTCCGTCAGCGCCGTCGCGTCGGCGATGGCGAACGGGACGTTCAGCATGCGCGCGAGCGTCTGGGCGAGGAGCGTCTTGCCGGAGCCCGTCGGGCCCAGCAGCAGGATGTTGGACTTCGCGAGCTCGATCGCGTCGTCCCGGCCCTGCGCACCGCCGTTCTCGCCGGCCTGGACCCGCTTGTAGTGGTTGTACACCGCCACCGAGAGGGCCTTCTTCGCCGGCTCCTGGCCGACGACGTAGCTCTCCAGGAACTCGTAGATCTCACGAGGCTTGGGGAGTTCCTCCCACCGGACCTCGGAGGTCTCGGCGAGCTCCTCCTCGATGATCTCGTTGCAGAGGTCGATGCACTCGTCGCAGATGTACACACCGGGTCCTGCGATGAGCTTCTTCACCTGCTTCTGGCTCTTTCCGCAGAACGAGCACTTGAGCAGGTCGCCGCCGTCACCGATGCGTGCCACGAGGTGCTTCCCCTTCGCCTGGGAGACGCTTGGTTCAGCGCTCCTGGTGCCTCATATCCGACGGTACCTTGCCGGGGGCCCCGTACGGGGCCCCCTTGACGTGGTTCACATCGCCGAATGTGACGACGTGCCCACGCCAACTGGCGGCAAGGATCAGTGGGAGTTCTTGCGGGTCGAGACGATCTGGTCGATCAGGCCGTACGCGAGCGCGTCCTCGGCCGTCAGGATCTTGTCGCGCTCGATGTCCTCGCGGATCTTCTCGATCGGCGTGGTCGAGTGCTTGGCCAGCATGGTCTCCAGCTGGTCACGCATGCGCAGGATCTCGTTGGCCGCGATCTCCAGGTCGGAGAGCTGCTCACGGCCGGTGCCGCCGGACGGCTGGTGGATCAGCACGCGGGCGTTCGGCAGCGCCATGCGCTTGCCGGGCGTGCCGGCCGCCAGCAGGACCGCGGCGGCGGAGGCCGCCTGGCCCATGCAGACCGTCTGGATGTCCGGCTTCACGAACTGCATCGTGTCGTAGATGGCCGTCAGCGCGGTGAAGGAGCCACCGGGGCTGTTGATGTAGATCGAGATGTCGCGGTCCGGGTCCATCGACTCCAGGCACAGCAGCTGCGCCATGACGTCGTTGGCGGATGCGTCGTCGATCTGCACGCCGAGGAAGATCACGCGCTCCTCGAAGAGCTTCGCGTACGGGTCGTACTCGCGCACGCCCTGCGAGGTGCGCTCGACGAAGCGCGGGACGACGTAGCGGTTGTCCACCTGCGCGCCGGTGTAGAGGCCGCTCGCGGGAGAGAGGTTGTTCATGTGCATCTGGGTGTTCACCATCCTGGTGGCGTTCTGCGGGCTGGGGCTTGCCGGGTGGGGGCGGGCGTACGGGGCCTCGGACGAGGACCCGCGCGCCGGGGCCGGGGTCAGGCCCCGGTGCCGCCGCCGCCCGGGACCAGCGACGCGGCGGAGATGATCTCGTCGATGAGGCCGTAATCCTTGGCCTCCTCCGCGGTGAACCAGCGGTCGCGGTCGCCGTCGCGGATGATCGCCTCCACGGTCTGGCCGGAGTGGTGGGCGGTGATCTCGGCCATGCGCTGCTTCGTGCGCAGCAGGTACTGGGCCTGGATCTTGATGTCCGAGGCGGTGCCACCGATGCCGGCGGAACCCTGGTGCATCAGGATGTCGGTGTTCGGGAGCGCGAAGCGCTTGCCCGGGGCGCCGCCGGTGAGCAGGAACTGGCCCATGGAGGCCGCCATGCCCATGCCGATGGTGACGACGTCGTTCGGGATGTACTGCATGGTGTCGTAGACCGCCATGCCCGCCGTCACCGAGCCGCCCGGGCTGTTGATGTACAGGTAGATGTCCTTCTCCGGCTCCGCGGCCAGGAGGAGGAGCTGCGCCGTGATCTTGTTGGCGATGTCGTCGTCGACCTGCTGGCCGAGGAAGATGATGCGCTCGCCGAGCAGCCGGTTGTAGACATGGTCGCCGAGGCCGCCACCGATGGACGGCTCACCCGCGGCGTAAGGCTTCAGATTCGTCACGTATCCACCTGCTCGTCTCCGACGGCCACATGCCGTCTCAGCGTCTCGTTCTGGGGCGCGGACCGTTCGGCGGCCGTGGCCGCCGGCATCCGGGTACTCCCGTGCCCTCGTATTCATGGACCCTAACGCGCAGGTCGGACAACGCCATCCCGCTTCCCGAACTGTTCGCTCGGAGCGCAAGGTCCGTGGGCCCTTGGGGGACCCGGCGCAGGCCCGGTGGAAGGCGCCGTGCGCGGAGTGTGCGAAGGGCCCGTACACGGCTGCGTACGGGCCCTTCGGGTGCTGCTCAGCGGGCGCCGCGCGGGGCGGCGCCCAAGGTGTTACTTGGCCTCGTCGGCCTGGGCCTCGGCGGCGTCACCCTCGACGACGGCCTCGACGGCCTCGGCGGCAGCCTCGACCTCGTCCTCCTCGTCGGAGAGGTCGACGACCTCACCGTTGGTGTCGACGACCTTGGCGGCCTCGACGACGACCGCGAGAGCCTTGCCGCGGGCGACCTCGCCGACGAGCATCGGCACCTGGCCACCCTCGACGACGGCCTGGGCGAACTGGTCGGGGGACATGCCGGAGGAGGCGGCACGGCGCATGAGGTGCTCGGTGAGCTCCTCCTGGTCGACGCCCAGCTTCTCCTTGTTGACGAGCGCGTCCAGGACGAACTGGGTCTTGATGCCCTTGATCGCCTGGTCCTTGGTCTCGGCGTCGAACTCCTCGACCGTCTTGCCCTGGAACTCCAGGTACTTCTCGATGGTCAGGCCCATCTGGCCGAGCTGGTGGTGCTCCAGGTTGTGCTTGCGGGTGTTGACCTCGTCCTCGAGCAGCTTCTCGGGGATCGGCACCTCGACGAGCTCCAGCAGCTTCTCCAGGACGCGCTCCTGGGCCTGCGTGGCCTGGTCGTACTGCTTCATGTTCTCGAGGCGCTTGCGGCTGTCCGCCTTGAGGTCCTCGAGGGTGTCGAACTCGCTCGCCATCTGCGCGAACTCGTCGTCCAGCTCCGGCAGCTCACGGGCGGAGACCTTGGTGACCTTGACGGTGACCTCGGCGTCCTTGCCCTCGGCGGAGCCGCCCTTCAGCTGGGAGGTGAAGGTGGCCTCGCCACCGGCCTCCAGGCCCTTGACGGCGTCGTCGATGCCCTCGAGGAGCTCGCCCGAGCCGATGGTGTAGGAGACGTCGGAGGCGACGCCGTCGGGCAGCACCTCGCCGTCGACCTTGGCCTCGAGGTCGATGGTGACGACGTCGCCGTCCTCGGCCGCGCGCTCGACGTCCTTGGTGGACGCGAAGCGGCCGCGCAGCTGCTCGACCGACTTCTCGATGTCCTCGTCGGAGACCTCGACCGCGTCGACCTCGACCTCGATGCCGGAGTAGTCCGGGATCTCGATCTCGGGGCGGACGTCGACCTCGGCGGTGAAGGCCAGCAGCTCGCCGTCCTTCAGCTCCGTGATGTCGACCTCGGGCTGGCCCAGCGGGTTCAGGTCGGCCTCGTTGACGGCCTCGGTGTAGAACTTCGGGAGGGCGTCGTTGACGGCCTCCTCCAGCACCGCACCGCGACCGAAGCGCTGGTCGATGACCCGGGCCGGGATCTTGCCCTTGCGGAAGCCCTTCACCGTGACCTGCTGGTTGATCTTCTTGTACGCCGCGTCGAGGCTGTCCTTGAGCTCCTCGAAGGGCACCTCAACAGTGAGCCGAACCCGAGTCGGGTTCAGGGTCTCCACGGCGCTCTTCACGGTTCGGTCTCCTTGTGGCTGACTGCTTGGGGTTCTGCGTCCGCGCTGCGATTCAGCGGTTCGGCGGATTCGGCCCGGTACATCAGACACACGGGCACGCAGCTTGCATAGTAGCCGCAAGCGGCAATCTGCCCACAACGCGATCTTGTGATGGCGATGCCGGTGGTGCTGTTGGTCGGGGTGGCCGGATTCGAACCGACGACCTTCCGCTCCCAAAGCGGACGCGCTACCAAGCTGCGCCACACCCCGTCGGTGCGACACGTAGGGTACATGCCCGGAGACCCTCCGATGCGCGGGGTTTGAGCGAAGGTTTCCGGACGCCGCACCGCGGGCGCGTAATGCGGTGTGCACTCCCCCGGCCCGACCCGCTAGGATGCTGTCCGTGCCGCGGCCCCCCGGACCTGCGGCGCACGCGTTGCGGGCGTAGCTCAATGGTAGAGCCCTAGTCTTCCAAACTAGCTACGCGGGTTCGATTCCCGTCGCCCGCTCTGAAGCACAAAGGGCCAGGTCAGAGGATGCTTCCTCCGACCTGGCCCTTCGTCGTTCCGAACTGGCGCACGTCTCAGTGCTGGACCATCGCGCAGGTGACCGTGGTCTTGCCGTCGGCCGTCTTGACGACGTACTTGGCTCCGCTCAGGCCGCCGAGGTCGAACCTGCCCGACTTGTCGATGGGGACCGAGCCCGAGGTGGAGCCGGAGTAGGTCACCGTCGTGCCGGCGGGGAACCCCTCACCCCACAGGTGGTATTTGCCGGCTGAATCCACCTCGACGTTGCACTTCGCGGCCGCGGGGGCCGCGGTGGTCGCGGTGGTCGAGGCGTGTGCGGCGACGGCGGGGCCCAGCGCGAGGGCGGGGGCCACCAACAGTGTGAGTGCTGCAAGACGACGTGTCCGGTTCATGTTCAACCTGCCTTGGACGCTGACGGTGCGGCCGGTGAGGCGTGACGGCTCCGATACCCGCGGCAGCGGTCGCACGGGGCGCCGAGGGGGAAATCTCACGCCGTTACGCCGTACTGATGCCACTTTTAGCCTATCGTCCGGTTTGCCCCTCGGCATCCCGCGGATGGCCTTGAGGGGGTCGCGGCGCAGGGGTGCGTCGAGGCGCGGCCGTGCCGGCACCAGGAGCAAGGTCGCCCATGTGACGACGCGATCGCCGACGAGAATGCGGCCACCCTCGGCGTCATCGCGCTGGGCGGCCGGGTGAACGCGGACCTGGAGTACCGGCGGACGGCCGGCACTCCCTGAGCTTCCCCTAGAGCTTGATTCCCGCGATGGTGTCGGCGAGGGAGTTGAGGAAGCGGTTGACGTCCGGGGCGATGGAGCTGGACGCCAGGAAGAAGCCGAAGAGGACCGCGACGATCGCGGGGCCGGCCTTGATGTGGTTCCCGCGGACGAGCACCACCAGGATGACCGCCAACAGAACCACCACTGACAGCGAAATGGCCACTACTGATCACACCTTCGGTCGTCCCCTGGTCGGCCTGGGGCGCGCGGCCGCGCGCGCCCCCACATGGACCATCCTCCCACCAACGGGCCCCGGCTATCCGCCCCGTGGCGAATCGGCGTCGCCGCTTTCCCGCCAACCGCTCGTGCGCCGGGCATATTTCGGGCGCGGGGCCGGTGTCACGGCGCGGTGAGGCCGAGGAGGGAGCGGACATACGCGTACTTCGCGGACAGCCGTTCCCGGGTGGGACCGTCCAGTACGGAGAGCCGTACGGGGTCCGCGTTGTGCGCCAGGTCGGCCTCCTTGACCAGGAGGGCGCCGGGCGTGGCGAGGATCCGGGCCGCGTACTCCTCCACCGGTTCGCCGGGGCGTTTGGTGACGGCCAGGACCATGTCCTTCACCGGCTGGGGCAGAGCGGCCGAATCCAGCCACTCCCGGCTGAGCGCGTCGTCCTCGATGGCGTCGTGGAGCCAGGCCGCCGCCTGCTGCTCCGCGCTGCCGCCGCGGGTGCGGACTCCCTCCGCGACGGCCGCGAGGTGCTCGGCGTACGGCCGGCCGGCCTTGTCGGTCTGGCCCTCGTGCGCGGAGCGCGCCAGGGCCTCGACCTCGAGCAGGGTCAGCGGTTGCTGCTGCCGTTGCGTCATACCGTCCCCTTCGCCGCCGTACGCAGGGCCCGTGCGGCCCGGCGTACATCCGCCTGTGTGGTGCGCCAGTTGGAGAACGCTGCGCGCAGGGCGGGGGTTCCCGCGTAGACGGTGGGGGTGACGAACACCTCCTCCTGCGCCGCCTCGCGCAGGGCCGTCAGGCGGGCCGGGGTGGGGTCCTCGGCGAGGGTGAAGCAGACGACGTTCAGGCGGACCGGGGCGAGGAGGCGGAAGGCCGGGTCCTGCTCGAGTGCGGCGCCGAGGGCCCGGGCGCAGGCGATGTCGCGCTCGACGATCTCGCGGTGGCCTTCGCGGCCGTACGCGCGGAGGGTGAACCAGGCGGCGAGGGCGCGCAGCCGGTGCGAGTTCTCGGGGGTGAGGTGGACGAGGTCGGGGCGGTCTCCCAGGGGGCCGAGGTAGGCGGCGGCGTTCTGGAAGACGCGGGCCTGGAGGTCTTGGCGGCGGGTGAACTGGACGGCGCTGTCGTAGGGGACGTTCAGCCACTTGTGCAGGTCGATGCAGAGCGAGTCGGAGGCGTCGAGGCCGGCGGCGAGGTGGGCGTGCTCCGGGGAAAGCGCGGCGAAGGCGCCGAAGGCGGCATCGGTGTGGAGCCAGAACGCGTGGCGTTCGCGGAGGGCGGCGATGGCGCGGAGGTCGTCGAAGTCCACGGTGTTGACGGTGCCGGCGTTGGCGACGACGACGGCCGGGCCGGGGGTGTCGGCGAGGGCGCGGTCGAGGGCGGCGGGGTCGACGGCCTCGCGGCCGGGGAGGGTGGGGACGGCGACGAGGGAGCTGCGGCCGAGGCCGAGGACGGAGAGGGCCTTGGCGATGGAGGAGTGCGGGGCCCCGGAGAGCACGCGGACGGGGCCGAGGGCTGCCGCGCCGTCCTCGGAGGGAGCGACGCCGAGGCGTTCGCCGAGCCACTCGCGGGCGATCGCGAGGCCGGTGGTGTTGGACATGGTGGCGCCGCTGACGAAGGTGCCGGTGTGGGCGTCGGAGAGGCCGAAGAGGTCGCGTAGCCAGCTGATCGTTTCGCGTTCGAGGTCCTGGCCGGCGGGGTCTAGGGCGGAGTTGGAGTTCTGGTCGTGGACGGCGGTCAGCCAGTCGCCGGCGAGGGCGGCGGGGGTGGCGCCGCCGGTGACGAAGCCGAGGTAGCGAGGGCCGGCGGAGGCCGAGAGGCGGGGCTCCCACCGGTCCCGGAAGGCGGCGAGGGCGGCGTCCGCACCGGCGGCGCGCTCCGGCAGGGGTTCGGGGTCCCGCGGAGGCCCGGCGGGCGGTACGACGGGATGGGCGTCCAGAGCCGCGAGGGTCTCGGCGGCGGTGCGGCGGGTGGCCTCCAGGAGGTCGGGGAGGCGGGCGAGGTCGGTGGCGAGCGTGCGGTCCATGGGGGCACGGTAGGGATCCGCCGGGCGCGGCGGACCGGCCAATCGGGGGTGATTGGCCCGGCTTCCCAGCTGCACGGAGCTCCGCCCGACTCGGGCGCCGACGGGGCTGCAGTGCGCCGGCGTCGGGTGGGTGCCGGTGCGGCGCCGCCGCGCGAGCGGCCCCGGCTGCGCCGGGCTCCTGGGGCTCCGCCCCAGACCCCGCGCCGCAAACGCCGGCGGGGCTGGAGCGGGGCGGCGCGGCCGGGCCTCGGGCCGACGGGGCGGGAGTTGGTGGGGCGTAGGGTCGGGGGATGACTCGGTGGGTGCTGGGGGTGGCCGGAGCGGTGGTCGTGGCGGGAGCGGTGGCGGGGTGTGATGTGCCACCCGCGCCTGCCGCCGCGCCCGGGCCCAGCGTGCCGAGGCCCCCCGCGCCCACCGTCACGGCCTCCCCTCCCACCGTCACGGCCTCCCCTCCCGCGGCCGGGGCGTCCGCGTGCCCCGAGGGCGGGGTGCGGCTGCTCGAAGGGGCCGGGGACGCCGCCATGGGGCTGCGCGTCGCCGACATCCAGCTGGTCAACTGCGGTACGCAGCCGTACGTACTCGAGGGCTATCCGGAGATCCGGCTGCTGGACAGGAAACGGGCCCCCGTCGAGGTGGCCGTCCAGCACGGGGGTGACGGGATCGCCGCCGCGCCCACCGGGACCGAGGCTGATCCGCAGAGGGTCGAGCTCCGGCCCGGCCAGGCGGCCGGCTTCGGCATGGTGTGGCGGAACCTGGTGACCGACTCCGCCGTGCCCGCCGCCGAGGGGTGGGTGCTGGACGTGACCCCGCGGCCCGGTGCGCCCCGGGTGGAGCTGGAGCTGCACCACTCCGTCGACCTCGGGAACACCGGGAAGCTCGGGATCGGCCCCTGGAAGGCGACGGCCCGGTGATCATCTGGCTCAACGGGCCCTTCGGGGGCGGGAAGACGCAGACCGCGTACGAGCTGCACCGGCGGCTGCCCGGCAGCGTCGTGTGCGATCCGGAGCACGTCGGGTTCGGGCTGCACCGCATGATGCCGCCGGCGCTGCGCGGGGACTTCCAGGACCTGCCCGCGTGGCGGCAGGGCGTGTTCGAGGTGCTGGAGCTGGCCGCCGAGGGGCACGCGGGGCCCGTTGTCGTACCGATGACCGTGACCGAGCCGCGCTACTTCGCCGAGACGGTGGGGCGGCTGCGCGCCGCAGGCCACGACGTACGGCACTTCGCGCTGATGGCCGAGCGGGAGACCGTACTGCGCAGGCTCCGTGAGCGAGGGCTCGGGCGCGGGCTGAAACGGGAGAGCTTCGCGGTGGCCCGGCTCGACGGATGTCTGGAGGCGCTGCGCGGACCGGAGTTCGCCGACCATCTGGTCACCGACCACCTCACGGTGTCCCAGGTGGCGGGCCGGATCGCGGCCGTGACCGGGCTGCGCGCCGCCCCGGACACCGACGGCCCGCTCCGCGCGAGGCTGCGGCGCGCGCTCGTCGGCGTCCGGCACATCCGGTTCGACTAAGGGCTGTCCCGTAATCCCTGGCGGATCAGCGCACGGCGTCAGATGCGGTGCATCGCAAGGCGGAGGGGCGTCCGCATACTGGGCGTATGCGGACGTTCCGACAACGCAGCGAGGCGCCGTAGCTGTCGTCGTGCGCCCGCCGGGGATTACGGGACAGCCCTTAGGGCACCGCTAGACCGTGCCCGTCCCCCGGCGCAGGGCCCAGCGGGCCGGGAGGGTGGTGGCCGTCAGGCCCAGGGTCAGGGCCGCCGCCGCGAAGGAGGCGTACAGCATCGGCGGGATGTGCGGGGGCGCCCCGGTGAGCGCCTTGGCCAGCGGGAACAGCGTGGCCAGGGCGATCGCGCTGCCGAGGATGACGCCGGCGCCGCCGATCAGGAGGGCCTCCCAGCGCAGCATCCGGAACACCTGGCGGCGGGTGGAGCCGACGAGGCGGAGCATCCGCAGCTCGCGGCGGCGGTCGAGGACGGTCATCACCAGGGTGTTGGCGGCGGCGACGGCCGCGAAGCCGCCGAGGACCGCCGCCATGGTGGTGTTGGCCCATGCGTTGAGCTCGCGGTCCGGGTCCTGGGCCGTGGTCCACGCCGAGACGGGGACCGCCGAGGCGGAGACCGCCGGGCCCAGCTCCGCCGGCACCGGGCCGCGGATCATGAGCTCGGTGGCGTGCCCGGCCGTGGTGTGGCCGGCCAGGTCGGCTGCGGGAAGGGTGACCTGGCCGAGGCCCAGGCCGCGGGTGTAGACGGCCACGATCTCGGGATGCGCCGGAGCCCCGTCCGGGAGCCGGAGTTCGAGGCGGTCGCCGACCCCCAGGCGGGCGGACTCCGCGAGGCTCCGGTCCACGGCGACCGTGCCGGGCCGGAGCGCGGCGAGGCTGCCCTCGCGTACGCCCAGGTCCTGGACGGTGGTGACATCGCCCGCGACGCCCTGGGCCGATGCGGACTGCAGCCGGCGTTCGCCGCCGCGGCCGGCCATCACGAGGACCGGGGTACGGGTGATCGCGACGCCCGGGCGGGCGTCGGAAGGCGGGTCGGTGATCACGTGGTCGGCGAGCAGCCCGGCCTCCTGCTGCTGCCGGGCGGCGCGTTCCTCGCTGGTGTGCAGGAAGACCAGGGTCGAGGAGAAGGCCATGGCGAGCACGATCGGGGTGATCGCGGAGGCGAGCCTGCGGGCGTGGGCCCGGGAGTTGGCGGCGGCCAGCGCGCCGGAGGCGCCGCCGGCGCGCAGCGGGAGGCCGAGTACGGCGGCGCAGGCGCGGGCGATCAGCGGGCCGAGCAGGGCGACGGCCAGCATGAAGAGCATGACGACGCCGAGCGCGGCGTTGGCGGCGTCGTCCCCGCCGGAGGTGGCGGCCAGGCCCGCACAGGCGATCCCGCCGGCCACCGCCGCGAGGCCGAGCGGCGTACGGATCCACCCCGGGCGGAGGCGTTCCACGGCTGCTTCGGCGAGCGCCTGGCCGGGCCGGATCCGGGCGGGCCGGCGGGCGGCGGCCCAGCCGGCGAGCAGGGCGGCGGCGAGGCCGATGCCGACGGCCGAGACCAGGGGGATCCAGGAAACGGCGAGGTCGACCCCGGCCGGGATCGCGCCCTTGGCCTTGAGCTGCCCGAACCACCAGGCGGCGAGGCCGATTCCGGGTACGCAGCCCAGCGCGCCCGCGGCCGGCGCGACGAGCAGGGCTTCGGTGGCGACGGTGCGGCGGATCTGCCGCGGGGTGGCTCCGACGGCTCGCAGCAGGGCGAACTCGCGGGAGCGCTGCCCGACGGAGAGCGCGACCGTTCCGGCGGCGGTGAAGACGGCGACGAGGGTGGCGGTGCCGCCGAAGGAACCGCCCAGGCCCATCAGTAGCTCCTTGGCGCCCGCGAGCTGCGGGTCCACGGCGCGGGCGGCGCCGGTCAGCACCTGGGCGCGGCCGCCGACGGCGGCGCGGACCCGGGCCGGGTCGGCGTCGAGCACGACGACGGCGTCGAGGGTGCCGGGGTGCCCGGAGAGGGCGCGGGCCTCGGCATCGGAGAACCAGACACCGGTGCCTTCGGCGTGTCCCACGACGCGGAACTCCCGCTTCCCGACCGGGGTGTCGAGCGACACCCGGTCGGCCGGGAGCCCCGAGCCCGTCCCCAGCACGACCTCCCCCGCAGCCTCCGGGGTCCGGCCCCGGCTGAGCTGCGCGCCGGTGAAGGCGGACGCCCCCCAGCCGGAGGCCTCCACGGCAGAGCCCGCATCCCCGCGTACGGGGAAGACCACGTCGGGGACGGCCCGCCCGAGCGGAGCCAGCCGTTCCAGCAGGGCGGCGTCGACCCGGGCCCGCTCCGGGACCCGCACGGATTCCTCGTAGGAGCCTTCGCCGCTGCCCATCTGCCAGCGGATCTGCTGGTCGGCGGCAACGACCACGGGCGCCTGGGCGTAGCGGGTCGGCGGGACGCTCGCCCGGGCTCCGCTCTCCAGCAGGATGCCGCAGGCGGAGACGATGGCGACGGTCATGAGCAGGGCGATGAAGGTGCCGGCGAAGGCGGCGGGCCGGAACCGGACCGCCGCCCGGGCCAGGCCGTTGGGGTGGAGCGGCATCAGGCGGCCGCTCCCGCGTACGCCGGGGCGGTCAGGGCCGTCATGCGGTCGGCGATGGCCGCGGCGGAGCTGTGCGGCAGCCGGTCCGCGATCAGCCCGTCGGCGAGGAAGAGCACCTGGTCGGCGTGGGCGGCGGCGGCCGGGTCGTGGGTGACCATGACGATGGTGGCGCCCATGGAGTCCACGGCGGCCCGGAGCAGCCCGAGGACCTCGGCGGCGGTGGTGGTGTCGAGGGCGCCGGTGGGCTCGTCGGCGAAGACGACGTCGGGGCGGGTGACCAGGGCCCGCGCGATGGCGACGCGCTGCTGCTGGCCGCCGGAGAGCTCGGCGGGGCGGCGCCGGCCCTTGCCCTCGAGGCCGACGCGGGCGAGCAGGTCGGCGGCCCGCGCCCGGTCCTGGCGGCCGCCGGCGAGCCGCATCGGGAGCAGCACGTTCTGCTCCACCGTCAGGGACGGCAGCAGGTTGAAGGCCTGGAAGACGAAGCCGAGGCGGCTGCGGCGCAGCTCGGTGAGCTCGTTCTCGTTCATGCCGGTGATCTCGGTGCCGCCGAGGCGGACGGAGCCCGCGGTCGGCAGGTCGAGTCCGGCCGCGCACTGCAGGAAGGTGGACTTGCCGGAGCCGGAGGGCCCCATCACGGCGGTGAAGCTGCCGCGGGGCAGGCTGAGGTCGATCCCGCGCAGCGCGTGCACGGTGGCGGCTCCCCGCCCGTACTCGCGCCGTACGCCGCGCAGCTCGACGGCGGCGGTGCTGTCGTGTCCCGTGCCGTAGGCCGCCTCCCCCGCGCCGTCGTACGCCGCCTGCGCGCTGCCGCGCTGCCGCCTGCTCCGCCGGAGCCCCATGGTGTGCCGCCTTCCCGTGTCCGCCGGTGATCGTGGTCCCGACGCTACGGACGGTGGTACGGGGGCGGACATGGCGCAGCCAGGCGGATCACTGGTGGGGAAAACCCCACCCCGGGCAGCCGGTGCTCAGGGCGAGCGGCGGATGAGCAGCAGCGCGCGGTCGTCGTTGACGTCCTTGGCGACCTTTTCGATCAGGTGCCAGGCCGCGCCGTCCCAGCCGGCGGCGACGTAGCGGTCGGCTTCGCCGGTGAGGCGGTCGATGCCCTCGCTGATGTCGCGGTCGGCGGTCTCGACGAGGCCGTCCGTGAAGAGCATGAGGACGTCGCCGCGGCGCAGGTTGCCGCGGGCGGGCTCGAACTCGGCGCCGTCGTAGACGCCGAGGAGCGGGCCCTCGCCGGACTTCTCCTGCCAGCGGCCGGTGCCCGCGGAGAGCTGGAGGGCGGGCAGGTGGCCGGCGGAGAGGAGCTCGTAGTCGCCGGTCTCCAGGTCCAGGACGAGGTGGATGGAGGTGGCGAAGCCCTCGTCCCAGTCCTGGCGGAGCAGGTAGCCGTTGGCGGCGGGCAGGAAGCCGTGCGGGGGCAGGGCGCCGAGCAGGCCGCCGAACGCGCCGGACAGGAGCAGGGCGCGGGAGCCGGCTTCCATGCCCTTGCCGGAGACGTCGGTCAGGACGACCTCGAGGGTCCGGCCGCCGTTCGTGCGGGCGGCGACGACGAAGTCGCCGGAGAAGGACTGGCCGCCGGCCGGGCGCAGGGCCATCTCGCGGTGCCAGCCGCGCGGCAGGGCGGGCAGCTTGCTCTGGACCCGGATGCGTTCGCGCAGGTCGAAGAGCATGGTGCCGCCGCGCCGCCAGGGCACGCCGACGCGGCTGCGGAACTGGGCGATGATCAGTCCGAAGAATCCGCAGGCGGCCACGACCAGGACCGTGCCGGGGGTGACCCGGGCGGGGCCGAGGGTGTACGGCCCGAGGACCAGGGCCTCGACGATGAGGGCCGCCGCGGAGGCCGCGTACAGCGCGAGCAGGCTCGCGGGGCGCAGCAGCAGGCCGCCCGCGACGATCGGCAGGACGAGGGCGGACGGCGAGAACCAGACCGGCAGCATGAGCGTGCCGCAGGCGATGGCGGGAATGGTCAGGAGCAGACCGGCGAAGGCGAGCCAGTCGGAGGCGTCGCCGCGGAAGTAGTCGACGGCGGATTTGCGCAGGGCGGTGCGGGCCCGGTGCGACAGCATGCGCATCCGGGCCATGAGCGTCTCCATGCGTGCTCCGGCCATTGCTTCGGGACCCTATCCATCCTGGCTGTGCATGCGCAGGGGGACCCCCGGACCCGGGGGCTCCGGCCGGTCGAAAACCCTTCGACTGTGACGGAATGCCCTGGTAAGGATGGCCGTATGGCTCTTGAGATGCGCGTATTGCAGGCTGATGAGTGGGATGTCTGGTACGACCACCTGGAACTGGCGTTCGGCGGGGTGCCGGAGTCTCCCCAGGAGCGGGAACTCTACAAGTCCCTGACCGAGCCCGGGCGCTCGCTGGGCGTCTGGGACGGCGGGACCTGCGTCGGCTCGGCCAGTGCCTTCTCGTTCCGCCTTTCGGTGCCGGGCGGCGCACTGGTGCCGGCGGCCGGGGTCACGATGGTGGGCGTCGCGCCGACGCACCGCCGCCGGGGCGTGCTCACGTCGATGATGCGCCGCCAGCTCGACGACATCCGGGCTGGTGGCGAGCCGCTCGCCGTGCTGACGGCCTCGGAGGCGGCGATCTACGGGCGCTTCGGCTACGGCATCGCGTCGTACGCGCTGGCCCTGGCCGTCGACAGCACCCGCGTACGGCTCTCGGTGCCGCCGGGGACGGACGAGGTGCGACTGCGGCTCGTCGATCCGGAGAAGGCGCTGCCGGAGTGCGAGCAGGTGTACGCGGAGCTGGTCGCCCGGCGGCCCGGCATGCCGGCGCGGCAGCCCGGCTGGGAGCTGCTGGGCGTGCTGGATCCGGAGGCGATGCGCGAGGGCGCCTCGCCGCTGAAGTGCGTGGTGGCGGAGCGGACGGACGGCCAGGTGGCCGGGTACGCCCGCTACCGGGTCAGGGCGGACTGGGAGCCGCAGGGCCCGGAGGGCAAGGTCGAGGTGGCCGATCTCGATGCGCTGGACCCGGCGACGACGGCCGCGCTGTGGCGCTACCTCTTCGAGATCGACCTGACCTCGACCGTACGGGCCGGCAGGCGGCCGGTGGACGATCCGCTGCTCCACCTGGTCAGCGACGTCCGACGGTCGCGGCCGAGCCTGCGGGACTCGTTGCACCTGCGGCTGGTGGACCTGCCGGCAGCCCTGGAGGCGCGCGCGTACGGGGCTCCGCTGGACGTGGTGGTGGAGGTCGAGGACGCGTTCTGCCCGTGGAACGAGGGGCGGTGGCGGCTGGTCTGCGACGCGGAGGGCGCCGCCCGCGTCACGCGGACGGCGGACCCGGCGGACCTGGAGCTGTCGGCCCGGGAGCTGGGCTCGGCGTACCTCGGCGGGATCACCCTGACCGCGCTGGCGGCGGCGGGCCGGGTGCGCGAGCTGCGCCCGGGCGCCCTGGCCGCGGCCTCGCGGGCCTTCGCCACCGACGCGGCGCCCTGGCTCCCGCACGGCTTCTGAGCCGGGCCGGCCGGTCCGGCCTCAGCGGGTCTGACAGGACGGGCACCAGAAGAGGTTGCGCGCCGCCAGGTCGGCGGTGCGGACCTCGGCCCCGCAGATGTGGCAGGGCATGTTCGCCCTGCGGTAGACGTACACCTCGCCGCCGTGGTCGTCCACGCGCGGCGGACGGCCCATGGCCTCGGGCAGGTGCTCGTCGCGGACGGTGTCGATCCGGTTGTTCCGTACTCCCTCGCGCATCAGCGCCGCCAGGTCCGCCCACATGGCGTCCCACTCGCCGCGCGTGAGGTCCTTGCCGAGCCGGTACGGGTCGATGCCGTGCCGGAAGAGGACCTCGGCGCGGTAGACGTTGCCGACGCCCGCGATCACCTTCTGGTCCATGAGCAGGGCGGCGACGGTGGTGCGGGAGCGGGAGATCCGCTTCCATGCGCGGTCCGGATCGTCGGCCGGGCGCAGCGGGTCGGGGCCGAGCCGCTCGTGTATCGCCTTCTTCTCGGCGTCGCCGATCAGTGCGCAGGCGGTGGGGCCGCGCAGGTCGGCCCAGTGCTCGGCGTTGAGGAGCCGCAGCCGGACCGTGTCGGTGGCCGGGGGCGCGGGGGCCGGGCCGAAGCCGAGCTTGCCGAACAGGCCGAGGTGGATGTGGACCCACGCGTCGCCGAGTTCCAGGAACAGGTGCTTGCCGTGCGCCTCGGCGCTCTCCAGGTCCCGCCCGTCGAGCAGGGCGGCGCTCTCGGCGAAGCGGCCCTGCGGGCTGCTCACCCGGACCGGGCGCCCGGCGAAGCGCTCGGTGTGGTCCTGGGCGAGGCGGTGGATCGTATGCCCCTCGGGCACTGCTCTGCTCCTACGTCGGGAAACGGCCGTGCCGCCGGGCCGGAAGCCACGGCGGCACGGCGAAGCGGAAGATCAGCCCTGCGGGTGGTGGGCCGGGATCGGGGGGAGCTCGCCGGTGGTCTCGTACGCGGAGAGCATCTCGATGCGCCGGGTGTGGCGCTCCTCGCCGGAGTACGGGGTCGCCAGGAAGGCCTCGATGAAGGACACGGCCTCGTCCTGGGTGTGCATCCGGCCGCCGACGGAGATCACGTTGGCGTTGTTGTGCTCACGGCCGAGCTTCGCGGTCTCGACGCTCCAGGCCAGGATGGCGCGGACGCCCTTGACCTTGTTCGCGGCGATCTGCTCGCCGTTGCCGGAGCCGCCGATCACGATGCCGAGGCTGTCGGCGTCCGCGGCGGTCTTCTCCGCGGCGCGCAGGCAGAACGGCGGGTAGTCGTCCACGGCGTCGTAGATGTGGGGCCCGCAGTCGACGGGCTCGTGGCCGTTGTTCTTGAGCCAGTCCACCAGGTGGTTCTTGAGCTCAAAGCCGGCATGGTCGGATCCGAGGTACACGCGCATGGGTCGAGTGTGGCACGAGCGGCCCCGAAGATCCGCGGAGGGGTGTCGCGTAAGTCACTTCTAAAGCTCAAGTAAACCCAAAGAACGCAGATGGGACACGGCGGGACCCAGGTCCTGGACTTTCATCCCAAGGCAACGATCCGGACTGAGGTCTTCCGTCCTGCGTTCATCTCAGGTTTGAATGCCGGGGCCTCGCAACCCGAGAACCTAAGGATCCGTCCATGAGCTCCACGACGACCCTTCAGAAGGCAGGCGACCCCACCGGAAACTCCGGTGAGGGCCTGCCCTCCGACGGTCTGAAGGCCGGTCTCAAGAACCGCCACCTTTCCATGATCGCCATTGGCGGCGTCATCGGCGCCGGTCTCTTCGTCGGCTCTGGTGGCGGCATCGCCAAGGCCGGCCCCGCCATCCTGATCTCGTACCTCCTCGTCGGCGCGATGGTCGTCTTCGTGATGCGGATGCTCGGCGAGATGGCCGCCGCCAGCCCGAACTCGGGCTCCTTCTCGGCGTACGCCGACCGGGCGCTCGGCCGCTGGGCCGGCTTCTCCATCGGCTGGCTGTACTGGTTCTTCTGGGTCGTCGTGCTCGCCGTGGAGGCAACCGCCGGCGCGAAGATCCTCGAAGGCTGGGTCCCCGCCGTCCCGCAGTGGGGCTGGGCCCTGATCGTGATGGTGGTCCTGACGGTCACCAACCTCGGCTCGGTCGCCTCCTACGGCGAGTTCGAGTTCTGGTTCGCCGGCATCAAGGTCGTCGCCATCGGCGCCTTCGTGGTCGTCGGCATGCTGGCCGTGTTCGGCGTGCTGCCGGGCTCGGACAACCCGGGTGCGGGATTCGCCCACCTCACCGACGCCGGCGGCTTCATGCCGAACGGCTGGGGCTCCATCCTCACCGGTGTGCTGATGGTCGTCTTCTCCTTCATGGGCAGCGAGATCGTCACCCTGGCGGCCGGCGAGTCCGAGGACCCGCGCCGCGCGGTCACCAAGGCCACCAACTCGGTGATCTGGCGCATCGGCGTCTTCTACCTGGGCTCGATCTTCATCGTCCTCACCCTGCTGCCGTGGAACGACAAGTCGATCGTCGACAAGGGTTCGTACGTCGCCGCCCTGGACTCGATCGGCATCGCGCACGCCGGCCAGATCATGAACGTGATCGTCCTGACCGCTGTGCTGTCCTGCCTGAACTCGGGCATGTACACGGCCTCCCGCATGGCGTTCTCGCTGGGTGAGCGCGGTGACGCGCCCAAGATCTTCGCCAAGGTCAACAAGCGGGGCGTGCCCATGGCCGCGATCCTGGGCTCGGTGGTCTTCGGCTTCGCCGCGGTCTACTTCAACTACAGCTCCCCGGACACGGTCTTCAGCTTCCTGCTGAACTCCTCGGGTGCGATCGCGCTCTTCGTGTGGCTGGTCATCTGCCTGACCCAGCTGCGGATGCGCAAGATCCTCGTCCGTGAGGCGCCGGACAAGCTGACGGTCAAGATGTGGCTCTTCCCGTACCTGACGTGGGCCACCGCCGCGATGATCACCTTCGTCCTGGCCTACATGGTCTACGACAAGGACAACCGCGAGACGGTCATGCTGTCGCTGCTGGTCGCCGCCGTCGTGCTGGTCATCGGCGTGGTGCGCGACATGCGCCGCAAGGCGGCCGAGCGCGCCTAGGCACGCATGCACGCAAGCACGGCAGCCCCGGACCACTTCGCGTGGTCCGGGGCTGCCGTGCTTGCCGCGCTCGCCGTACGGGGGCTACTTGCGGCCGGCCAGCTTCCAGGTGGCGGGCAGCAGGCCCATGGCCAGCGCGGCCTTGAGCGCGTCGCCGATCAGGAACGGGGTCAGACCCGCCGCGACGGCCGCGCCGAAGGACATCCCGGTGGACAGCGCCAGGTACGGCACGCCCACCGCGTAGATCAGGGCGGAGCCCAGCGCCATGGTGGCGGCCGTACGGAGCACCGAGCGGTCGGCGCCGCGGCGGGCCAGGGCGCCCACGACGGTGGCGGCGAGCAGCATGCCGAGCACGTAGCCGAAGGAGGCGCCGCCCGCGCCGGAGGTGCCGCCCGCGAACCACGGCACGCCCGCCATGCCGACGAGCGCGTACAGGGCGAGCGAGAGGAACCCGCGGCGGGCACCGAAGGCGGTGCCGACCAGCAGGGCCGCGAAGGTCTGGCCGGTGACCGGGACCGGGGAGCCGGGAACGGGCACGGAGAGCTGCGCGGCCAGACCGGTGAGCGCGGCTCCGCCGGCGACGAGCGCGATGTCGCGGACGCGGCTCGCGGGCAGCAGGTCGGCGAGGACGGCGCCGGGGCGGAAGGAGACGGAAGCAGTGCTCATCGGAGGCTCCGCGGGGTGAGGGTGACGGGACGATCACCGACGCTAGTGCGCGGCCGGGCGCCTCCCCACCGCCGGCCGGGACAAAGCCCTACTCACCGGTTTGGTGGGGAGTGCACAAAGAGGCCGGTTCACACCTGACAGGCAGTGATCCGCGTCACGAGCCAGATTCAGACAACACGTCCGTTTTGCACGGAGGGGCGCCGTCCGGCGAGACTGTAGGGTCCCGCCAATCCTCTGCGGAGCCCCCACCGCCGCTGCCGAGCACGAGAGTACGAGCACCCACTCATGCGCGACCGCTTGCCCACCGCACCGCCTTCCGGGCCCACCCCGCCGACCGGGCCCGACCTGCCCGAGGAACCCCTCAGCCACAGTCTCAAGCAGCGCCACCTGACCATGCTCGGCCTCGGCGGCGTGATCGGCGCCGGGCTGTTCGTCGGATCCGGAGCCGGCATCGGCATCGCCGGCCCCGCGATCATCTGCTCGTACCTGCTGGCGGGCGCCCTCGCCATGCTGGTCATGCGCGCGCTCGGCGAGATGTCGGCGGCGATGCCCGCCTCCGGCTCGTTCTCCGTGTACGCGGAGCGGGCGCTGGGCCGCTGGGCCGGTTTCTCCGCGGGCTGGCTGTACTGGTTCCTGCTGGTCGTGGTGCTGGCCGTGGAGGCCACCGGCGCGGCGAAGATCGCGAACGGCTGGCTGCCCTCGGTCGACCAGTGGGTCTGGGTGCTCGTCTTCATGGTGGTCTTCACCGTGAGCAACCTGGCCGCCGTGAAGAACTTCGGCGAGTTCGAGTTCTGGTTCGCGGCCCTCAAGGTCGGCGCGATCGTGCTCTTCCTGATCCTCGGCACCCTCGCGATCTTCGGCCTGCTCCCGGACACGGATCCGGTCGGCACGGCCAACCTCACCGGCCAGGGCGGCTTCTTCCCCGAGGGCTTCGGCGGAGTGGTCGCCGGCATGCTCGCCGTCATCTTCGCCTTCGGCGGCCTGGAGGTCGTCACCATCGCGGCCGCCGAGTCCGACGACCCGGCGAAGTCCGTGGCGCGCGCGGTGCGCAGCGCCGTGTGGCGCATCCTCTTCTTCTACGTCGGCTCGATGGTGGTCATCGTGACCCTGCTGCCGTGGGACTCGCTGAAGCCGGGCGAGAGCCCCTACGTCGCGGTGCTGGACTCCATCGGGATCCCGGCGGCCGGACAGATCATGAACATCGTGGTGTTCGTGGCGCTGCTCTCCGCGCTCAACGCCAACTTGTACGGCTCCTCCCGCATGGTGTTCTCGCTGGCCGAGCGCGGCGAGGCACCCAAGGCGCTGCTGAAGGTGTCCGGCGGCGGAGTGCCGCGCCGGGCCGTGTTCGCCTCGGTGGCCTTCGGCTTCGTGTCGGTGGTGCTGAACCTGTTGTGGCCGGACACGGTCTTCCTCTACATGCTCAACGCGGTCGGCGCAGTGCTGCTGTTCGTGTGGGCGCTGATCGCGGTCTCGCAGCTGAAGCTGCGCCGCATGCTCGAGCGGGACATGCCGGAGCGGCTCACGCTGCGGATGTGGTGCTTCCCGTACCTGACGTGGGCGGCGCTGCTCGGCATGGCGGCGGTGCTGGTGCTGATGCTGTTCGACGACTCGGCGCGGCCGCAGCTGCTGTGGTCCACCGGCGCGGCCGCGGCCGTGCTGGTCGTGGCGTGGGTGCGGGAGATCCGGGCGCGCAAGGCCGCCTGACCCGCGTCCCCGCCCCTGCGGACCCCCGCGCCGCCCGACGGCGCGGGGGTCCTGTGCGTACCGGGCCGTCGGCGGGGTACCGGGTGCGCGGGCGTCAGGTGCGCAGGTAGGAGGCCCCGTTGACGTCGAGGACCGCGCCCGAGCTCCACACCGCCCCGGGCGAGGCCAGGTAGAGCACGGCGGAGGCGATCTCCTCGGGCTGCGCGACCCGGCCGAAGGGGCTCTGGGCCGCGATGCCCGCCCCCTCGGCCCCCTCCAGCCGGCCGGCGACCCGCTCGGTGGCGACGAAGCCGGGGGCGACGGAGGCGACGGCGATGCCGTGCGGGGCCAGGGCCAGGGCGAGGGACTGGCCCAGCGCGTGGAGTGCGGCCTTGGTGGCGCCGTAGGCCGGGTGGTCGGGCTCGCCCCGGAACGCCCCGCGGGAGCCGACGTTGACGATGCGGCCGGCGCGGCCCCCGTCGATCATGTGGCGGGCGACGCAGTGGCTGAGGTTGGCGGCGCCGAACAGGTTCACGTCGACGGTGCGCCGCCAGGCCTCCTGCCACTGCGCGTACGAGGTCTCGGCGGGCGGGTGCGCCACCATCACGGCGGCGTTGTTGACCAGGACGTCCACACCGCCGAGCAGTTCCTCGGCCTCGTCCGCCAGCGCCTCCACCCGGGCCGGGTCGGCGAGGTCCCCGGCGATCAGCACGTGCCCCTCCCCTTCCAGCGCGGCGAGGGTCGCCTCTGCATCCCCACCCGGGGCCGAGCAGTGCACGGCGACGCGGTCGCCCTGCCGGGCGAACGCCGCCGCGACGGCCCGCCCGATGCCCCGGGAGGCTCCGGTGACCAGTACGCCGCGGCCCGTCGCCGCCAATTCCCGTATGCCGTGGTCCATTCGGCCCCCTGCCGCGTCTCCGGTGTCCTGCCGCGAGCGTACGGGGACGATCACCGGCGGTCATCCCATTGTCCGAATAACGGACAGTTGGCGTCCGATGATCGGACAGAGGTGAGACTGGGGCACTTCCTCCCGTCCACCCGCACACCGGACAGGCAACACCTCCATGAGCCAGACATCCACCGCGCCCCGCGCCCAGGACGCGTCGTCCCCGGGCGGCGCCGGATCCCCCCTCGGCAACGGCCTCAAGCAGCGCCACCTCTCGATGATCGCCCTCGGCGGGGTCATCGGCGCCGGCCTCTTCGTCGGCTCCGGCGCCGGGATCGCCGCCGCGGGTCCCTCGATCGTGATCGCGTACGCCGTGTCCGGGCTGCTCGTGATGTTCGTGATGCGGATGCTCGGCGAGATGTCCGCCGCGAACCCCGCCTCCGGCTCGTTCTCCGTGCACGCGGACCGGGCGATCGGCCCGTGGGCCGGGTTCACGGCCGGCTGGATGTTCTGGACGCTGCTGTGCGTGGGCGTGGCCATCGAGGCGATCGGCGCGGCGCACATCATGACCGGCTGGTTCCCCGGCACCCCGTCCTGGATGTGGGTGCTGGCCTTCATGGCCCTGTTCTGCGGCACCAACCTGGCCGCCGTCTCCCACTTCGGCGAGTTCGAGTTCTGGTTCGCCGCCCTCAAGATCGGTGCGATCGCGCTGTTCCTGGGCCTGGGCGTGCTGGCCGTCCTGGGCCTGCTGCCCGGCACCTCCTCCCCCGGCAGCGCCAACCTGGTGCACGACGGCGGGTTCCTGCCCAACGGCATGGACGGCCTGCTGGTCGGACTGCTCGCCTCGGTCGTCGCGTACGGCGGTCTGGAGACGGTGACCATCGCGGCCGCCGAGTCCGACGACCCCGTCAGGGGCGTGGCCCGGGCCGTGAAGACCACCATGTGGCGGATCGCGATCGTGTACGTCGGCTCCATGCTGGTCATCGTCACTCTGCTGCCGTGGAACGACCCGGCGGTGACCGGGGAGGGGCCGTACGCGGCCACCCTGGACCACCTGGGCATCCCGGCCGCCGGCGAGATCATGAACGTGGTCATCCTGATCGCCCTGCTGTCGGCGATGAACGCCAACATCTACGGCTCCTCGCGGATGGCCCACTCGCTCGTCTCCCGCGGCCAGGGCCCCAAGGCGCTGGGCAAGGTCAGCGGCCGGGTGCCGCGCCGCGCGGTGCTCGCCTCCTGCGGGTTCGGCTTCGTCACCGTGCTGCTGTCGTACTGGTACCCGGACACCCTGTTCGCCTGGCTGCTGAACATGGTCGGCGGGGTCATCCTCGTCGTCTGGGGCTTCATCGCCGTCTCGCAGTTCGTGCTGCGGCGCCGGCTGGAGCGGGAGGCTCCCGAGAAGCTGGTCGTGAAGATGTGGGGCTTCCCGTACCTGACCTGGGTGGCGCTGGCCGGGGTGGCCGGGGTCCTGGTCCTGATGCTCCTGGGCGAGGACACCCGGGTCCAGGTGGTGTTCACCGGCGGCCTCACCCTCGCCCTCGCGGCGACCGGCTACGTGATGCAGCGCCGGGCCGCGGCCCGGGCCTGAGCGGCCCGCACACGACCAAGGCGCTCCCCTGCCGCCGGCAAGGGGAGCGCCTTCGTCGTATCCGGGGCCCACCGGACGAGGTCAGGTGACCCTTACGTGATCACCGGAATAGATACTGCTAGCGTGCAGTTGCGCATTGATTGCAATAAGCAGTTGGCACGCCGAGGGGACCGGATAACACGCATGGCCATCTACACGCTTCCTGAGCTTCCGTACGACTACGCGGCGCTCGAGCCGGTGATCAACCCGCAGATCATCGAGCTGCACCACGACAAGCACCACGCGGCCTACGTCGCCGGCGCCAACACCACGCTGGAGCAGCTGGAGGAGGCGCGCGACAAGGAGAACTGGGGCGCGCTGAACGGCCTGGAGAAGAACCTGGCCTTCCACCTCTCCGGCCACATCCTGCACAGCATCTACTGGCACAACATGGCCAGCCCCAAGACCGGTGAGGGCGGCGGCGAGCCCACCGCCGCGGACGGCATCGGCGAGCTCGCGGACGCCATCACCGAGTCCTTCGGCTCCTTCGCGAAGTTCAAGAAGCAGCTGACCTTCGCGTCCTCCGCCACGCAGGGCTCCGGCTGGGGCGTGCTCGCGTACGAGCCGGTCAGCGGCCGCCTGATCGTCGAGCAGATCTACGACCACCAGGGCAACGTGGGCGCCGCGAGCACCCCGATCCTGGTCTTCGACGCCTGGGAGCACGCCTTCTACCTGCAGTACAAGAACCAGAAGGTGGACTTCATCGAGGCCATGTGGAACGTCGTCAACTGGCAGGACGTGGCCAAGCGCTACGCCGACGCCAAGGCGAACACCCCGCTGCTGATCCCCGCCAAGGGCTGATCACAGCCGCCCGGCCCGTCCGCCTCGTGATCGTCTTCTCAGCCTTCGCGTGCGGGCGTGTACAGCGGAAGACCCCCGCAAGGACGTGACTTGCGGGGGTCTTCCGTATCCGGCAGCAGGCCTACTCGAAGGACGGGCCCTTGGTGCGGGTGCGCTTGATCTCGTAGAAGCCGGGGGTGGAGGCGACCAGCAGGGTGCCGTCCCACAGCCGGGCCGCGGCCTCGCCGCGCGGGGTCGGGGTGACGACCGGCCCGAAGAAGGCCACCTCGTCGCCCTCGGCGCCGGGCACGGAGATCACCGGGGTGCCGACCTCCTGGCCGACGCGCTCGATGCCGTTGTTGTGGGAGTCGCGCAGCACCTGGTCGTACTCGTCGGAGTCGGCGTACGCGAGCAGCTCGGCCGGCAGGCCGACCTCCGCCAGCGCCTCGGCGATGACCTCGCGGGTCGCGCCCTTGTCCTCGTTGTGGATCCGGGTGCCGAGCGCGGTGTAGAGCTTGCCGGTGATCTCGTCACCGTGCTTCTGCTGGGCCGCGATGACCACGCGGACCGGCGCCCAGCCCTTGGGGCCGAGGATCTCGCGGTAGCGCTCGGGCAGTTCGTCGAGCTTGTTCTCGTTGAGGACGGCGAGGCTCATCACGTGCCAGCGCACCTCGACGTCGCGGACCTTCTCGACCTCCAGCATCCAGCGGGACGTCATCCAGGCCCAGGGGCAGAGCGGGTCGAACCAGAAGTCGACCGGGGTCTTCTCTCGCACCTGGGTGTCGGCCATGTCTCTCCTCGTGTCGCTTGGGTACCGCGGGTCCTGTTCCCCCTCGCCAACCAGCCCGGGACCGTCCGCATTCCCCCGTGGGAGGATTCGATCAGGTATCGCGATCACGCACGAAGGAGTGCACGTGCCCGGAGAGAATCTGTCCCGTGACGAGGCCCGCGAGCGGGCCGAGCTGCTGTCCGTCGACGGGTACGAGGTGGTCCTCGACCTGAGGTCCGCCGTGGACGAGGCCGAACCGGCCGAGGGCCCCCGGACCTTCCGCTCGGTGACCACGATCCGCTTCCGGTCCGCGGCCCCCGGCTCGGCCACCTTCGCGGACCTCGTCGCCCCGTCGGTGAACTCCGTCACACTCAACGGGCGCGCACTGGCCCCGGCCGCCGTCTTCGACGGGGCGCGGATCGCCCTGGCCGACCTGGCCTCGGAGAACGTCCTGGTGGTGGACGCGAACTGCGCGTACAGCCGGACGGGCGAGGGCATGCACCGCTTCGTGGACCCGGAGGACGGCGAGGTCTACCTCTACACGCAGTACGAGCCGGCCGACGCCCGGCGGGTGTACGCGAACTTCGAGCAGCCCGACCTGAAGGCGCCCTACCGCTTCGAGGTGACCGCGCCCGACGGCTGGCAGGTCTGGAGCAACGGCGCGGAGGAGTCCCGCGAGGGCCAGACCCGGCGGTTCGCCGAGACCGCCCCGATCTCCACGTACATCACGTGCGTGGTGGCGGGCCCGTACCACTACGTGACGGACACCTACACGCGCGGGGACCTGACGATCCCGCTGGGCGCGATGTGCCGCAAGGGGCTGGCGAAGCACTTCGACGCGGACGACGTCTTCCTGGTCACCAAGCAGGGCTTCGACTTCTTCCACGAGCACTTCGACTACCCGTACCCCTTCGGGAAGTACGACCAGGCCTTCGTGCCCGAGTACAACCTGGGCGCGATGGAGAACCCGGGGATGGTGACCTTCCGCGAGGAGTACATCTTCCGCGGCAAGGTGACGCGGGCCGCGTACGAGCGCCGCTGCAACACGATCCTGCACGAGATGGCCCACATGTGGTTCGGCGACCTCGTCACCATGAAGTGGTGGGACGACCTGTGGCTGAAGGAGTCCTTCGCGGACTTCATGGGCTCCTTCTCGCAGGTGGACGCGACCCGCTTCGACCAGGCGTGGGTGACCTTCGCCAACAGCCGCAAGGCGTGGGCGTACCGGGCCGACCAGCTGCCCTCCACGCACCCGATCACGGCCGACATCCGTGACCTGGAGGACGCGAAGCTCAACTTCGACGGCATCACGTACGCCAAGGGCGCGGCGGTGCTCAAGCAGCTGGTGGCGTACGTGGGGCGGGACGCGTTCCTCGAGGGCGCGCGGCGCTACTTCAAGGCCAACGCGTACGGGAACACCACGCTGGACGACCTGCTGGCGGTGCTCGGGGAGGTCTCCGGGCGGGACATGGCCGAGTGGTCCCGGGCGTGGCTGCAGACGGCCGGCGTGAACGTGCTGACGCCGGTGGTGACGTACGACGCGGGCGGCCGGGTGACCGAGCTGGCCGTGGTCCAGGAGGGCGAGGAGCTCCGCCCGCACCGCGTCGCGGTCGGCCTGTACCGGCTGGAGGACGGCTCGCTGGTGCGCTATGCGCAGGCCGAGGCGGACGTGGCGGGGGTCCGGACGGCCGTGGCGGAGCTGGCCGGGCAGGAGCGGCCCGACCTGGTGCTCGTCAACGACGAGGACCTCACCTACTGCAAGATGCGTTTCGACGAGGGCTCGCTGGAGACGCTGCGGGTGCGGCTCGGGGACGTGACGGATCCGCTGGCGCGGGCGCTGTGCTGGTCGGCGCTGTGGAACCTGACGCGGGACGGGCTGATGCCGGCCCGCGACTTCGTCTCGCTGGTGCTGGCCCACGCGGGGCGCGAGAGCGACGTCGGCGTGCTGCAGATGGTGCACGCGCAGGCGCTGACCGCGGTCACGCACTACGCGGCGGCCGACTGGCGCGAGCAGGGCGGCCGGGTGCTGTCCGCGGTCGCCCTGCAGGAGCTGCGGATGGCGGAGCCGGGGTCGGAGCACCAGCTGACCTGGGCCCGCTTCTTCGCGGCGAGCGCGGCGACGGAGGGCGACTTCCAGCTGCTGCTGGGGCTGCTCGACGGGTCGGCGCGGATCGACGGGCTGGACGTGGACCAGGAGCTGCGGTGGGACTTCCTGCTGCCGCTGGCCGCGCACGGCGCCGTGGACGAGGCCGCGCTGGCGGCGGAACTGGTCCGGGACGACACCGCGTCGGGCAAGCGGCACCAGGTGCGGTGCCTGGCGGCGCGGCCCTCGGAGGCGGTCAAGGACCAGGCGTGGGCGGCGGTGGTCGAATCCGACGCACTGTCGAACGCGCTGGTGGAGGCGACGATCGCCGGTATGCAGCAGCCTTCGCAGCGGGCGCTGCTGGCGCCCTACGCGGAGCGCTATTTCGAGGTGATCGAGCGGATCTGGGCGGAGCGTTCGATCCAGATCGGCATGCATGTGGTGAAGGGGCTGTACCCGTCGCTGGAGGACTCGCCGGCCACGCTCGCCGCGACGGACGCGTGGCTCTCGTCCCACGCGGACGCGGCGCCCGCGCTGCGGCGCCTGGTGCTGGAGGCCCGTGACGACCTGGCCCGCGCCCTGCGCGCCCAGGCCTGCGACGAGGCGGCCGGCGCGGTCTGACGCTTCGGTGGGCGGGGCCGGATCCCCGGCCCCGCCGACCGAAGCGAACGGCGGTATCGGCTTTCGAACGGCCGTACTTTAGTGCGGGGTTGTCCGGATTTGTCGACGGGAACGTAACAGGGGTTAGCGGGGCCCCGGCGAGCGGGAATCTCCGCCGCATGAACCACAACGCACCCCTCCCCCTCGCCCACCTCACCGGCAGCCGCCCCCTCGTGCTGAGCCTCGCCCAGCTCCGCGAGCACGGCGTGAGCGCCTCCGACGCCGCCGCGCGCCCCTGGCAGGAGATCCTGCCGGGGGTGTTCCTCCTCCACGCGGGCGCCGCGACCAGCGAGGAGCGCCTGCACGCCGCCCTGCTGTACGCGGGCCGCCGCGGCGGCGAGGCCATGATCACCGGGCTGGCCGCCCTCGCGCTGTACCGGTTCGGCTCCGCCCCCGCGCTCACCGCCCTCGCGCAGATCGACGTGCTGGTGCCGCACACCCGCCGGCTCCGCTCCGTCGGCAGCGTGCGGATCGTGCGCTCGCACACCCCGCCCCGGCCGCAGCAGGTGACGGGGCTGCCCGTCGCGCCCGTGGCCCGGGCCGTGGCCGACGCCGTCGCCCGGCTCTCCGACGCCGGGACCGTACGCCGCCTGCTGAGCGAGGCCGTCCGGGCGGGGCACTGCGAACCCGCCGCCGTCGTACGGGAGCTGACGGTGGCCCGGCTGCTGAACCGGCCCCACGTGGTGGACGCCGTCGAGTCCCTGCTCGCCGAGGGCCGGGCCATCGCCGAGGACCGGCTGTACCAGCTCGTACGGGGCCACGAGCTGCCCGAGCCGGTCTGGAACGTGGATCTGCGCCTGCCCGGCGGCCCGCACCTGGGCGGGGTCGACGCGTTCTGGCCCGAGCAGGCCCTCGCCGTGGAGATCGACACCCGCGCGCCCCGGCAGGGCGAGGACGAGCAGTTCTCCGAGGCCGTCCGCAAGCGGGAGACCCTGGAGCGGCTCGGGGTCACCGTCCTGCACATCACCCCGCGCAAGCTCCGCGACTGGCCCGAGCAGCAGGCCGCGGTCGTCCGGACCGCCCTGACCGCGTCGGCCGACCGCGAGCCCGCCGCCTACCTGGTCGTACTCCCCCGGTGAACCGGGAGCGCCGGGTTGGCCGGGGAGTACTCCGGCGTGCTCCAGCGCAGCCGCCCGGGATGCAGGCTCTCCACCACCGACTCGACGGTGAAGCGGACGCTGCGGCTCCCGTCCGCGGCGAAATCGGTCCGGGCCCGGCCGCTGAGCTGGAGCACCGATCCGCTCTCCCAGTCGGGGAACAACAGCCCGGCCCGTGGATCGGCCGCCAGGTTCCCCAGCGTCAGGAACATGGCGTTGCCCGGGTAGTCCGGCCAGGCCAGCTCGACCGGCGAGAGCACCTCCACGAAGCCGGGGAGCCCGCCGCGGTGGCTGGCGTCGGTCCCGTCCTCGGCGGTGGTGGCGACGAAGAAGGTGTCGGCGAGACGCACGGCCCGCTCCTGGCCCGGAGTGAGGGCCCGACCGCGCCCCACGACACCGGCGCCTTCGGCGACCAGCTCCAGAGGCTGCCGCTTCTGGAGGTATTTCGGGCAGTTGGCGAACACCTGCTCGGCCTCGACCACGAAGCCGCCCGCGGTGACCTGCACCATCCCGTTGAGCCGCATCCGGCGCCGGGTGCGCGGGTCGAGGGCGATCGTCCCGGCGCGGGTGCCGGAGGTGGCCAGGGCCTCGGTGAGCGGGTCACCGGCCGGCAGTCCGCCGGTGACCGCGATCCGGTCCGGGCCGGTGGCCCGTACAAATCCGGGCGCGCCCGTGAGCAGGGAGGCCCACAGGGCCCCTGCGGGATCGGCGGCGCCGACGACCAGGTGCGGCTGCTGGACCAGGAAGGCCGCGGCGACCTCGCGGATGCCGGTGCCGATCGAGCGGCCGACGTGCTCTGCCACCCCGCGTACGCCCACCCGTTCCTGCACGGCCAGCGAGCCCTGGTGATACGGGCCGGGCATTAGAAGAATCCGCAGGTCGGGGCCCCCGGGGTGGGGGCGGGCGCGCACTCGGCACCGGCCGGCACGGAGATCTCCAGGCGGGTGCCGTCGGGGTCGTGGAAGAAGATCCCGCCGGAGGCCCTGCCCTCGCCGTGGGCGACGACGCCCTCGTAGGCGAAGTCGGTGCCCAGCTCTCGCAGGCGCGCCTCGTACTCCCGGACCTGCTCGATCGTGTCGGCGGACAGCGCCAGGTGGTGCAGTCCGGCCGCAGCGGGGACGTACCCGCCGTCGGCCTGCTGCCACAGCGTGAGGACGAGCTCGCCGTCCTGGCCGAGGAAGGCGAAGCGGCGGCCGTCCTCCTTGCCCTCGCCCAGGAGGGCGAAGCCGAGGGCGTCCCGGTAGAAGGCGAGCGAGCGGTCCAGATCGGTGACGTTGAGGCCCACGTGGCCGGTGCGGAGCTTGCTGATGGCGGTCGTCATGACGGTCCCTTCCCCGGAGGTCCGTGCCCGGGGGATCCGGGGCTACCTAACCTCTCAAATTGAGATTAACGGTTAGCCGGAGAGGCGTCAACCACTCACGTACCCTTGAGGGGTTAGCGGCGTGCAGGAGGCGGACATGACGACGGCGGACCCACGACCCCTGACCGGGGAACCGGTCTCCCTCGACCTGCTGAACACCCGCTGGATGCACGAGGGAGAGCTCACCGATCTGTTCGCCGGCGCGTTCGGGCTGAGCCGCGTCGAAGGACTCGCCGTCTGGCTGCGCAGCACCGGGCTGGCCGACCGGTTCCGGGCCGACGCCGCGACCCTGGTGCACCTCATGACCGCCCGCGAGGCGCTGGCCCGAGCGGTCGCCGACCCGGCCGACGAGAGCGCGCGGACGCTGGTCGACGCCGTACTGGAGCACGGACGCATCCGGGCCACGCTGACCGCCGAAGGTCCGGGCGAGCGGGCCGAGTTCGACGACCCGTCCTGGGGACCGGCCTGGACGGCCGCCCGCGACTACCTGGAGCTGCTGCGCACCTCGCCCGAGCGGATCCGCAAGTGCGCCTCCGAGACCTGTGTCCTGCACTTCCACGACACCTCGCGCAACGGCACGCGGCGCTGGTGCTCGATGGCCGCCTGCGGGAACCGGGCCAAGGCCTCACGCCACTACGCGCGCACGCGCGAGCGCTGAGAAGCCGAAAGTTGTCACACCCCGCCCTCGACTGAACGCGGCCACACCCTCGTCACACAGTCGGGAAGTCGACAAAGCAACTCTTCAACCCCTGTGATTCGTACAGGTACGCCCCGGTACGGCCTCGATGGCACATGCCCTGAGCTGGCGGGAGTCCGCCATGTCAGGTCTCGGTCAAGACAACGCTCCCCAAAGAGCCGTCACTTGCGCAAAGCTGACCGGTCATCCGGCACCGAAATCCGGACCGTATCTTTCACTTATCCAGGGATGCTGATGACCCTCGAATCCCCCAGCTCCATATCCGGGGCCAGACGCGTGGCACGCGTCGCGGCCGCGGCCGGTCTGGTCGCCGCGCTCGCGACCGCGGGCGCGATGCCCGTGTTCGCGGCCACCGGCCCCGCTGCCGGCACCCCGGGCACCGGCCCGGCCGTCAAGTCCGCCGACCAGAAGCTCGGTTCGGCGGACGCCGAGCTGCTGCAGGAGGCCAAGGCCAAGGGTGACGCGACCGTCACCGTCATGGTGGCCACGGCCCCCGGCCAGACCAAGCAGGTCGCGGACCAGCTCACCGCGGTCCAGGGCGCCTCCGTCGGCAAGACCGACGACAAGCTCGGCTACGTGCGGGCCACGCTGCCCACCGGCAAGGCCGAGGCCGCGCTGAAGGCGGCCGGCAAGCTGTCCTCGGTGCACGCCATGGACCTCAAGCACGAGATCCAGCTGTCGGACCCGCGCCCCGACGGCGGCAAGGAATCGAGCTCGGCGAAGAAGACCGCCTCCGAGACCTACCCGGGGCCGGACAAGAACACCCCCGCGAAGAACCCGTACAACCCGTCCTTCGAGACCGGTGCGGTGGACTTCGTCGCCAAGAACCCGCAGGCCGACGGCCGCGGCGTGACCATCGGCATCCTGGACTCCGGCGTCGACCTCGGCCACCCGGCGCTCCAGAAGACCACCACGGGCGAGCGCAAGATCGTCGACTGGGTCACCGCGACCGACCCGATCACCGACAACGACGCCACCTGGCGCGCGCAGATCACCCCGGTCACGGCCGCGGGCGGCACCTTCAGCGCCGGCGGCCAGAGCTGGAAGGCCCCGGAGGGCTCGTACCAGTGGAGCCGGTTCAGCGAGTCGATCACCGCCACCGGTGACATGAAGGGCGACGTCAACCGGGACGGGGACACCACCGACCGTTTCGGCATGCTCTACGACGCCGCCGCCGGCACCGTCCGCGTCGACACCGACCAGGACGGCGACTTCACGAACAACGAGCCGATGAAGCCGTACAAGGACGGCTACCAGATCGGCTACTTCGGCACGGACAACCCGGCGACCGACGTCGCCGAGCGCATCCCGTTCGTGATCCAGATCCGCAAGGACGTCCCGATGGACCCGCTGGGCGGGGACTGGGTCGGCAAGAAGGCCGACTTCGTCAACATCGGCATCATCGAGTCCGAGCACGGCACGCACGTCGCCGGCATCACCGCCGCCAACAGCCTCTTCGGCGGCAAGATGAACGGCGAGGCGCCCGGCGCGAAGATCGTCTCCTCGCGCGCCTGCTCCTGGTCCGGCGGCTGCACCAACGTCGCGCTGACCGAGGGCATGATCGACCTCGTCGTCAACCGCGGTGTGGACATCGTCAACATGTCCATCGGCGGTCTGCCGGCGCTGAACGACGGCAACAACGCCCGCGCCGAGCTCTACAAGAACCTCATCGACACCTACGGTGTCCAGCTCGTCATCTCGGCGGGCAACGAGGGCCCCGGTGTCAACACCATCGGCGACCCCGGTCTCGCGGACAAGGTCATCTCCGTGGGTGCCGCGGTCTCCAAGGAGACCTGGGCCGCCAACTACGGCTCCGGCGTGACCAAGGCGTACAACATGTTCCCGTTCTCCTCGCGCGGTCCGCGTGAGGACGGCGGCTTCACGCCGACCATCACCGCCCCCGGCGCGTCCATCAACACCACGCAGACCTGGCTGCCCGGCGGACCGGTGAAGGAGGCCGGCTACAACCTGCCGGCCGGCTACTCGATGCTGCAGGGCACCTCGATGTCCTCGCCGCAGGCGGCGGGCGCCGGCGCCCTGCTGATCTCGGCCGCGAAGCAGCACGGCATCAAGCTGACCCCGGCCGCTCTGCGCGTCGCGGTCACCAGCACCGCGAAGAAGATCGACGACGTCCCGGCGCACGCCCAGGGCGCGGGCCTGATCGACGTCAACGCCGCGTGGGAGTCCATCCAGCGCGACGCCAAGGCGAACGAGTTCACCGTCAAGGCGCCGGTCGACACCGCGATCGACCAGTTCCTGAAGACCCCGGGCTTCGGCACCGGCCTCTACGACCGCGAGGGCGGCCTCAAGGTCGGCCAGAAGAAGGTCTACGACGTCGTCGTCACCCGCACCACGGGCGTCAAGTACGGCACCCGGCACAACCTGAGCTGGCGCAACAACGACGGCACGTTCAAGGTCGTCGGTGGCTACGACTACGTCACGCTGCCGCTGAACAAGCCGGTCACCATCAAGGTCGAGGCCAAGCCCAAGACGGCCGGCGTCCACAGCGGCATCCTGCAGCTGGACGACGAGACCACCGAGGGCATCGACAAGCAGATCCTGACCACGGTCGTCGCCTCCACCCCGCTGGCGAAGCCGTCGTTCACGCTGTCGGACACCTCCTCCGTCCAGCGCAACAGCCACAAGTCGTACTTCGTGACCGTCCCGCAGGGCGCGAAGTCCCTCGAGGTCGCCCTCGGCGGTCTCGCGGAGGGCAGCCAGACGCGCTTCATCTCGATCCACCCGTACGGCGTGGGCGTCGAGGACAGCGCGACCACCCAGTGCTACCCGAACTACGACAACCCGGCCAACAAGTGCCGCCCCGACCTGCGCTCGTACGAGAACCCGCAGCCGGGCGTCTGGGAGATCGAGGTCGAGTCGCGCCGTACGTCGCCGCTGCTCGACAACCCGTTCAAGCTGGACGTCAGCGTCCTCGGCGCGGCCTTCGACCCGGCGGTCAAGGTCCTGCCCGAGGTGAAGCAGGGCACCCCCGCCCCGGTCCAGTGGACGATCAAGAACGACGCCGCCGCGATCTCCGGCGGCAAGCTCCAGGGCGGTCCGCTCGGCTCCGCGAAGGTCGCCAAGCCGACCATCGCGAACGGCGAGACCCAGACGAGCACCGTCACCATCGGTGAGGGCGTCTCCCGTCTGGACGTGGCCATCGGCGGTGTCTCCGACACCGGTGCCGACCTCGACCTCACCGTCCTCAAGGACGGCGTGAAGGTGGGCTCCTCCGCCGACGGCGACTCCGAGGAGGCCGTGACCCTGCTCAACCCGGCCGCCGGCACCTACACCATCCAGGTGGACGGCTACGCCGTTCCGTCCGGCTCCACCACGTACAACTACCGCGACGTGTACTTCTCGTCCGCCCTGGGCTCCGTCCAGGTCGACGAGGGTGCCGCGGTGAACCTGGCCAACGGCGCCTCTGCGACGGTCACGGCGAACGTCCTCGCCGCTGCTCCGGCCCCCGAGGGCCGTCAGTTCTTCGGCGAGGTCAAGCTGCTCAACGCCCGCGGCACCGCCGCCGGCACCGGCAGCGTCCAGATCGAGAAGGTCACCCCGTAGCACCACCGGATCCACGGATCCACACCGAAGGGGCGGCGCCGACCGGGCGCCGCCCCTTCGGGCTTTCCGTACGCCGCAGGCCTGACTACCGGACGGTAACCGGGTTCACACCCCGGACACTGTCCGTTCCTCGGACAATGGATTGGACAAGCCTCGTGGGGTCGAACGCATGATGGCTTCACGCGCCCGCGTCGTACGTACCAAAAGGAGTCACCGTGAGGGTCGGAATCGTCGGAGCCACCGGACAGGTCGGCGGAGTCATGCGCGGCATCCTCGCCGAGCGCAAGTTCCCGGTGGACGAGCTGCGGCTGTTCGCCTCGGCCCGTTCCGCGGGCTCGACCCTCGAGTGGGAGGGCCAGGAGATCACCATCGAGGACGCCTCCACGGCCGACTACTCCGGCCTGGACATCGTGCTCTTCTCCGCGGGCGGCGCGACCTCCAAGGCCCTCGCCGAGAAGGTCGCCTCCCAGGGCGCGGTCGTGATCGACAACTCCTCCGCGTGGCGCCGCGACCCCGACGTTCCGCTCGTCGTCTCCGAGGTGAACCCGCACGCGATCAAGAACCGCCCCAAGGGCATCATCGCGAACCCGAACTGCACCACCATGGCCGCGATGCCGGTGCTGCGCCCGCTGCACGAGGAGGCCGGGCTGACCGCGATGGTCGCCACCACCTACCAGGCCGTCTCCGGCTCGGGCCTGGCCGGTGTCGCCGAGCTCAAGGGCCAGGCCTGCGCGGTCTCCGAGGCCGCCGACCAGCTGACCTTCGACGGCGGCGCCGTGGACTTCCCGGAGCCGGCCGTCTACAAGCGCCCGATCGCGTACAACGTGGTCCCGCTCGCCGGCAACCTGGTCGACGACGGCTCCTTCGAGACCGACGAGGAGCAGAAGCTCCGCAACGAGTCCCGCAAGATCCTGGAGATCCCGGAGCTCAAGGTCTCCGGCACCTGCGTGCGCGTGCCGGTCTTCTCCGGCCACTCCCTCCAGGTCAATGCCCGCTTCGCGAACCCGATCAGCGTGGAGCGCGCGTACGAGCTGCTCAAGGACGCCCCGGGCGTCGAGCTCTCGGAGATCCCGACCCCCCTGCAGGCCGCGGGCAAGGACGCCTCGTACGTGGGCCGCATCCGCGCCGACGAGACGGTCGAGAACGGCCTCGCGCTGTTCCTCTCGAACGACAACCTGCGCAAGGGCGCGGCCCTGAACGCGGTCCAGATCGCCGAGCTCGTCGCCGAGGAACTGCGCGGCTGAGCCTCCGGCCGGGCGGAAAAGGGGCGGCACCGGCCGGTGCCGCCCCTTTTTGCGTTCCCGCCGGCCGTCAGCCGTAAGCCGTCAGGGCCGGCGGGCCTCGAAGAGGAAGCAGCCGAATTCGGTGGCGCGGACGTGCACGAGGGCGACCTCCGGGTCGGCGAAGGCCTCCGACAGCGCCTCCTCCAGCTCCGCGTCCGGCTCCTCGCCGAGGGACAGGGCGCGCCCGCCGAGGATGCGGCCCCCGGCGTCGTAGCGGCGCGCCGTGCGCAGGGCCCCGGCCTGGGCGAACGGGTATCCGGATCCCCCGGCCGGCCCGCCGCAGTCGGCGGCGTGGATGAACACCGGGCCCTGCTCGTCGTACGCGCCCGGGTCGGCGCCGGTCTCGGCGGCCCAGCGGCGCAGCGGTGCGTACGAGACGAGGGCGATCCGCTCCCCGGGGCGGCTGCGGCGCAGGCAGCAGCGCAGCGGGGCGCCGCCCTCGGGGTCCTCGTAGGGCAGGCAGGGCCGGCCGGCGTCGTCACGGACGCGCAGGCCGGCGAGGGCGGCGGGGGCGAGGGGGCGTACGGCGTGGAGCGCCGGTCGGGGCGCGGAATGCGTGGTCATGCCGTCCAGGGTGCGCGCCAGGACGCGGAGAAGCTGGCGGAAATCGGACGCCGCGTTTCGCCCGTGGATTACTCCAGGGCGTCTGGTCTGCGCCACGTGGAAGGATGGCGGGGCAACGTCACCATCGAAGGAGATGAACGCGTGCCTGGCACGAATCTGACCCGTGAAGAGGCTCAGCAGCGGGCGAAGCTGCTCAGCGTCGACTCGTACGAGATCGACCTCGACCTGAGCGGGGCGCAGGAGGGCGGCACGTACCCCTCCGTGACCACCGTGCGCTTCCAGTCCGCCGAGGCGGGCGCGGAGACCTTCATCGACCTGGTCGCTCCGGCCGTGCACGAGGTCGTCCTCAACGGCAAGTCCCTGGACGTGGCCGAGGTCTTCCGGGACTCGCGCATCGCGCTGAAGCACCTCGCGGCAGGGGCCAACGAGCTGAAGGTCGTCGCGGACTGCGCGTACACCAACACGGGCGAGGGCCTGCACCGCTTCGTCGACCCGGTCGACCAGCAGGCGTACCTGTACACCCAGTTCGAGGTGCCGGACGCGCGGCGGGTGTTCGCCAGCTTCGAGCAGCCCGACCTGAAGGCGACGTTCCGGTTCACGGTGACGGCCCCCGAGGGCTGGAAGGTCATCTCGAACTCCCCGACGCCGGACGCCGCGGACGTCAAGGACAACGTCTGGCGCTTCGAGCCGACGCCGCGCATCTCCACGTACATCACGGCGCTGATCGCCGGCCCGTACCACGCGGTGCACAGCTCGTACGAGGGCCCGAACGGCCAGTCGGTGCCGCTCGGCATCTACTGCCGGCCGTCGCTCGCCGAGTTCCTGGACGCCGACGCGATCTTCGCCGTCACGCGCCAGGGCTTCGACTGGTTCCAGGAGAAGTTCGCGTACGACTACCCGTTCGCCAAGTACGACCAGCTCTTCGTCCCCGAGTTCAACGCGGGCGCGATGGAGAACGCGGGCGCGGTCACCATCCGCGACCAGTACGTCTTCCGCTCGAAGGTGACGGACGCGGCGTACGAGGGCCGGGCCGAGACGATCCTCCACGAGCTCGCGCACATGTGGTTCGGCGACCTGGTCACCATGGAGTGGTGGAACGACCTGTGGCTGAACGAGTCGTTCGCGACGTACACCTCGATCGCCTGCCAGGCGTACGCCGAGGGCACGAAGTGGCCGCAGGCGTGGACGACCTTCGCCAACTCGATGAAGACCTGGGCGTACCGGCAGGACCAGCTGCCGTCCACGCACCCGATCATGGCCGACATCCGTGACCTGGACGACGTCCTGGTCAACTTCGACGGCATCACGTACGCCAAGGGCGCCTCGGTGCTCAAGCAGCTCGTCGCCTACGTGGGCACGGACGCCTTCTTCAAGGGCGTGCAGGCGTACTTCAAGGCGCACGCGTTCGGGAACACGCGCCTGTCGGACCTGCTGGGCGCCCTCGAGGAGACCTCGGGCCGTGACCTGACCACCTGGTCGAAGGCATGGCTGGAGACGGCCGGCATCAACATCCTGCGCCCCGGCATCGAGACGGACGCGGCCGGGAACATCACCGCGTTCGCCGTGCGCCAGGAGGCCCCGGCGCTGCCCGCGGGCGCCAAGGGCGAGCCGACGCTGCGGCCGCACCGGATCGCGATCGGCCTGTACGACCTGGACGGCGGCAAGCTCGTCCGTACGGACCGGATCGAGCTGGACATCGACGGCGAGCTGACGGAGGTGCCGGAGCTGGTCGGCCGGGCCCGTCCGGCGGTCGTCCTGCTGAACGACGACGACCTGTCGTACGCCAAGGTCCGCCTGGACGAGGTCTCCCTCGCCAACGTCACCGCGCACCTGGGCGACTTCACCGAGTCGCTGCCGCGGGCGCTGTGCTGGGCCTCGGCGTGGGACATGACCCGCGACGGCGAACTGGCCACGCGCGACTACCTCGCCCTCGTCCTGTCGGGCATCGGCAAGGAGTCGGACATCGGCGTCGTCCAGTCGCTGCACCGTCAGGTGAAGCTGGCCGTCGACCTGTACGCCGACCCGGCGTGGCGGGAGCAGGGCCTGGCGACCTGGACCGACGCGACGCTGGAGCACCTGCGCGGCGCCGAGCCGGGCAGCGACCACCAGCTGGCGTGGGCCCGCGCGTTCGCGGCCACGGCCCGCACCGAGGGGCAGCTGACCTACCTGTCCGCGCTGCTGGACGGTTCGGCGGAGATCGAGGGCCTGGTCGTCGACACCGAGCTGCGGTGGGCGTTCCTGGAGCGCCTGGTCGCCACGGGCGTGCTGGACGAGCCCGCCATCGCGGCGGAGCTGGAGCGCGACCGCACGGCGGCGGGCGAGCGCCACGCGGCCACCGCGCGGGCCGCACGGCCGACGGCGGAGGCCAAGGCCGAGGCGTGGGCCTCGGTGGTGGACTCGGCGGACCTGCCGAACGCGGTGCAGGAGGCCGTGATCGGCGGCTTCGTCCAGACCGACCAGCGCGAGCTGCTGGCCCCGTACACCGAGAAGTACTTCGCGGTGATCAAGGGGATCTGGGAGAACCGCAGCCACGAGATCGCCCAGCAGATCGCGGTGGGCCTGTACCCGTCCCTGCAGGTCTCCCCGCAGACCCTGGCGGCGACGGACGCGTGGCTGGCCTCGGCGCAGCCGAACGCGGCCCTGCGCCGCCTGGTCTCGGAGTCCCGCTCGGGCGTGGAACGCGCCCTGAAGGCCCAGTCCGCAGACGCGGCGGCCTCGGCCTGACCCCACCCCGGTGGGCCCGCCGAGCGCGTTCGGCGGGCCCACCGGGCACGGGCCCGGAGGGCTAGCGGGCCGCAGCGGCTTCGCGGAGGGCGGCCAGTGCGCGGGCCACCGCCGGCGCGGATTCCGAGCCCCGGCGCGTGGCCGCGATGACGTGCCGGGTCGGGCGGTCGTGGGTCAGGACCCGCACCGTCACCCCCGAGGCGCGGCTCGACACCATGCGGGGGACCAGCGCCACCCCCATTCCGGCCTCCACCATCGCCAGGATCGCGGTCCAGCCGGATGCCGAGTGCGCCTGTTCCGGAACGAAGCCTGCCGCCTCGCACGCGTTGCGGGCGATCTCCTGCCACGGCCCGCTGCCCCCGTAGATCCACGGATCGCCGGACAGGTCCGCCAGCCGCAGGGCCGGGGCCTTCGCCAGCAGGTGGTCCGGCGGGAGGGCCACGTCCAGCGGGTCCTCCATCAGCGTCAGCCGGGTGAACCGCGGGTCCCGGGCCGTCGGGGCGTGGGCCGCCAGCGAGAGGGCCAGATCGACCGCCCCGGCCGACAGCAGCTCGTACGACTCCGCCGCCTCGGTCTCCCGTACCCGTACCTCCACCCCCGGGTGGCTCCGCCGCAGCGCCGCCACCGCCGGGACCACCAGCACCGGCACGGCCGTGGAGAACGCCCCGATCCGGACCTCCCCCGCCTCCCCGGCCAGGTACCCGGCCAGCTCGGCGTCCGCGCGCTCCAGCTGCGCGAACACCGCCTCCGCATGCCGCAGTACGAGGTGTGCCGCATCCGTGAGCCGGACCCTGCGCCCCTGCGCCTCCAGCAGGGGCACCCCCAACTGCCGCGCGAGATTGGTCAGCTGCTGCGAAACGGCCGAGGGCGTCATGTGCAGCGCCCCGGCCGTCGCGGTCACGGTCCCCCGGTCGGCCAGGGTCCGCAGGATCCGCAGCTTCTTGATGTCCCACTCGGTCATGGACCGAACCTACCGGCGGGCCCCCAGGCTCACGCCGCCCAGGATGAGCGCCATGCAGAGGAGCTCGGCCGGGCCCGTCCGCTCACCGAGCAGCAGCAGGCCGAGGCCCGCGACGCACACCGGCTGGAGGTAGTAGACGACTCCCGCCCGGGCCGCCCCGATGAGCGAGACGGCCTTGTTCCAGGCGAAGAAGGCGACCGCGGAGGACATGACGCCGACGTACAGCAGCATGCCGCCGGTTTTGGAGGTGACCTCGAAGCCGCCCTGGACGGTGACGGACACGGCGTACGCGGGGGCCAGCATCAGCGCGCCGAGCACGAAGGTGGTGATCAGGAAGGCCGGTCCGCCGAGCTCGGCCGGCTTGCGCCTGAGCAGCGCGCTGTACGTGGCGAACGACAGGGCGGCGGCGAACATCCACAGGTCGCCGGCCCCGAAGTCGAAGCCGAGCGAGCCGTCCCCGACGAGCAGCAGCACACCGAACGCGGCGAGCAGCAGTCCGAAGGTGCGCCGGGCGCCGAGCCGTTCGCCGCCGAGGCGGGCGTACAGCGCCATGACGACCGGCGAGGCGGCCATGATCATGCCCATGTTGGAGGCGGAGGTGGTCAGTCCGGCCTGGTGCACGAGCGTGTTGTACAGGGCGACGCCGAACAGCGAGGCGAGGGCGATGAAGCCGAGGTGCCGGCGGATCAGCTCCCGCTGCTGCCAGGCCTGCCGGGCCGCGAAGGGGGCGACGGCGAGGGTGGCGATGATCCAGCGCCAGAACACGGCCTGGACGGGCGGGACGGAGTCGGCCATCCCCCGGGTGGCGACGAAGCTGCCGGACCAGACGACCGTGGCGACCAGGGCGAGGAGTACGCCGAGTCCGGCGGTCCCCTTCTTCACCTGGATGCCCGGCGTGTGCTGCGCAACGGTACGGACCCGGTCCATGACGGCCACGGTGTGTCTCCCCCTCGGGTGCTGGTCCGACGGTCTGTCCGTCCGACGTGGGTCTACCGTCGCACCGGGCCATCCGTCAGGTCCATCGAAATGTTTCGATCATTCTTTTCAGTAGAACTGAACGATTCCACGGGGGCCGGGGCGGCGGCGAACAGCTGGCCCGCGACGGTGGCGCCGAAGGCGATTCCCATGCCCACCAGTTGCACGGGCGACAGCGTCTGCCCGAGGGCCGCCCAGCCGATCACGGCCGCGCTGAGCGGGGAGAGCGGGCCGAGCAGGGTGACCGAGGTGGCGGTGAGCCTGCCGATGCCGCGGAACCAGAGCCAGTACGCGATACCGGTGTTGATCAGCATCATGTAGCCGTAGCCGAGGAGGGCGTTGCCGTCGAGCGCGGGCGGCGCCCCCTCGACCAGGGCCGCGACGGGGATGATGACCAGCCCGCCCGCGGTGAGCTGCCAGCCGGCCACGGCCAGCGGGCCGGCCCCGTCCGGACGCCCCCAGCGCTTGGTCATGACCGTGCCCGCGGCCATGGAGGCGGAGGAGACGACACCGGCGACGATGCCGACGAGGTCCAGCCGGGCCTCGGCGGTCAGGACGACCATGCTCACGCCGAACGCCCCCGCGACGGCGGCGAGGACGGTCCGCAGCCGCGCCCGCTCCCCCAGGACGAGGGCGGCGAGTCCTACGACGAACAGCGGGCCGGCGGAGCCGAGTACGGCCGCCACTCCGCCGGGCAGCCGGTACGCGGAGAGGAACAGCAGCGGGAAGAAGGCGCCGATGTTGAGCGTGCCGAGGACGGCGGACTTCCACCACCACTGCCCGCTCGGGAGTCTGCGGGACAGGGCCGTGAGCAGCAGCCCGGCGGGCAGGGCCCGCATCACCGCGGTGAACAGGGGCCGGTCGGGCGGGAGCAGTTCGGTGGTCACGGCGTAGGTCGAGCCCCAGGAGACCGGGGCGAGTGCGGTCACGGCGACGGTGGCGAAACGGTTCATGGCGGGTGACTCCTCGGGCGGGTGAGGAACTCGGGACGGAGGGGGCCGGACCACCGGCGGGCGGCTCAGGCAGCCGGGGCCTGCGCCGGGGCGGCCGGGGTCCGCGCGGCCACCACGGCCGGCGGCTCGGCGTACACGGCCTCGATCGGCAGCCGCCTCTCCAGCCGGACCAGCGCCAGGGCGGCGCCGGCCGCGGCGGCGGCGAGGACGGCCCAGGGCAGGCGGCCGTCGACGGAGAGCAGGGCGGTGAAGAGGGAGGGGGCCAGCGCGGTGGCCAGCGAGTAGGACAGCTGGTAGGTGGCGAGGTAGCGACCGCGTACGGCCGCCGGGGCGGCGGAGACGGACAGGGCCCCGCCGGACGGGCTGTGCACGAGCTCGCCCAGGGTGTAGACGACGACGATGGCCAGCAGGGCGACCAGGGTCGCGGTCTGCCCGGGGCGCAGCGTGCCGAGCACGATCTGCCCGACGAAGGCGGCGGCGAAGAGCAGTGCGCCCAGCGCGGCCGAGCGGGTGCGGCGGGCGCCCGAGCGGCGGACCCGGCTCGCGACGAGCACGCCGATCCCGGCGCACAGGGCGGTGTTGACGGTGAACGCGGCCCCGGTGAGGGAGTCGGGCCCGTGCAGCCAGGTGGCGATGTACAGCGGGAAGAGCACGGACAGGGCCGCGTAGCCCAGCGCGGTCAGGAAGTTGGCGGCGGTCAGCGCGAGGAAGGGCCGGTCGCGCAGGACCGTCCCGTATCCGGCGGCGGGCCGGCCGGCGGTGGCGTCCTGCCCGCCCTGCACCGGGCGGACCCGGCTCACGAGCAGTCCGGCGAGCGCGAACGCGAGCGCGTTGCCCCAGGCGGTGTACGTGAAGGCGGCCGTCCCCCACAGCGCCAGCACTCCGGAGACGACCAGGGCCCCGGCTCCCATCCCGGCGTTCTGCAGGGCCCGCAGGGAGGCCTGGAGCCGGTCCCGGGCGGCGCCACGGGCCACCTCCCCGATCAGGGACTGCTGGACGGCGGGGAAGGACCGGTCGGCCAGGGCGGTGACGAGCGCGACGGCGGCGAAGGCGGGCAGCGAGCCGGCGAACGGGTAGAGCGCGAAGCCGAGCGCCCGCAGTGCGTAGAGGACCAGGACGGTCCGCCGGGCGCCGAACCGGTCGACGGCCGAGCCGGCCAGCGGCATGAACGCCAGTCCGGCCAGGCCGGTGACGGTCATGACCACGCCGACGAGGGCGAAGGAGAGGCCGGTGACGTGGTGGAAGAAGACGAGCGAGAACGGGACGTACATGCCGATCCCGACCGCACTGACACCGACGCCGACGAGCAGGGACCGCTCCCCCGCCACCCTTGCTTCCTTGGCCATGGTCACGGCCCCTCCCCCAAGTAGGTTGCTAGGAAGTAGCTTACCTCTAAGCTACTTTCCGTCAAGCAACTTTCTTGCGAACGATCGGAGGAAGGCTGGATACTTCGCGCATGACCGAGGCCAACAAGGACGCCGTCGACGCGATCATCGACCAGTGGGCTGCCGTGCGCCCGGACCTGGAAACCGCACCCATGGCCCTCTTCGGCCGCATCTACCGGATCTCCCGGGCCATGGGTGACGCGATCGAGAAGGCCTACGCCCGCTACGGGATCTCGCGCGGCGAGTTCGACGTCATCGGCACGCTGCGCCGCTCCGGCGCCCCGTACACCCTCTCGCCGCGCCAGCTGTCGGCCACGCTCATGCTCACGACGGGGGGCATGACCGGGCGCCTGGACAAGCTGGAGAAGGCCGGCCTGCTCTGCCGCAAGCCCGATCCGCACGACCGGCGGGGGCTACAGGTGACGATCACCGACCGCGGGCTCGCCCTCGTCGACGAGGCCGTCGCCGCCGGGCTGGAGGTACAGCGCGCCGCGCTCACCGGGCTGGACGACGAGGAGGTCGCCGTCCTGACGGACCTGCTCCGCAAGCTGATGGCCGGCGTCTAGCGGTCATCGACAAGCGGCCGGCGGCGCCCGGAACGCACAACGGGGCGCCGGGGGTCCGCACCGACGCCGATACGGCATCGTCCTGCGGACCCCCGGCGCCCCGGAAGTCTCTGACGGGTACTGCCCCCGCGGGGTCAGCCCTGCGCCTGCGGCCTGTCCGACTTGTCGAGGACCATCACGAGGCCCGCGATGACCAGGAACAGCAGGATCGGCAGGCCGACGTACAGACCCAGGGTCTGGGCAACGCTCAGGCCCGTGCCCGGGTCGTCGCCGTCGTCATGGGTCACCGCGAGCGCGGGAGACGTCATCAGCAGCATCATCAGCGTCGATCCGGCCGTGACGGCGCCGGCGCGCAGAGCGTTCTTCTTGTCCACGGTGCAAACGTAGCGAACACCTAAACGAGGCGCGCGCCCGGGGGTGCCGTACGGGCACGCGCCCCCTCCCGCACCGCGCCCAGCAGGGCGTTCGCCCGGGGCGAGGCGGCCAGCGCCTCCAGGGTCAGCGGCCGTCCCGCGGCGTCCGCGACCGGCAGCCGCCAATTGGGGTACTGGTCCCAGGTTCCCGGCAGGTTCTGCGGCCGCCGGTCCCCGACCGCGTCCGGCAGCCATACGCCGACCAGCCGGGCGGGGGTGCGCAGCAGGAAGCCGTACAGGGCCCGTACGGCGGCCTCCTCCCCCTTGGTGTCCAGGCCGAGCCCCTCCAGCACGTCCAGCCACCGGGCGGTGTCCTCGGCGTCCTGGGCCCGCTCCTCCTCCACCGGCCGGGTCAGCAGGCCGAGCCGGTCGCGCAGTTCCACGTGACCGCCGGCCAGCTTGGCGGCGGTGGGCGGCAGGTCATGGGTGGTGGCGGTGGCCAGGCAGTCGGCCCGCCAGGCCTCGGGGGCGAGCGGCTGCCCGTCGCCCGCCCAGTCCCGTTCGAACCAGAGCACGGAGGTGCCGAGCACCCCGCGCCGGGCCAGCGCCCGGCGGACCCGCGGCTCCACCGTCCCGAGGTCCTCGCCGATGACCAGGGCCCCGGCCCGGTGGGCCTCGAGCACCAGGACCGCGAGCATGGCCTCGCCGTCGTACGAGACGTACGCGCCGTCGGCGGGCGGGGCGCCCTCCGGGATCCACCAGAGCCGGAACAGGCCCATGACGTGGTCGATGCGCAGGGCGCCGGCGTAGCGGAACACCCCGCGCAGCAGGGCCCGGAAGGGCGCGTACCCGGTGGCCTCCAGCCGGTCGGGCCGCCACGGCGGCAGCCCCCAGTCCTGGCCGCGGGCGTTGAAGGCGTCCGGCGGGGCGCCGACGCACACGCCGTTCGCGTACAGGGGCGGGCCGGCGGTGTCCGAGCCCTTCGGGTGCACCCCGACGGCCAGGTCGTGCACGATGCCGACCGCCATCCCGGCCTCGCGGGCCGCGCTCTGGGCCGCGGCGAGCTGGGTGACCGTCAGCCACACCAGCCAGCGGTGGAAGTCGGTCCCGCTTCTCGGATCGTCGCCGGCATGGTCGGCGCACCAGGCCGCGTGCCGGTCCAGCGCCTCGCCCTGCTCGGCACGGAACTCCCGGTAGGCGGCCTCCCGTTCGGGCGTGCGGGGGACCGCGTACAGCAGTTCCAGGGCGGCGCGCTTGAGGGCCCAGACGGCGTCCCGGTCGATCAGCGCCCCCTTCTCCAGTACCGCGCGGCGCAGCTCCCCGCCCCGGGCGGCGAGTTCGGCGAGGGCATCGGCGTCGGGGCAGTCGCCGTACTCGGGGACGTCCTCGATCCGCAGGTGCACCGGGTCGGGGAAGCGGCGTGTGGAGGGCCGGTACGGGGAGGGGTCGGTCGGGATCCCGGGCACGGCCGCGTGCAGCGGGTTGACCTGGATGAACCCGACTCCGTGGGTGCGGCCCGCCCAGCGGGCGAGCGCGGCCAGGTCGCCGAGGTCGCCCATGCCCCAGGAGCGCTCGGAGAGCAGCGAGTACAGCTGGACGAGCAGCCCGTGGGCCCGCTCGGGCGCGGCCGGGGCCCGCTCCGGGGCCACGATCAGGGTGGCGGCGCCGGTGCGGCCGTCGGGGGTCTCGGCGGCGAGCCGGTGGACGCCGAGCGGCAGTCCGGGGCCCCACGCGAGCTCCTCCCCCGTCTCCTCGGCGGCCACCCGTACCCGGGTGCCCGGCGGCAGCCCGGCGGGCTCCGGCGGCACGGGTTCCCCCCGCCAGAGCACCACCGTCCGCGGCAGCAGCCGCCCGGCCGCCTCCCGTACGGCGTCCTCGGCGCTCACCCGGACGTCCTCGGCGTCGTCGGCAACGACCCCCAGCAGCCCGAGGAGCGCCTTGACGGTGGCCTCCGGGACCGGGACGGTGACGTCCTCGGCGGGCTGGTAGGTGGTGGCGATGCCGTGCAGGGAGGCGAGCCGGGCGAGGTCGTCCATGTGAATACCTGTGTCCCTGTGTCTAGTCGCCTGCGGCAGCGGCCGCGGCGGATGGGGTCGGCTCGCTCGTCAGCGGGGCCTCGTCGGTGAGCGGGGGCTCGCTGGTCAGCGGCGCGTGGGCGGCACCGGCGAGCGGGGGCTCGCTGGTGAGGGGTCCTTCGGCGGGCCCGGCCTGCGCGGGCAGGTGGGCGAGCAGCGGGGCGTGCCGCGGTGCGGCGGCGGTGTGCGGGGTGCCGGTTGCGGTGTCCACGGGCGGTGGCTCCTTTGTCCGTACGAGGTGTGAGGGTGGGTCAGGGGCCATGGAACACCGCCGGGAACATCGCAGCCATACCCCGCGGGCACCGCCGCAATTCCTGCGTATCCAGGTCAGAACGCCCGCCCGCATTGACACTCCGGCCGCACGGGTGGTGGGCTCGGGGTCATTCGTACGGGCGGGTGACGACTCGGGACGGGGAGGCTCCGTGCAGCTCAGGGGCAGGAAGCGGGCGACGGCGGCGGCGGTGGCGGTCATCGGGACGCTGCTGGGCGGCGGGGTGTTCGCCGGTCCGCCCGCCGCGTTCGCGGCGCCGAGCGCACCGGCCCTCCCGGGACCGGATCCCGCTGCCGGACCTGCCGCCGGGACTGCGCCCGGACATGCGAACGGACCTGCTGCCGGGCCTGCCGCCGGGCCGGGCGCCGATCCCGCGACGGGGCTCGCACCTGGGCCGGCGTTCGACCCGGGCTCCGACGCTCCGCGAGCGGCCGCCGAGGGGCCGGCCGTGTGGCCGCGGCCGCAGTCGATGACCGCCGACGCGGCGCGCGAGGTCCCGCTGGGCACCGAGGCCGTGCTGGTGGCGGCGCCGGACGCCGATCCGTACGCGGTCGGGCTGGTCCGCACCGCCCTGCGCGCGGCGGGCGTACGGACCCTGCACGAACCGGCCCCCGGGGCCCCGCTGCCCGAACGGGGCACCGTCGTACGGCTGCAGGGCCCCGACGCGCAGGAGGCCCTGCGGGTGCTGGGCGCGGCCGGGGCTGCGGAACTGCCGAACGGGGGCTACCGGCTGGCCGTCGGCAAGGCCGCGGGCCGGGACACGGTCGCGCTGGCCGGCGTGGGTGAGGACGGGCTGTTCCACGCGGCGCAGACGCTGCGCCAGCTGCTGGCCCCGGCCGGAGCGGGCGGCGGGAAGGTGCCCGGGGTGGTGGTGCGGGACTGGCCGACCGCGCCCGTACGCGGTATCACCGAGGGGTTCTACGGGCAGCCGTGGACGCAGGACCAGCGGCTCGCACAGCTGGACTTCATGGGCCGGACCAAGCAGAACCGGCTGCTGCTCGCGCCCGGCGACGACCCGTACCGTACGACCGGCTGGCGCGAGGACTACCCGGCGGCGCAGCAGGCCGAGTTCCGGGCGCTGGCCGATCGGGCCCGCGCCAACCGGGTGGTGCTGGCCTGGGCGGTGGCCCCCGGGCAGTCGATGTGCCTGGCCTCGGCGGCCGACCGGGCGGCGCTGGTGCGCAAGCTGGACGCGATGTGGGACCTGGGCTTCCGGGCGTTCCAGGTGCAGTTCCAGGACGTGAGCTACACCGAGTGGGGCTGCCGGGCGGACCGCGTGCGGTACGGGACGGGCCCGGCGGCGGCCGCGAAGGCGCACGCGGAGGTCGCGGGCGAGCTGGCGGCGCACCTGGCCGCGCGGCATCCGGGCGCTGCGCCGCTGTCGCTGATGCCGACGGAGTACCACCAGAAGGGCGCGACCGCGTACCGGACCGCCCTGGCGAGCCGGCTCGACGGGCGGGTGGAGGTCGCCTGGACGGGCGTGGGCGTGGTGCCGCGCGCGATCACCGGGAAGGAACTCGAGGGGGCGCGCAGCGCCTTCGGGCAGCACCCGCTCGTCACCATGGACAACTACCCGGTCAACGACTGGGACCCGGGCCGGGTCTTCCTCGGCCCGTACACGGGCCGGGAGCCGGCGGTGGCGGGCGGCTCGGCGGCCCTCCTGGCCAATGCGATGCAGCAGGGCACCCTGGCGCGGATCCCGCTGTTCACGGCTGCCGACTTCGCGTGGAACGCGAACGGCTACCGGCCGGGCGAGTCCTGGGCGGCGGCGGTCTCCGACCTGGCCGGGCCGGACCAGGCGGCCCGCCGGTCCCTGGCCGCGCTGGCCGGGAACACGGCCTCCTCGGGCCTCGGCCACCAGGAGTCGGCGTACCTGCGCCCGCTGGTGGACGAGTTCTGGCGCAGCCGCGGCTCGGGCGACCCTGCTGCGGGCGACCGGCTGCGGGCGGCGTTCACGGCCCTGCGGGAGGCGCCTGCGCGGCTGCCGGGGCTGTCGGCCGAGGCCGGGCCGTGGCTGGCGCGGCTGTCGGCGTACGGAACGGCGGGCGAGCTGGCGGTGGATCTCCTGCGGGCCCAGTCCCGCGGGGACGGCGCGGCGGCGTGGAAGGCCTCGCAGGAGCTGTCGGCGGCCCGCAAGGCGCTGGCCGAGCCGGGCACCGCCCGGCTGGACCAGACCGTACTGGACCCCTTCCTCGCACAGGCGGTGGCCGAGGCGGACGCGTGGACGGGAGCGGCCCGCACGCCGGGCACGGTGTCCCGGGAGCCGGACTCGTACACGGTCCGGCTGGACACGGTGCGGCCGGTGTCGGTGGTGACCGTGATGACGGACCCGCTGCCGCCGGGGGTCCGGGGCGCGGCGGTGGAGGCGCACGTGCCGGGCGAGGGCTGGCGCAAGGTCGCGGAGGCCTCGGCGTCGGGCTGGACACAGGCGGACGTCGGCGGCCTGGGCGCGGACGCGGTGCGGCTGTCGTGGGCGGGGCCGGCTCCGGCGGTGCACCAGGTGGTGCCGTGGCTGGCGGACGGGCCGTCGGCCTCGTTCGAGCTGCCGGAGGCCGTGGACGTGGAGATCGGCGGGGCCGCGCAGGTGGTGCCGGCGCAGCTGTCGGCACTGAGCGCCGGCGGGGCCCGGGGCCCGCTCTCGGCGGCGGCGCCGCAGGGCGTCGAGGTGAAACTCCCCGCGGAGGCCGCTGCTCCGCGCGGTACGCGGGTCACGGTCCCGGTGTCGGTGACGGTCCCGGCGGGCACCGCTGCGGGCAGCTACCTCGTGCCGGTCACGTTCGCGGGGCAGACCCGGACGCTGACGGTGCGGGCCGTCCCGCGTACGGGCGGGCCGGACCTGTTCCGTTCGGCGCGGGCCTCGTCGTCGGGGGACGAGACCCCGGCGTTCCCGGCCTCGGCGGCGGTGGACGGCTCCCCGACCACGCGCTGGTCGTCCAAGCCGGTCGACGGCGCGTGGTGGCAGGGGGAGCTCCCGGCGGCGGCCCGGGTCGGCAGGCTGGTCCTGCACTGGCAGGAGGCGTACCCGTCGGCGTACCGGGTGGAGACCTCCCCGGACGGCGTCACGTGGCACCCGGCGGCGACGGTCCCGGCGTCCCGCGGCGGCCTGGAGACGGTCCGCCTGGACGCGCCGGCCCCGGCCCGCTTCGTCCGCGTCACCTGCGAGAAGCGCGCAACCCGCTTCGGCTGCAGCCTCTTCGCGGCGGAGGCCTACGCGGTCACGCCGTAAAGAGGCCCGGCCCGGGGGCCGGGCCCCCGGGCCGGGGCGGTCAGGAGGCTGCGGCGCCGATGCGGTCCAGGGCGTCCTCCGCGCCGTACGGCTGGAGGTACGGCATCCAGCGCGGATCCCGGTGGCCCGTGCCGATGATCCGCCAGGCCAGCCCCGACGGCGGAGCCGGCTGGTGCCGCAGCCGCCAGCCCAGCTCCAGCAGGTGCCGGTCCGCCTTGACGTGGTTGCACCGCCGGCATGCGGCGACCACGTTGTCCCACACGTGCTGCCCACCCCGGCTGCGCGGGATCACGTGATCGACACTGGTGGCGACCCCGCCGCAGTACATGCAGCGGCCGCCGTCGCGGGCGAACAGCGCGCGGCGGGTGAGAGGAACGGGCCCCCGGTAGGGGACCCGCACGAAACGCTTGAGCCGGACCACGCTGGGCGCGGGGACGACTCTGGTCGCGCTGTGCAGAAAGGCGCCGGATTCCTCCAGGGAGACAGCTTTGTTCTCCAGGACGAGGACGAGCGCGCGGCGGAGCGGTACGACGCCGAGCGGCTCGTACGACGCATTGAGGACCAGGACGTGCGGCACGGACTGCCTCCTTGTACGCCGGCGGCGCGTGGCTCGCGCCGGGACGATCTGCTCTCCAGTCTCTCCTTACGGCTGGTCGAAGCGCCACCACGCGCCCGTAACGGGTCCGAGGTGTTTTCAACCACACCCGCTTCATCCCCAGGTGAGTCCGGTCTCTCCCTCGAACACTGCAACGGGGTCACCCGAATGCCCCGTTAGTGTGGATGGCCTGCCCCCTACACCCCTTCCGCGGGCAGACCGCTACACCTGGAGGTTCCCGTCGTGCCCTGGCCTGCCGCCCTGCTGCCCCTGGCAGCCGACACCCCGGATCCGGCCGCTTCGGTCAAGGAAGCCCATGAAAGCGTCACGAACGCCGCCAGCTTCATAGAGGCGAACTGGGCCGGATGGCTGTACCTCGGCCTGAAGATCCTGCTGATCCTGGTGATCGCCGCAGCCCTGCGCTCGCTGGTCCGCAAGTCGCTGACCAAGCTGATAACGCGGATGAACCGGGGAGCCGAGGCCGTTGAGGGCATGGCACTCGGCGGGCTCCTCGTCAACGCGGAGCGCCGGCGCCAGCGCTCCGAGGCGATCGGTTCCGTCCTGCGTTCGGTGGCCTCGTTCCTGATCCTGGGCACGGCCGGGCTGATGGTGCTCGGCGCCCTGGGCATCAACCTCGGCCCGCTGCTCGCGAGTGCCGGTGTGGCCGGTGTGGCGATCGGCTTCGGTGCGCGCAACCTGGTGACGGACTTCCTGTCCGGCGTGTTCATGATCCTGGAGGACCAGTACGGCGTCGGCGACAAGATCGACGCGGGGGTGGCCTCCGGCGAGGTCGTCGAGGTCGGTCTGCGCGTCACCAAGCTGCGCGGGGACAACGGCGAGATCTGGTACGTCCGCAACGGCGAGATCAAGCGGATCGGCAACCTCAGCCAGGGCTGGGCGACCGCGGGCGTGGCCGTCCAGGTCAAGCCGTCGGAGAGCCTGACCCGCGTCCGCGAGGTGGTCAAGCACGTCGCGGACGGCATGGCCAAGGAGTCCCCGTGGGACGAGCGCCTGTGGGGCCCGGTGGAGGTGCTGGGCCTGGACGAGGTGCTGCTGGCGTCGATGACGGTGAAGATCTCCGCGAAGACGATGCCGGGCCAGCAGTTCGCCGTGGAGCGCGAGCTGCGCTGGCGGATCAAGGAGGCCTTCGACGACGCCGGCATCCGGATCATCGGCGGTCTGCCGGCCGGCGACGGCGAGGAGGACGAGGCCCCGGCCGACCCGTCGGCCGCCGTGGCGCCCCCGTCGGCGCTCGCGAACCCGACCTCCCCGCAGTCCCTGGCCACCGCCCCGATCCCGGCACCTGCCTCCGGCACGCCCCGGATCAGCAAGTAGCCCTTCGCCCCTCCTCCCTTCCACCTCCCGCACCACACCGCTGCCCCCGCAGGTTCATTTCTGCGGGGGCAGCGGCATTGACACAGCTCAAACACCGATAGGAAACTTACCTAACAGTTCCTGACCACGGCGTGAGCCGACGACGGAGAGAGTGCTCATGACCGGCACCACCCCCGGAACGCCCAGCCTGCTGCGCGCCATGAACGACCGCGCGGCGCTGGACCTGCTGCTGGAGCACGGGCCCCTGTCCCGGACCCGGATCGGCCGGCTCACCGGCCTCTCCAAGCCCACCGCCTCCCAGCTGCTGGCCCGCCTCGAAGCCGCCGGGCTGGTCGTGGCCACCGGCACCGCCGGCGGCCGCCCCGGACCCAACGCCCAGCTGTACGGGGTCAACCCGCGCGCCGCCCACGTCGCCGGACTGGACGTCACCCCGGGCGGCATCGTCGCGGCCGTCGTCGATCTCACCGGCGAGGTGGTCGGCAGCCACGAGCTCCCGTACGCCGAGGGCACCGGGGCCGTCGACCGGGTCACCCGCGCCCTCGGCGGGGCCGTCAAGGACGCCGGGCTCGTGCGCTCCGACATCCACCGCGTCGTCATCGCCACCCCGGGGTCCTTCGACCCGCGCACCGGGGCGCTGCGCTACGCCGAGCACCTCCCCGGCTGGCACTCCCCCACCCTCCTCGAGGAGCTGGCGGCGGCCCTGCCGATGCCGGTCGGGTACGAGAACGACGTGAACCTCGCCGCGGTCGCCGAGCAGCGCCTCGGCGCGGCCCGCGGCCACGGGGACTTCGTCCTGCTGTGGAACGAGGAGGGTCTCGGCGCCGCCCTGGTGCTCGGCGGCCGACTGCACCGCGGCTGGACCGGCGGCGCGGGCGAGGTCGGGTTCCTGCCCGTCCCGGGCCACCCCCTGGTCCGCCAGGTCACCCGGGTCAACTCCGGCGGCTACCAGGCGCTGGCCGGCGTGGAGGTGCTGCCCGGGATGGCGGCTGCACTGGGCATCGGGATGCCGCCCGGGGCCGAGGCGCAGACGCCGGTCGGCGCGGCGGCCGCGCTGCTGGCGCGGGCCGCCGCGGATCCCGAGGGGGCGAACCTGGGGCTCCTGCAGCAGTACGCCACCGCGCTGGCCACCGGTCTCGCCGCGCTGGTCGCCGTACTGGACCCCGAGATCGTGGTCCTCTCCGGCGCGGTGACCGCCGCCGGCGGGGACGTGCTGCGCGAGCTCGTCGAGGCCGAGCTCGCCGATCTCGCCCCCTCCCGGCCCCGCCTGGTGTCGGGCACGGTGCGCGAGCGGCCCGTACTGCGCGGCGCACTGGAGAGCGCCCTCGCCGCCACCCGCGACGAGGTCTTCGACACCTCGCGCCGCTGACCGGCCCTGCCCGGCGCGCTCCCCCGTACGTACGACCAGCACCTCCGGCCCCATCGGCTCCCCCGGCACCACCCGCGTCACCGAAGCCCGTCGTCGCGTCCCCTGGCACGTCCCCGGAAGTTCCTCCTGCAGAGAGCGAGCACCGCCATGCCCAGAAACAGCCGTCTGACCGCCGTGGCCACCGCCGTCGCCGCGATATCCGTCCTGGCCTCCGCGTGTACGGGCCAGAGCGGCAACGCGGCCGCCGACGACCCGGACAAGGAGGTCACGCTCAACTTCTGGCACGGCTGGTCCGCGCCGAGCGAGGCCAAGGCGATCGAGGAGAACATCGCCCGGTTCGAGAAGGCGCACCCGAACATCAAGGTCAAGGTCACGGGCAACATGACCGACGACAAGATCAACCAGGCGCTCCGGGCCGGCGGGGACAAGGCCCCCGACGTGGTCTCCTCCTTCACCACCGACAGCGTCGGCAAGTTCTGCAACTCCGGCGCCTTCGCCGACCTGAACCCCTTCCTCCGCAAGTCGGGCGTCGACAAGGCGAAGGTCTTCCCCAAGACCCTGCTGGAGTACACCCAGTTCAACGGCAACCAGTGCACGCTGCCGCTGCTGAACGACGCGTACGGCCTCGTCTACAACAAGGACGCCTTCAAGGCCGCGGGCATCACCGAACCCCCGAAGACCTGGAGCCAGTTCACCGAGGTCGCACAGAAGCTCACCAAGTCCAGCGGGGACTCGTACGACCAGCTCGGCATCATGCCGACCTACCACGGTTACGAGACCACCCCCATGCGCCTGGCCGCGCAGTGGAGCCCGCAGTACTTCGGCGCCGACGGGAAGTCCGGCCTGGCCAAGGACCCCGGCTTCGCGAGCATGCTGAACGCGCAGAAGGACCTGGTGGCCAAGCTCGGCGGCTACGAGAAGCTCGAGAAGTTCCGCAGCACCTTCGGCGACGAGTGGAGCGCAGAGCACCCCTTCCACAAGGGCCAGGTCGCCATGCAGATAGACGGCGAGTGGCGGGCCGCGATGGCCAAGGAGGCCGGGGTCACGTTCGAGATCGGGACCGCGCCGCTGCCGGTTCCGGACGACCAGGCCGCCGACTACGGCAAGGGATACCTCTCCGGCACGATCATGGGCATCGCCTCGGGCAGCAGGAAGCAGAACGCCTCCTGGGAGCTGGTGAAGTACATGACCACCGACACCGAGGCGGTCGTGGCGTTCGCCAACGCCATCCACAACGTCCCCTCCACCCTGGCCGCCCTGGAGTCGCCGAACCTCCAGGTCACCCCGGAGTTCAAGACCTTCCTCGACATCGCCCGGCACCCGAGGTCGAACACCACCCCGGCCCAGGCCGACGGCGGCACCTACCAGCTGACCTTCCAGGACCTCGCGTACGCGGTCGAGAAGGGCGACGTCGCCGACATCCCGGCCGGCCTCGCCAAGACCGACCAGCAGATCGACACGGACATCGCGAAGGCGAAGTAGCCCCCGATGACCGCCGCGCTGCCGACCACAGGCACCCTCCCCACCGCACCCGCCCTGCGGGCGAAGCGCCGGCGCTCCGCCCTGCGGACCGCGGCCTTCATGTCGCCCTGGCTGATCGGGTTCGCCGTCTTCTTCGCGTACCCGCTCGTCTCCACCGTGTACTTCTCCTTCACGAAGTACGACGGCTTCCGCCCTCCCGTCTTCAACGGCCTGGACAACTGGACGTACGTCTTCTCGGACTATCCGCTGTTCTGGCCGGCCATGCGCAACACCCTGTGGCTGGTCGTGGTGATGGTCCTCGGCCGGGTCGTATTCGGCCTCGGCATCGGCCTGCTCATCACGAGGATCAAGACGGGGGCAGGGCTCTTCCGGACCCTGTTCTACCTGCCCTACCTGGCCCCGCCGGTGGCGGCGACGCTGGCCTTCGTCTTCCTGCTCAACCCCGGCACCGGCCCGGTCAACACCCTGCTGGAGGGGGCCGGCCTGCCCGCCCCCGGCTGGTTCACCGACGCCGACTGGTCCAAGCCCGCGCTGACCCTCCTCGCCCTGTGGGGGATCGGCGATCTGATGGTCATCTTCATGGCCGCGCTGCTCGACGTACCGAAGGAGCAGTACGAGGCCGCCGAGCTGGACGGGGCCGGCCCCTGGCAGCGGTTCCGGCACATCACCCTGCCGAACATCTCGCCGATCATCCTGTTCGCGGTGGTCACCGGGGTCATCCAGGCCATGCAGTCCTACACGCAGCCCCTGGTGGCGGGGAAGGTCGCCGCGGGCGTCATCGGGGGCTCGGGCCAGCAGTTCGAGCCGGGCTACCCCGACAAGTCCACGCTGACCCTCCCCCAGGTCGTCTACAACGTCGGTTTCCAGCGCTTCGACTACGGCACCGCGTGTGTCGTCGCGCTGGTCCTCTTCGCCCTCTCCATGGCCTTCACCGCACTCCTGATGCGCCGCCGTGGCGGGCTGATCGGAGCGGGTGACTGAGCATGCGCCGAAACCGCAAGGCCGTCCTGCACTGGGTCGGGGTGCACGCCCTCGGCGTCGCGGCCGCCCTGTTCTTCGTCCTCCCCTTCGTCTTCCTCCTCCTGACCTCCCTGATGAGCGACCAGCAGGCGCTGACCCGCGACCTGGTGCCCGACACCTGGGAATGGGGCAACTACGCCAAGGTCTGGGACACCCCCGGCTTCCTGACCTGGTGGCGCAACACCCTGTTGTACGCGGGGCTGGGCACGCTGCTGACCGTGGTCTCCTCGGTGCCCGTCGCGTACGCCCTCGCCAAGTTCCGCTTCCGCGGGCGGCGGCTCTCGCTGCTGCTGGTGATCGCCATGATGATGCTGCCGCCACAGGTGGTGGTCATCCCGATGTACCTCTTCTGGGCGAAACAGCTGGACCTTTCCGGCACGCTGTGGCCGCTGATCATCCCGATGGCGTTCGGCGACGCGTTCTCCATCTTCCTGCTCCGCCAGTTCCTGCTGACGATCCCCGACGAGTACCTGGACGCGGCCAGGGTCGACGGCTGCGGCGAGGTCCGCACCCTGCTGCGCGTCGTCGTACCGATGGCCAGGCCGGGCATCGCCGCCGTAGCGCTGTTCCAGTTCTTCTGCGCCTGGAACGACTACTTCGGCCCGCAGATCTACGCCTCGGACAACCCCGCCGCCTGGACGCTCAGTTACGGACTGGAGTCCTTCAAGGGGGCGCACCACACCAACTGGAACCTCACCATGGCCGCAACCGTGCTGGTCATGGCGCCGGTGATCGTCCTCTTCTTCTTCGCCCAGAAGGCGTTCGTCGAGGGCGTCACCCTGACGGGAGTGAAAGGCTAGTGACCATGAAACTCGCAGTGGTGGGCGGCGGTTCCACCTACACCCCCGAGCTGATCGACGGCTTCGCACGGCTGCGCGACACCCTGCCGATCGGCGAACTGGTGCTGATCGACCCCGCCACCGAGCGGCTGGAGCTGATCGGCGCGCTGGCCCGGCGGATCTTCGCCAGGCAGGGGCACCCGGGGCGGGTCACCACCACCGCCGATCTCGGCGCGGGCGTCGAGGGCGCCGACGCGGTGCTGCTCCAGCTGCGCATCGGCGGGCAGGCGGCCCGGCTGCAGGACGAGACGTGGCCGCTGGAGTGCGGCTGCGTCGGGCAGGAGACCACGGGCGCGGGCGGGCTCGCCAAGGCGCTGCGGACGGTCCCGGTGGTTCTGGACATCGCCGAGCGGGTCCGGCGGGCCAACCCGGACGCCTGGATCATCGACTTCACGAACCCGGTCGGGATCGTCACGCGCGCCCTGCTGCAGGCCGGGCACAAGGCGGTCGGGCTGTGCAACGTCGCCATCGGCTTCCAGCGGAAGTTCGCGGCGCTGCTGGACGTGGCCCCTGCCGACATCCACCTGGACCACGTCGGGCTCAACCACCTCACCTGGGAACTGGGCGTGCGCAAGGGCGGTCCGGACGGCGAGGACCTGCTGCCGCGGCTGCTCGCCGAGCACGGGGAGGCCGTCGCCGCGGACCTGCGACTGCCGCGCGCGGTACTGGACCGCCTCGGCGTCGTGCCCTCGTACTACCTGCGGTACTTCTACGCGCACGACGCGGTGGTGCGCGAGCTGGGCACGAAGCCCTCGCGGGCCGCCGAGGTGGCCGCGATGGAGAAGGAGCTGCTCGCCCTGTACGCCGATCCGGCGCTGGACGAGAAGCCGGAACTGCTGGCCCGGCGGGGCGGGGCCTTCTACTCGGAGGCGGCCGTGGACCTGGCGGCGGCGCTGCTGGGCGACGGCGGCCCGGGCCCGGCGGCACTGCAGGTGGTCAACACGCGCAACGACGGGACGCTGCCGTTCCTCCCGGACGACGCGGTGATCGAGGTGCAGGCCCGGGTGGACCGGTCCGGCCCGGTGCCGCTGGCCACGGCGCGGCTCGACCCGCTGTACGCCGGACTGGTCGCGCACGTCACGGCGTACGAGGACCTGGCGCTGGACGCGGCCGTGCGAGGCGGCCGCGAACGGGTGTTCAAGGCCCTGCTGGCCCACCCGCTGGTCGGCCAGTTCGACCTCGCCGAGGGGCTGACCGACCGGCTCCTCGCGCACAACAAGGAGCACCTGGCATGGGCGTGAACCCTCCCGCCCACCCCACGGGTCCCGCCCGTCCCGCCCGTCCCGCCCGTCCCGCACGGTCCGCGCGGTCCGCACGGTCCGTCGCCGTCCTGGCCGTCGACGCGGGCAACAGCAAGACGGACGCGGCACTGATCGCCGCGGACGGCACGGTCCTCGGCACCGGGCGCTCCGGCGGCTTCCAGCCGCAGCGCACCGGCGTCGAGGCGGCGGTGGACGTACTGGCGCAGGCGGTCGCGGCGGCCGCCGAGGCGGCGGCGCTGCCCCTGCCGGGGCCCGGCACGCCGTGCGCCGACCAGGTCTCGGCCTGTCTGGCCAATGCCGATCTCCCGGTGGAGGAGCAGCAGCTCGCGGACGCGATCGGGGCGCGCGGCTGGGGGGCGGCGACCCGGGTGTTCAACGACACCTTCGCGATCCTGCGGGCCGGGCTCTCCGCGGGCGGGCCGCCGCTCGGGGTCGCGGTGGTGTGCGGGGCCGGCATCAACTGCGTGGGGATGCTGCCCGACGGGCGCACGGCCCGCTTCCCGGCCCTCGGGCAGATCTCCGGGGACTGGGGCGGCGGGGTCGGTCTGGCCGCGGAGGCCCTGTGGTGGGCGGCGCGGGCGGAGGACGGCCGCGGCGGGCCGACGGAGCTGGCGGCGGCGCTGCCGGGGCACTTCGGGCTCGCTTCGATGGCCGAGCTGATCGAGGCGCTGCACCTGGGCGCCCTGGCGCAGCGGCGGACCCACGAGCTGGTGCCGGTGCTGTTCGCGGTGGCCTCGGCGGGCGATCCGGTGGCCTCGGCGATCGTGGAGCGGCAGGCGGACGAGGTGGTGGCGCTGGCGTCGGTGGCGCTGGCCCGGCTGGACCTGCTGGACGAGGAGGCTCCGGTGCTGCTCGGCGGCGGGGTGCTGACGGCCGGTCATCAGCAGTTGGACGAGCTGATCGCGGCCGGGCTGGCGCGGCGGGCCCCGCGGGCCCGGGTCTCGGTGGTCGCGGCCCCGCCGGTGCTGGGCGCCGGTCTGCTGGGGCTGGACGCGCTCGGGGCCCTGCCCGAGGCCCACGGAAAGCTCCGTGCCCATTTCGGGTGAACCCGCCCCGGAAGGCCCCGGTTCTGGAACCGTGGCGGCCGTGGAGTCGTATTCACGGTGAAGGGGTGGGGTCGGCGCGCACAGGGGGTGGATCACCAGGATCCGGCACCGGGTGCTGTGGTTGACCGTCACTACGGCCATACTGCTGCGGAGCAGAGGACCAAGGGGGAGGTCACGGTGGCCATCACATCACGCGCGCCCGCGCCCGGGGGCGGTGCCGCCGTGCCGCCCGCGGGTCCGCCGCAGGCACCTCCCCGGCCCGGTACGGCCTGGGCCGAGGGCGTGGAGCGGCTGCGCGCGGCCGCGACGACCGAGCCCGGCCGGCTGCGGATCATCGGAGCGGTCCTGGCCGCGCTGGTACTGCTGTTCGGCGCGGTGACCGTCCTGGAGATCTCCGGCCGGGTCGGCGCCGCCGAGGACGTGGTGGGCCGCAGCCAGCCGCTGAGCGCGGACGCGGCGAGCATCTACCGCTCGCTCGCGGACGCCGACACGGCCTCCTCCAGCGGCTTCCTGGCCGGCGGCGACGAGCCGCGGGAGGTCCGCCGGCGGTACGAGAAGGACATCTCCAACGCCTCGAAGCTGCTGGTGAGCGCGGCCGCCAACACCAGGGCGGACGAGGACTCCCGCAAGCAGATCGCGCTGCTGAGCGAGCAGCTGCCCCGCTACACGGGCCTGATCGAGCAGGCGCGGGCCACGAACAAGCAGGGCCTGCCGCTGGGCGGCGCCTATCTGCGGTACGCCAACGAGCAGATGAGCACGCAGCTGCTGCCCGCCGCGCAGCGGCTGTACGAGGCGGAGACGGACCGGCTCTACACGGACTACGACGACGCCCGCTCGCTGCCGCTGGCCTCGCTCGCCACGGGCCTGCTCGCGCTCGGCGCGCTGGCGTGGGCACAGCGCCGCAACTACCGGCGGACGAACCGGGTCTTCAACCACGGTCTCGTGGCGGCGACGGCCGCCTCGCTGGTGGTGCTGATGTGGCTGGCCGTGGGGCACACGGTCGCCCGGTCGGAGCTGGCGGAGGCCAGATCGGACGGGCAGGAGTCGCTGAAGGTGCTGAACGATGCGCGGATCGCCTCGCTCCAGGCGCGCGCCAGTGAGAACCTGACGCTGATCGCGCGGGGCGCCGTACTGGCCGCGGACAACAAGTCCGACAAGTACGACGTGGACTTCACGACCGAGATGAAGGAGCTGGACACCGGGCTGGCGACGGCGCTGAAACTGGCCGACGACAGCAGCGGGCGGGACCCGGTCGGTCGCGCCGCGGAAGGCGTCAAGCAGTGGAAGCAGCGGCACGCGGCGGCCCGGGAGACCGACTTGCGCGGGGACTACCAGGATGCTTTGCCCCAGGTCATCGGGGACAAGGACCACAAGGACAGCAGCGGGGCCTCGTTCGACACGGTGGACGAGTCCCTGGAGCAGGCAGTGGCCCATGAGCAGAAGGAGTTCACCCGGGCGGCCCGGGGCGGGCTCGGCGCGCTGGGCGGTTTGGTGACGGGTTCGGCGGCCCTCGCGGTCGTCGGCGCCGCGGCGGCGCTGCTCGGCATCGGGCGCCGGCTTTCGGAGTACAGGTGACAGCGATGCGGATACGCGTGAAGTCCCACGACGAGGGCCACGACGGCGGAGCCGGCCGGCGCCGCCCGGCGGGGCGGCTGCGCGGCTGGGGCGGGGTCAGCGCCATGGCCGCCGCCTGCGCGGTGACGGCCGCGGCCGTCCTGCTGCCGCTGGCCCATGCCGCCCCGGACACCGGCCACCCGGCCCTGGTCCGCGAGCCCGCCTCGATGGCGGCCGCCCCGGCGCCCTGGTCGCTCACCGACACCTGCCAGGACCCGGAGGCCAGCCTGCGCCCGTCCGGCGTGGACGGGCCGGCCATCGAACGGATCCGCAAGGCGGGCAAACTCGTCGCGGGCGTGGACCAGAACAGCTTCAAGTGGGGCTACCGCAACCCGGTCGACGGCCGCCTCGACGGGTTCGACATCGCCCTGGTCAAGGCGATCGCGAAGGACATCCTGGGCGACGAGAACGCGGTCATCTACCGGGCCATCCCCACCAGCCAGCGCGTCCCCGCCCTCCAGGACGGCCGCGTCGACGTCGTCGTGCGGACCATGACGATCAACTGCAAGCGGCTGGAGGACGTCGCGTTCTCGACGGCGTACTTCGAGGCCGGGCAGCAGGTCCTCGCGCCCAAAGGCTCGCCGATCACCGGGTACGACGCCTCGCTGAAGGGCCGCCGGGTCTGCACCGCGGCCGGCTCCACGGCCGAGGCGGCGCTCAAGGCCCAGCCGTACGGCTCGGTCCCGGTCAGCGTGCCCAACCAGCTCGACTGCCTGGTCCGGCTCCAGCTGGGCGAGGTGGACGGCATCATCACGGACAACGCGCTCGCGGCCGGCCAGGCCGCGCAGGACCCGTCGGTGCGCCTCGTCGGCTCCCCGTTCACCAAGGAGTTCTACGGGGTCGCCATGAACAAGGACGCCTCCGACCTGGTGCGCCGGGTCAACAAGGTGCTGGAGGACTACCGCGCCGGCGGTGACAACAGCCCCTGGATGCAGGCCTACGTGACGCACCTCAAGCCCGTCCTGCCCGGAGTGGCCGGACCGCCCGCGCCGAAGTACCGGGACGGCTGAGGCGGGTGGCAGAGTCGGAGCCCTATGTCAGGAAAGCGGAGGCGGGGTCTTTGGAAGCGCAGTCGGCAGTGATGGACCGGGACGACGTCGACCGCGCCCTGGCCCGGCTCGGCGCGGAGCACGAGGCCGTCGAGACCTCGCTGCTCGCCCTCCAGGACCACGCCGGGCGCCGGCTGCTGGAAGGGGCCGGGCTGACCGGCGTCACCAAGGAGCGGTGGGCCGAGGCCGACGCCGCCATCACCCGGCTGTGGACGTACTTCGACGCCTACAGCGGGGCGCTGGGCGCTGCCCGGGAGATCCGCGAGCGGCGCCGCTGGCCGGGCCGCGAGGAGCTGATCGAGCTGACCGAGCGGCTGCGCGGGCCCGGGGTGCTGATCGCCGGGGCCGCGGCGGAGGGCGTGGCGCTGGCGGAGCGGCTCTCGCTGGCCGAGCTGGTGGCCCGGATGAACGAGCTGTACGCGAGCTCGCTGGACGTGGTGGTGGCCGCCGACTCGGTGTGGTCGGCGCTGCCCGCCCGCATCGACCTGCTCGCGGCCGAACTGCACCGCACCCGCTCGCTGGCCCACTCCGTGGGGGTCCGCCCGGGTGAGCACCCCTCGGGCGACGACCTGGAGGCCATCACCGCCGAGCTGACCGGGCTGCGGGCGCAGGTGATCGCGGATCCGCTGGCGTTCTGGCTGCCGGCAGCGGGGAGCTCCGCGCCCGGCGGCGGCCGTCCGGACACCACCCGTTACGACCGGGCCGCGGTCGCGCTGGAGGACGTACGCCGGGAGATCGAGGCGGTCCTGGCCGTACGGCAGGACGCCGAGCAGCGGCTGATCAGCCTGCGGGACGTGCTCTCGCGGGCCGACCGGACGCTGGCGGAGGCGCGGACCGCGCGCGGCGAGGTGCTGGCGAAGATCGCGGCGTCGGAGGTTCCCGTGGTCAGCGGGCCGCCGACGGCGCTGCAGGAGCAGCTGGCGGCGGCGGCCGAGTACCGGCGCCAGGCCCAGTGGCACCGGCTCTCGCCGCTGCTGGAATCGCTGGAGGAGCGGGCCGAGGAGGAACTGCGCCGGGCCCGCGAATCGTTGACGGCAGTGACGGCTCCCCTGGCGGTACGGGCCGAACTGCGCGGGCGGTTGGACGCGTACAAGGCGAAGGTGGCCCGGCACGGGATGGCGGAGGATCCGCTGCTGATCGAGCGGTACGACACGGCGCGGCGGATGCTGTGGAGCGCGCCCTGCGATCTGCGGGCCGCCGAGCAGGCCGTGCTGCGCTACCAACAGGCGACGGCCGAGTCACTGGCACCGCCGCAGCCGCAGTACCGGCCCGAGGGGCCGGGGGAGGAGGACGCATGAGTCTGGTCGGAACCGCGTGCGTTCGCCCCGGCTGCCCGGGGTCGTACGAGGACATGGGCGACGGCGGGCTGTACTGCGACACCTGCGGTCTGGCGCCGGTCGGCGCCGTCGCCGCGGGCGCGGAGGAGCTGGTCTCGCCGCCGACCGGGATGACGAGTGCGGCCCGCCGCGGCGACTCCCGGGGCTCGCAGGGTTCCCAGGGGTCGCACGGTTCGGCCCGGTCGGGCCGGTCGGGGTCGACATCGGCCTCGGCGCGCTCCTCGCGGTCCTCGCGTTCGTCGTCCTCCCGCCGCTCGGTGTCGGGCCGGCTCTCTCGCTCCCTGTCGGGCGCCGCGTCCACCCGCTCGGTGTCGGTGCGCAGTTCGGGTTCGGCGACCGGGCCCTCGGGACGCAGCCGGCTGGGCGCCGGGCTGGTCAACGTCCCGGAGGTGCCGCGTCCGGATCCCTCGGCGGCGGTGCTGGAGAACCCGGAGGTGCCGGAGCGCAAGCGGTTCTGCTCGCGCTCGGACTGCGGGGCTCCGGTGGGCCGGGCCCGCGGGGACCGGCCGGGCCGGACCGAGGGCTTCTGCACCAAGTGCGGTCACCCGTACTCCTTCGTGCCCAAGCTGCGCGCGGGAGAGGTCGTGCACGGCCAGTACGAGGTGGCGGGCTGCCTGGCGCACGGCGGCCTCGGCTGGGTGTACCTGGCGGTGGACCGCGCCGTGTCGGACCGGTGGGTGGTGCTCAAGGGCCTGCTGGACACCGGGGACCAGGACGCGATGGCCGCGGCGATCTCGGAGCGGCGCTTCCTCGCGGAGATCGAGCACTCCAACATCGTGCGGATCTACAACTTCGTGGAGCACCTGGACCAGCGGACCGGCTCGCTGGACGGGTACATCGTCATGGAGTACGTCGGCGGCAAATCGCTGAAGGAGATAGCGAACGAGCGGCGGCGGCCGGACGGGCGCCGCGATCCGCTGCCGGTGGAACAGGCCTGCGCGTACGGCATCGAGGCGCTGGAGGCGCTCGGGCACCTGCACAGCCGCAACCTGCTGTACTGCGACTTCAAGGTCGACAACGCGATCCAGCAGCAGGACCAGCTGAAGCTGATCGACATGGGCGCGGTGCGCCGGATGGACGACGAGGAGTCGGCCATCTACGGCACGGTGGGCTACCAAGCGCCGGAGGTGGCGGAGCTCGGCCCGTCGGTCGCCTCCGACCTGTACACGGTGGCGCGGACGCTGGCCGTCCTGACCTTCGACTTCCAGGGCTACACGAACGTGTTCGTGGATTCGCTGCCGGACCCGGAGCACATCGAGGTGTTCGGGCGGTACGAGTCCTTCTACCGGCTGCTGGTCCGGGCGACCGACCCGGATCCGGGCCGCCGTTTCTCGTCCGCGCAGGAGATGGCGGACCAGCTGACGGGCGTGCTGCGGGAGGTCGTCGCCCTGCAGACCGGCCACCCGCGGCCGCAGGTGTCCACGCTCTTCGGGCCGGAGCTCCGGGTGCCGGACACCCGGCTGTTCGCCGACGTGGCCGGGGCCGAGGTGTCCCGGCTGGGCGCACGGACGCTGCCGCCTCCCTCGGCGGGACGCAGGCTCGGGCGCAGGCCGGGGCCGCCGGCCCTGCCGCCCGCTCCGGCGGGTGCGGTGGCCCACGCCCCTGCGGGGACGCCGGGGGCGGCTGCCCTCGCGGCGCCGCTCGGGACCACGGCGACGCACCGGGTCGGCGGCCCGGCGGCCGCAGCGGTGCCCCCGGGTGCCGTCCCGGCTGCGCGCCAGGCCCCGGTGCCGGCCGGCCGGCACGCGCCGGGGGCGGGTCCCCTGGCGGGCGGGCCGGTGGCGGTCGGACTTGCGGAGGTGCCCGTACCGGCCGTACATCCCGCCGGACTGGCCCCGTTGGACGCGAGGGGCATGGCGCTCGCCCTGCCGGTGCCGCTGGTGGACGCGGGCGACCCGAACGCCGGCTTCCTGGCCGGACTGCTGGCCTCCGCACCGGGCGACCTCCTGGGCGCCCTGCACTCGGCGCCCGCCGACTCGGCGGAACTGCGGCTGCGCGAGCTGCGGGCCCGCCTGGAGCTCGGCGAACTCGCCGCGGCCGGCGGCGCCCTGACCGGCCTTGAGGCCCGGCATCCGGACGACTGGCGGGTGGTCTGGGCCCGCGGGATCGCCTCGCTGGCCACCGGCGAGGACGAGATAGCGGCCCTGTCCTTCGACGCCGTCTACGACGCCTTCCCGGGCGAGCCCGCACCGAAGCTGGCGCTGGGCCTGTGCGCAGAGGTCCTGGGCCAGCTGGACAACGCCGCCGAGTACTACCGGCTGGTCTGGATCACCGACCCGGGATTCGTGAGCGCGGCCTTCGGGCTGGCCCGCGTCCAGCTCGCCGCGGGCGACCGGGCCGGGGCGGTGCGCACGCTGGAGTCCGTGCCCGAGGCGTCGATCCACTACACCGCCGCACGGGTGGCGGCGGTACGGGCACGCCTGCGCGACCGGTCTCCCGAGGAGGCCCTGTTGCCGGATCTGGCGGCCGCTGCCGCGCAGGTGGAGGCCCTGGAGCGGTTCGGCCTGGACGCCGTGCGCCACGAGCGGCTGTCGACGGAGGTTCTGGGCTCGGCCCTGGACTGGGTACTGTCGGGTAGCCGGGGTTCCGACCCCGGTCGGACCTCGCTGCTCGGCAGTCAACTGGACGAGCGGGGCCTGCGCTTCGGCCTTGAGCGCTCGTACCGCGTACTCGCGCGGCTGGCGCAGCGGGGCGAGGACAGGATCGAACTGGTGGAGCGGGCAAACCGTTTCCGTCCCCGGACGTGGGTGTGATTGATGTCGATGCATCGGCCGTCTGGCTGCCCCAACTGCGCGGAGCCCCTCGAGGAGGGTGACCGTTTCTGCGGAGTCTGCGGCTCCCCCGTGTCCGCCGCGCCCCCTCCCGTGTCCCGGGACAACCCGACCCTGCCGATCCCGCCGCTCCCGGCGGGCCCGGCCGGCGGGTACTCCCTCGCGGAGCCCGCGCCCGGGTGGGGCAGTGTCGCGGCCGGTGCGGCGCCCACGCTGGTCGGCGACTCCGCCGGCTGGTCCGCATCGGCGGATCCGGCCGCCGAGCCCGGCGCGGAGGCGGCCGCACGGCCGGCCCCCGACCCGGCCGCCGCCGCGCGCCCGGTCGCGGAGCCCGTCGCCCCGCCGGCCGCCGCGCCCGTGGCCGAGGCCGCGCCCGTACCGCCGCAGGGGCCCTCGTACGGGGCGCCCGTGCCGGCGCACGGCGGCGTGCCCGATCCGGCGGCCGGGGGCGAGATCCGCCACGACCGGCCCGGCAGCAGCCCCACCCCTGCCGAGGGGACCCCCTGGGGCGCGGCCGAGGCCGCGTACGGCGCCGCCGGCCCCGGGCACGAGGACCCGTACGCCTCCGGCAGTCCGCAGGGCAGTGGTCCCGCGGCCGCCGACGGCGGGAAGACCTGCGTGGCCTGCCGGGCAGGGCGGGTCGACACCGACGGGTACTGCGAGCACTGCGGGCACGCGCAGCCCCGGGAGCGGGACCACCTCGAGGAAGAGCTCGGCAGCGTCGCCGCCGTCAGCGACCGGGGGCTGCGCCACCACCGCAACGAGGACTCCTTCGCGGTCGCGGCCACCGCCCTGCCCGACGGCTCGGCCGCCACCGTGGCCATCGTCTGCGACGGCGTCTCCTCCGCCAGCCGCCCCGACGAGGCATCGGCCGCCGCGGCCGGCGCCGCCAACGAGGCCCTGCTCGAAGCCCTCCCGCGCGGCGCCCACCCGCAGGAGGCCATGCACGACGCCATCCTGGCCGCGGCCTCCGCCGTGAACGCCCTGGCCCCGGAGGTCCCCGGCGCGCAGAACGCCCCCGCGTGCACCCTGGTCGGCGCCGTCGTCAGCGGCGGCCTGCTGACCATCGGCTGGGTCGGCGACAGCCGCGCGTACTGGGTCCCCGACGACCGCGACGCCCTGCCGCGCCGCCTCACCGAGGACGACTCCTGGGCGGCACAGATGGTCGCGGCCGGGCTGATGGGCGAGGCCGAGGCCTACGCCGACGTCCGCGCCCACGCCATCACCGGCTGGCTCGGGGCCGACGCGTACGACCTGGAGCCGCACACCGCCACCTTCAAGCCGGACCACGCGGGCGTCGTGGTCGTCTGCACCGACGGGCTGTGGAACTACGCGGAGTCCGCCCAGGACATGGCCCAGGTCCTGCCCGCGGACGCCGCCGCCCGCCCCCTGCACAGTGCACAGGTCCTGGTCGGGCACGCCCTCGACGGGGGCGGCCACGACAACGTCACGGTCGCCGTCGTCCCGTTCGCCGCGCCGGCCGGGCCGGGAGCAGCAGAGCCGGCGGCAGCCGCGTCGAGGCCGCAGCAGCCGCAAGCGGAAGCGGAAGTGCGCCCTCAGGGCTGATCCACGCGCCCCGTCCCCCGTCCCTCTCCTAGGAGTCCAACCGATGGCGAACTTCGCCAAGCCGAGCGCCCCGCGCTTCAGCGTGGAGGTGTACCAGAACGAGTTCCTCCCCGAGGGCGGGCGGGACGTCCACGCCATCGTCACGGTCACGTCCACCGGCGGCGCCACCGCCACCCGGGCGGCGGCCGCCCACGGCTCGGCCGCCGTGGTGATCATGGTGGACTGCTCGGGGTCCATGGAGTACCCGCCGGACAAGATGCGCGGCGCCCGCGAGGCCACCGCCGCAGCCATCGACACCCTGCGCGACGGCACCGCGTTCGCCGTCATCGCCGGGACGCACGTGGCCAAGGAGGTCTACCCCGGCCAGGGCCACCTCGCCGTCGCCGACCCGGCCACCCGTGCCCAGGCCAAGGAGGCCCTGCGGTCGCTGAGTTCCGGCGGCGGCACCGCCATCGGCACCTGGCTGCGCCTGGCCGACGGCCTGCTGCGCCAGTCCTCGGCCGCCATACGGCACGGCATCCTGCTCACCGACGGCCGCAACGAGCACGAGGACCCGGCCGTGCTCCGCGCCACTCTCGACGCCTGCGCGGGCCGCTTCACCTGCGACGCCCGCGGGGTGGGGACCGACTGGGAGGTCAAGGAGGTCACCGGCATCGCGAGCGCCCTGCTCGGCTCGGCCGACATCGTGGCCGATCCGGCGCACCTCACCGAGGACTTCACGCGCATGATGGAGAACGTCATGGGCAAGGAGGTCGCGGACGTCGCACTGCGCCTGTGGACCCCGGTCGGCGTGGAGATCCAGTACGTCAAGCAGGTCGCGCCCACCGTCCAGGACCTCAGCGACCGCCGCACCGACGCGGGACCGCGCGCCGGCGACTACCCGACCGGGTCGTGGGGCGACGAGTCCCGCGAGTACCACGTGTGCGTCCGGGTTCCGGCCGCGTCCGTCGGGCAGGAGATGCTGGCCGCCCGGGCCACGCTCCTCCTCCCCGGCGCGCCGGGCGAACCGCCGGCCACGCTCGCCCAGGGGCTGGTCCGGGCGGTGTGGACGGACGATCTGGCCGCCTCCACCGCCATCAACCCGCAGGTCGCCCACTACACGGGGCAGGCGGAGCTCGCGCAGGCTATCCAACAGGGCCTGAAAGCGCGCAAACTGGGCGATGTCGACGGCGCCACGGCCAAGCTCGGCCGTGCCGTGCAGCTGGCCAGTGCCTCCGGAAACGCAGACACGGCCAAACTGCTCGCGAAGGTGGTGGATGTCGTCGATGCCGCGGCGGGTACTGTGCGGCTGAAGGCGAAGGTCGCGGATGCCGACGAGATGACCCTCGAAACGCGTTCGATCCAGACCGTCCGAGTGAAGAAGACCTGAGAGACCTGAGAAGACCTGACGCGATGACGCAGGCTGAAGGGGGAAGAGCCGCCATGCCGACCTGCCCGAACGGGCACCAGTCCGCCTCCGACGACTGGTGCGAGGTCTGCGGCCACCGCATGGCTGCCGCCACGGGTGCGCCCGCGGCGCCCTCCTACGGCTACGGCTACCCTCCCACCGCCGGTGAGCCGACCGCCCAGGCGGAGCTCTGCCCGCAGTGCCGGACCCCGCGCGAGGCCATGGCCCCGTTCTGCGAGGAGTGCCGGTACAACTTCCTGACCCGCTCGGCGACCTCGTACGCGCCGCTGGGCACGGACGCGGGTGCCGGCGGCGCGACCGGCGCCGGGGCGACCCCGCCGCCTCCGCCGCCCGCGCCGCCGGCCCCTGCCCCGGCGCAGTTCTCCCAGGACCACTTCGAGTACCAGGGCTCCCGGCCGTCCCGGGTCAACCGGCCGGCGGAGCCGCTGCAGCGCGAGGACGACTGGCTGCTGCCGCCCCCGGCACACGAGCAGCACCAGGCCCAGCCCCAGCAGCAGTACCGGCAGCAGCCCCCGCAGCAGGAGTACCGGCAGCCGGAGTACCCCCAGCAGCACGAGTACCAGCAGGCCCACCAGCCTCAGCAGCAGCACCAGCCCCAGCCCCCGCAGGCGTTCCCGCCGCAGAGCACCGGGGCCTGGAGCGCGACGATCGGCCCGGACCGCTCGTACTTCATGGCGATGATGCAGCGCAGCGGCCCCGAGGCCGCCGGGCTCAACCTGCCCGCGTACTCACCGGAGCAGCATCTTCCGCTCTCCGGCGGCCAGATCACCATCGGCCGCCGCCGCGCCTCGACGGGCGAGTCCCCGGACATCGACCTGTCGGTGCCCCCGGAGGACCCGGGCGTCTCCCACCAGCACGCGGTGCTCGTCCAGCAGCCCGACCTCAGCTGGGCGGTGGTGGACCAGAACTCCACCAACGGCACGACCATCAACGGCGGCGAGGAGCCGATCCAGCCCTACGTCCCGGTGCCCCTCACCGACGGCGACCGGGTCCACGTGGGCGCCTGGACCACCATCACCATCCGCCGGGGGTGATCCCCGGCTGACGGGCTACTCCCCCAGGGGCCATACGTACGGGCCCTGGGGGTCGTCGAGCCAGGACCACTGACCCTCCGCGCTGACCGTCACCCCGAACCGCTCACGGCCCGGCCTGCCCTCGCCGCGCCACAGGTCCAGGGCCTCGCGCGGGTGCAGCGCGCCCGCCGTCAGTACGAGCATGAACTGGAACCGGTCGTTCTCCACCAGCTCGTACGGGAGCCCGTACGGCAGCCCGGGCGCGGTCGGCGAGGCCGTGGCCCCGCGCAGCGGGACGAAGTACGCCGGGGTGTGCAGGAAGTGGCCCTCCGCGAAGCCGGCGTCCCGGACCGTGAGCGCGATCAGCCCGGTCGACAGCGGGGCCAGGATCCGCGCCCCGGGCCGGCACTGGCCGAGCCAGGCTTCCGGGATCAGGGGCAGCGTGCAGGTCACCAGGATCCGGTCGAACGGGGCCCGGGAGGGGCAGCCGCGCGCCCCGTCCCCGGTGACCACGGTCGGCCGGTAGCCGAGCAGGGCCAGGTGCGCCCGCGCGGACTCGGTGATCTCCTCGTCCAGGTCCACCGTGGTGACGTGCTCGTCACCGAGCCGGTGGCAGAGCAGCGCGGCGTTGTAGCCGGTGCCGGCGCCGATCTCCAGCACGTCGTCCCCGTCGCGGACGTCCAGCGATTGCAGCATCTTCGCCATCAGGGACGGCTGGCTGCTGGAGGAGACCAGTTCGCCGTCGCGCAGCCGGGTGGCGAGCGGGCCGTCCGTGTAGACCCCGCGCAGCCAGCGGGCGCGGTGGGCCGGGTCCGGGTCCTCGCCCCACAGCCGCTCGTGGCCGGCGCCGCGGCCGGTGAAGAACCACGGGACGAAGACGTGCCGGGGCACCGCCGCGAAGGCCGAGCGCCAGGCGGGATCCTGCAGCACTCCGGCGGCGGTCAGCTCCCGCACCTGCGCGGCGTGGGCGGCGTCCCGCAGGTCCCGGGTCTCGGCCGGCGCGGCCGGCGCGGGATGCGCGGAGCGCGCGGAGTGTGCGGAGTGTGCACCCATGGCTCCACTGTCCTGCGGCCGGGCCCGGGAGGCGAGCGGTGGCCGTGGGAGCCGGGCCGTCGCGGCTGCCGGTGGTCGCGGGTGCCGGTGCCGGTGCCGGTGGTCGCGGGTGCCTGGGCCGGTGGTCGCGGGTGCCTGTGGTCCTAAGTCCTCGGTCCTCCGTCCGGGCGTCTGAGACGATGGTCGGGTGAATGAGATTCCGCGGGGCACGCTTCAGGAGCAGACGTTTTACGAGCAGGTGGGCGGCGAGGAGACGTTCCGCCGCCTGGTGCGGCGCTTCTACCAGGGGGTCGCGGAGGACCCGCTGCTGCGCCCGATGTACCCGGAGGGGGACCTCGGCCCCGCCGAGGAGCGGTTCGCCCTGTTCCTGATGCAGTACTGGGGCGGCCCGAACACGTACAGCGAGAACCGCGGCCACCCGCGCCTGCGGATGCGGCACGCACCGTTCCAGGTGGACGCCGCGGCACACGACGCCTGGCTGGGGCACATGCGCGTGGCGGTGGACGAGCTGGGCCTGGCGCCGGAGCACGAGGCGCAGCTGTGGCGGTACCTGACGTACGCCGCCGCATCGATGATCAACACCGCGGGCTGATCCGCAGGAGGGCCCGTACGGGCGCCCGTACGCGGAACCCCGAGCGGAGGGCGCGACCGGAGGCTAGACCGGCCTGACCTGGAGGGCGCCCAGGCCGCCGTTGCCGCCGGGGCGGCGCATCGCGATCGAGCCGTACGGGGTGCGCAGCCGGAGCCAGCCGCCCGAGGCGAGCAGGGCCACCGGCTCGGGGGCGCCGGGTGCGGGAGCACCGCTGGCCACGGCCGACCGGATCGGCCGCAGGAAGCCCAGGGACTGCGCGGCATGCACGGCGCGCAGCGGGAGCTCGGTGTCACCCAGCGTCCGGGACCAGATCTCACGGCCGATGCGGTCCCGCTCGGACCGGGTCCGGTGCTGCGGGGGCAGGGCCTCGTCACGGGCCCGGAACTCGGCGACCGAGGCCGCCACGGCGGCCCGGATCTCCTCGGGACCGGGCAGCCCGGACAGCTGCCGCCAGCCGCCGCGGGGCGGGAGCACCCCGGTCCACGGCGGGCCGGTGACCGGCCCGGGAGCGGCGGCGCTCGCGGTGGCCTCGTCGACGGATTCCAGCAGCTCGCCGGCGGACACCGTCACGTCCAGCGGCCCGGAGACGGGCACGGCGAGCCGCACCGTGCGGATGGCCAGCACCTCGAAGGAAGCCGGCCGTCCGAAGACGGCGAGCGCGCCGCCGCCCGCCTGCGCCTGCAGGCGGACCGCGGCGGCGCGGTCGTAGTGCACCAGCCGGCCCAGGAAGGCGGCGAGGTCCGCCGCCTCCCCGGAATCGGCGAAGCGCAGCTGCTCGGTCATGCCGCCAGGCGCCCTTCGGCAGCCTTGGCCTTGACCTTGGACTTTCCGGCCGGCGTGGCCGGCTCGTCCAGGTACTTCTCGAGGAAGTGCCTCTCTTCGGCCGTGATGCGGCGCGGCCGCCCCTCGGCGAGGTTGTACGGCACGACCACCGTCTCGGCGCGCACGTACACCGTCTCGGGTGCGTCCTCGGTCGCCTCGTCCTTGACCTCGTAGCCGATGGTCAGGGACGCGGCGCCGATCCGGGTCACCCAGGACTCGATGAGGACCGGCTCGTGACGGTGCACGAGGGGCAGCTTGTAGTCGATCTCGTGGCGGGCCACGACGGAGCCGCCCGTGAAGGAGTCACTGCCCTCCCCGGGCGCCAGCCGGAACATGAAGTCGATCCGCGCCTCCTCCAGATAGCGGATGAAGACGACGTTGTTGACGTGCCCGAAGGCATCCATGTCCGACCAGCGCAAAGGGCACCGGTAGAGATGTCTGGCCATTGCTTCGTCAGCCTCAGCCTCGAGTGAGCTTCTTGTAGGTGGCACGGTGCGGACGGGCCGCGTCCGGGCCGAGGCGCTCGATCTTGTTCTTCTCGTACGACTCGAAGTTGCCCTCGAACCAGTACCACTTGGACTCGCCCTCGTACGCCAGGATGTGGGTGGCGACTCGGTCGAGGAACCAGCGGTCGTGGGAGATGACCACGGCCGCACCGGGGAACTCCAGCAGCGCGTTCTCGAGCGAGGACAGGGTCTCGACGTCGAGGTCGTTGGTGGGCTCGTCGAGGAGCAGCAGGTTGCCGCCCTCCTTGAGGGTCAGCGCCAGGTTGAGGCGGTTGCGCTCACCACCGGACAGGACGCCGGCCGGCTTCTGCTGGTCCGGGCCCTTGAAGCCGAAGGCGCTGACGTACGCGCGGGACGGCATCTCGACCTGGCCGACGTTGATGTAGTCCAGCTCGTCCGACACGACCGCCCAGAGGGTCTTCTTGGGGTCGATGTTGGCGCGGGACTGGTCGACGTAGCTGATCTTGACGGTGTCGCCGACCTTGACGGAGCCGGAGTCCGGCGCCTCCAGGCCCTGGATCATCTTGAAGAGCGTGGTCTTGCCGGCGCCGTTCGGGCCGATGATGCCGACGATGCCGTTGCGCGGCAGCGTGAACGACAGGTCGTCGATGAGGACCTTGTCGCCGAACGCCTTGGAGAGGTTGTTGACCTCGACCACGATCGAGCCCAGACGCGGGCCCGGCGGGATCTGGATCTCCTCGAAGTCCAGCTTCCGCATCTTGTCCGCCTCGGCCGCCATCTCCTCGTAGCGGGCGAGACGGGCCTTGGACTTGGTCTGGCGGCCCTTGGCGTTGGAGCGGACCCACTCCAGCTCTTCCTTGAGGCGCTTCTGGCGCTTCTCGTCCTTGCGGCCCTCGACCTTGAGGCGGGCGGCCTTCTTCTCCAGGTAGGTGGAGTAGTTGCCCTCGTAGGGGTGCGCGCGGCCGCGGTCGAGTTCGAGGATCCACTCGGCGACGTTGTTCAGGAAGTAGCGGTCGTGGGTGACGGCGACGACGGCACCCGCGTACTTGGAGAGGTGCTGCTCCAGCCAGTTCACCGACTCGGCGTCGAGGTGGTTGGTGGGCTCGTCGAGGAGGAGCAGGTCCGGGGCCTCGATCAGCAGCTTGCAGAGCGCCACGCGGCGCTTCTCGCCACCGGAGAGGGTGGTGACCGGCCAGTCGCCGGGCGGGCAGCCCAGGGCGTCCATGGCCTGCTCGAGCTGGGCGTCCAGGTCCCACGCGTTGGCGTGGTCCAGGTCCTCCTGGAGCTTGCCCATCTCGTCCATGAGGGCGTCGGTGTAGTCGGTCGCCATGAGCTCGGCGACCTCGTTGAAGCGCTTGAGCTTCTTCATGATGTCGGCGGCGCCGTCCTGGACGTTCTCCAGGACCGTCTTCGACTCGTCGAGCTTGGGCTCCTGCATGAGGATGCCGACGGAGAAGCCGGGCGACAGGAACGCGTCACCGTTGGACGGCTGCTCCAGGCCAGCCATGATCTTCAGAACGGTGGACTTACCGGCACCGTTCGGGCCGACCACACCGATCTTCGCGCCGGGCAGGAAGTTCAAGGAGACGTCATCAAGAATCACCTTGTCGCCGTGCGCCTTGCGCGTCTTGCGCATGGTGTAGATGAACTCAGCCAAGAGAAACCGTCCGGCAGATCGATGGGTGGGCAGATACACCCCATCTTGCCAGGCGTCCATACCTCGGGGGAAACGCGTATGGTCCGGGGGCCCTGACCTGGGGTCCAGAGTCAGGGCCCCGCACGATCCTGGTCGTCGTTGGCCGTCGGCGGCTGTCCTTGGACCACCTCTGACGGCCCAGGGACGGCCCAGCCTCGGACCGCACGGTCCGCCTTTGTGCAGGTGGGGGCTATGCCCGCCGCTGCACGACGCCCGCCGAAGCGAGCGCGTCCGCAACGGAATCCATGCCGACCACGACGACGTCCGCGCCGGCATCGGCAGGGGTGGCCAGCTTCCGAGGCTTGTCTCGCGAAGCCGATGCTTCGGACGCCTGCGGCCCGGGCCGCCTCGACGTCCGTGGTCGAGTCGCCGATGAGCACCAGGGCGGCAGGCTCGATGCCCAAAGTCCCGGCGACGGCGAGCAACGGGTACGGAACGGGCTTCATGAGGTCGGGCCGAAGGACCGGACGCCCGACCACTGCATCGACCGTTCCTCCGATGCCTTGATCGCGAGGTACTCACGCACGCGCGCTCAGCGCTGCCTCCACTTCGGCTAGCAGGGCCGCGCCGCCCTCCTGCGAGAGTCGATGGATCTCCATCGGGTCGTCGGTCGCGCGGGCACGGTCCGCGAGTGCCGGTGCACGGCTCGCAAGGTCCTCACGGTCCTCAAGGGACCCGGTACCGCGTCTGACGGCCCAGAGACGACCCAAGCGGCATGAGACGCCCCCTGCTCGCGGTTCCGCCGCGGGTGGGAGGCGGTTTTACGCGTACGGTCAGCGCCCCCGACCTGGGACCCTGGGGCGGGTCTCACCCTTTGGTCACCGTTGGGCGTTCGTCGGTAGCTGCTGGAGGCCCTTCGAGGGCCCACGGACGGCCCGGAACGGATCCTGTTCCCGTCGCTCCCCGTCGGCCGGGGATGCCTGCGTGGGGCGGAAAGCGCGGGCGGTAGCGGGACTCCGGAAACCCGACCAATATGGGAAGGAAGGTCCTTCAAGCGTGCTTCCGCGCGATTCCTCCCGCTTAGGCGAGACGCTGACCGCGTGGGCAGGAGGCACCGAGATGATCACTCAGGTACAGATTGCCACCGTGTTGGACCACTCGGTCCATGACGCCGATGGAAACAAGATCGGCGATGCCAAACATGTCTTCCTCGATGCTGTCACCGGCCAGCCCGAATGGGTCAGCGTCAAGACGGGTCTGTTCGGCGCCAGGGAATCTTTCGTTCCCCTCCGCGAGGCCACCATGGTCGAGGAGCACCTCGAGGTTCCCTACGCCAAGGACACGGTCAAAGAGGCCCCCAACGCCGACGTCGACGCCGGGGGCGCCCTCTCAGCCGACGAGGAACACCGCCTCTACGAGCACTACGGCATCAAATGGGAGGACGGCGGGCAGCAGGCCAGCCAGCCCGGCCAGGGCGGACGGACCCGCGCTGCTGACTCCCGGGCCGTCACGGACGCCTCCACTGCAGAGGCCTCGCTCCGCTACGACGACACGACCGCCTCGGGCATCGCCCGCAGTGGCAAAGAGGACGTCGACACCAGCGCGCCCCAGTCCGGTTACGACAACACCACCGCCTCAGGCATCGCCCGCGGCGGCAAAGAGGACGTCGACACCAGCGCGCCCCAGTCCGGTTACGACGACACCACCGCCTCAGGCATCGCCCGCAGTGGCAAAGAAGACGTCGACACCAGCGCGCCCCAGTCCGGTTACGACGACACCACCGCCTCAGGCATCGCCCGCGGCGGAACAGCGCCTGCCCGATCTGACAGCTCCGAACGGAGTGAGGCGACGGCAGACTCCGAGGAACAGGGGCGCGCCGGCACGGAACAACCTGGTACAGGGCGAGCACGGCTCCGTATGTACGTGGCTCCCTAAGAGCGGTGAACGTAACTGGACGGACCGAGCGGCGAGAGGCGGACCCGGAAGGCGGTCAACAGCGTGCCGAAGCGGCCCGGTGAGGCGCTCGACGGCCCACAGACGGCCCAGGCGGCATGAGACGGCCCCCGGCTCGCGGTTCCGTCGCAGGTGGGGGGCGGTTTTCGTCGTCCGATGGCCAGTAACGCCCCACCTTGCCGTACGTCCATCCCCCCTGGGGGAAACCCGTATGGCTCCGGGCACCCCGGCGGGGGCGGCCCTGCGGAGGGCCTTCGGGCAGGTCAGCGGAGGCGGAGGGCGCCCGGACCTGCCCCTCGAAGATCTCCGTCAGGAAGTCGAAACAGCGTGGGGCCGCGGCCCGCGCGCGCCCGTGCCAGCTCGTCTGCGACGCGCTCGCGGTTCGTCGGGTGACAGCGCGTGAGCACCCCTTCGAGGTAGCGCACGGTCTCGGGGTGGCCGAGCGCCCGCCGGGCCGCCTCGTGGTCGCGCCACTCGATCGCGAAGTCACCGTCGTCGGGGGTTCCGAAGCCGCCCCGGAGGCAGTCGTGGAGGGAGTCGAGGTTCCGCCCGAAATAGCCCCCGGTCCCGTGGACGGCTTCGCCGACCACCGTCCAGAAGTCCTCGAGCCCCCCGACCCGGCGGCCGTCGAGCCCGTAGATCGTCGTCACGCTCCTAAGGGGCGTGAGCGCGGTCAAGGGAGGGCACGGGGACCGTTCACCGGGGGCGGTAGACCGTCAGGGCGTTCGGGAGGGTGTCGAGGACGAGCGCGGCGGGGGCGTGCGCGTACTCGCCGTCGTACGCCAGCGGGGTACCGGCGGGGATCTCCGCGACGCGCAGGCTGCGCAGGCGGGTGGCCGTGTGGACGGGGGACCGGCTCAGCGGGCCCGTGAGCGCGGCGGCGAACAGGCGCGGGCCGGGGCGGCCGCCGCCGTGCACGAGGCGGACGTCGAGCAGGCCCTCGCCGAGGCCGTCGCGGCGGCGGGGGGCCGGGCCGGTGCCGTGGTAAGTGCCGTTGCCCGCGAAGAGCAGCCAGACGCTCCGGGGCCGGCCGGCCAGCCGGAGCCGTACGGGGCGCTCCGCACGCAGCACCTTCCAGGCGGCCAGGAGGGCGGCCGGGCCGCCGCCGATCCGGGGCCCCCAGCGCAGGCGGTGGCGCAGCAGCTCCGGGTAGGCGCCGATGCTGAAGGTGTTCAGGAAGTACCCGGAGCGGCCGTCCTCGGGGTCGGGGCCCGGGGTGAAGCGGCCCACCGCGGCGTGGACCGCCTGGCCGGCGGCGACGGCGCGGCAGGTGTCCTCGGCTCCGGCGAGGCCGAGGTCCAGGGCGAAGTGGTTGAGCGTGCCGCCGGGGAACACGGCGAGCGGCACTCCGGCCCGCAGCGCGGCGGTGGCGGCCGCGTTGATCGTGCCGTCGCCGCCGCAGACCCCGAGCACGGTGGCGCGGGCGGCTGCCGCCGCCAGTTCCGCGGGCAGCTCAGGGCCCTGGCACTCGACCACCTCGGCCTTGGGCAGCCGGGTGCGCAGGATGTCGAGGCCCGCGGCGGCGGCCGTGCCCGAACCGGTGTTGACCACCACCGTGAGCCCGGCCCCGTCCGGCAGCGCGGGCGCCTCGGCGGCCGTCCGCTCGTCGCCCGGCACGACCCGCGCCTCCTCGACGCCGCGCGCGATGCGGCGTACGGCCAGGCCCGCGGCCACGCCCAGCGCTGCCCCCGCGACCACGTCGGACGGGTAGTGGACCCCCGTGTACACGCGGGAGAACGCCACCGACACGGCCAGGGGGGCCAGCAGGGCGCCCCAGCCGGGCGCCTCCAGAGCCAGCCCTGTGGTGAAGGCGAACGCGGACGCCGAGTGCCCGGACGGGAACGAGGTCGTCGTCGGCTGCGTCAACAGCCGCCGCACCTCGGGTACCCCCTCCAGCAGCGGCCGCGGCCGGCGTACGGACCATTTGCCGATGGTGTTGACGGTCGCCGAAGCCAGCGCCAGCGAGGCGGCTCCGCGCAGCGCCGCCTTACGGGCCCCGGTCGAGCCGAGGACCGCGATCGCCGCGGCGGCCCCGCCCCACAGCACCCCGTGGTTCGCGGCCCGCCCGAGTCTCGGCAGCACCCGGTCGCCCGCGGGCCAGTGTCTGCGGGCCACCCCGTCGAACAGCATCCGGTCCCACCGCGCGGCGGCGCCCCGCCAGGTCAGCTCCTGATCAGCCATTGCCTGCGCTTACCCGAACCGCCGCTCCTGCAACCAGCGCCTGCGCCAACCGGCCCTCCCCGGGCACCCCCTGCGCGCGCCGGACCGCCTCCGGCGGCCGGCATGCCGCTCCCCGGGACCCCCTCGCCACGCATCCCGCCGCCATGCCAACCGGAGCCCACCTCGGGCGCGACATGCCGCCACCTGGGGCACCCCGCCGCCGGGACGCGGGCGCGACCTCATGGTCCGACGCCACTGCCCCCGGGCCCGCGCCGCCGTCCCAGGGCCTCTCCCCACGGCCCTCCGAGCGCCGGAGCCATCTCGCGGCCGACCGGCCGCGCCCCCAGGACCCGATCCCACCGTCGTCGGGATGCCCTACGCCTGGTCCTCCTCGTCCAGCGGGCGCTTGCGAAGCAGGAGGACCACCAGGCCGCCCAGGACCACCAGGCCCACCGCCAGCGAGGCGATGACCGGGGTGGCGGCCGAGCTGCCGCTGGTGGCGAGCCGTTCCTCGTCCGGGGTGGACTCCGACGAAACCGCCGCCGCAGCCGCGGCCGAGGCCTGCGTCACGGCCGTCCCGTCGCCGGTCGTGCCGGCCTCGGCCACGACGGGCTGCGGCCAGACCGCGTTCGCCGTGGCCGCCGCCGCGGACTCGCTGGAGCCCGCAACGATCTGCGCCTGGGCCGGCACCCCGCTGGTGAAGACCCGCCCGACCGGCACCTTCGTGGAGCCCTGGACGGTGACCGAGGCCGCGCCGTCCGGGGTGCCCGCCGGCACCTCGAAGTACAGCCGGCTCCCGTTGGCCGCGGTGGTGAGCGGTCGCCCCTCGGCGTCCACCACCCGCACCCCCATGGCCACGGCGGCCGCGTCCGGGGTGACCGTCACGCTCTCGGCCCCGGTCCGCACGGTCACCGGCCCGAGGCGGGTGCCCACGGGACCCGACACGTGCTCCGGGTCCAGCCCCAGCGAGGCCGGCGGCTCCGGGAGCTTGCCCGCAGACCGCTGGAGGTAGTCGGCCAGCTTCTCCGCCGCCGGGTCGGCGGCCTCCACCTGCGCCCCGTCCGCGAGCCGCCAGATCGCGACCTGGGTCCCGGCGGCCGCGCTCTCCGCGGTCAGGGCCCCGGCCCCGGCCGCCTTGGCCAGTCCGGCGAGATCGTTCAGCTGCGGGTAGGAGTGCTCGAGGACCCAGCGGATCCGGCCCGCCTCCCCGTTCCCGGCGAGCAGGGTGCCGTTCCAGCCGCTCTCCGTGTACCGGGCCTGCGGCTGGGCGTTGCCCGCCACGCCGACTCCGTACGTCTGGAGCATCCCGCCGCCGTCGACCCGCATCTCGTACAGCCCGGCCGGGATCTGCCGGACCGAACCGTCCTTCCCGCGCAGGACTGCCTGCCCGTACGTCTTCAGCCCGTCCAGCACGGCGCTCGCGCCCTCCGGTGTCCGGGGGGCGGGTGTCCCGGAGTCCGCGGCCGCCCGCGCCGCCGGGGCGGCGGCCAGGGCCGCGGCCAGCAGCGCCGCGGCCAACGGCCGCCGCGCGGAAGCCCGTACAGCCGCCATCGCCGCAACAGGCGTGGCAGGTCTGGCGGAAGCGACAGCAGGAGCGGCAGCAGGCAGCGGAGAAGGAACGGAATCAGGAGCGGAGGATGCGGGAACGGCAATCGACACAGTCTTCCCCTTCGGGCCAATGACCCAGGTGCCCGTGAGTACCGGGGAATCCTAACCGCCTCGAACACTCAGACCACCGCCGCCTTCTGAGTGGCCATCAGTGGCGGATCCGCCTTGACGACCCGGCGGAATGCCGCCGTCCCCCGGTTCAGGTCGTGGCCGACGGCGGTCGCGTCGATCTCCGCCGAGAACCACCGGTTGCCCTCCCCGTCGGGCGGATCCTCCCGGACGCGCAGCCGCCCGTGCACCACCAGCGGCTCGCCCACCGCGACGGAACCGGCCAGGTTCACGGCGAGCGTGCGCCGCGCCCACACGGTATAGAAGCTGGTGGTCCCGTCCGTCCAGGCGTCCTTGCGCCGGTCGAAGTACCGTGGCGTCACGGCGAACCTGAACCGCGCCGACGGCCCGTTCACCGTCTCCTTGTAGTCGATCTGCGTGGCCACATGACCGATCAGCGTCACCGTGGTGTCGTTCATCCCGGCAGCCCTCCCCCGCATCCGTACCCGCACGGACCGTCCGCACGATCTGCACGGACCGGCCGCACGACCTGCACGGATCATCCGCACAACCCGCACGGACCATCCGCACGAGGTACGACCCATGCTGGCGCGGCCCCCCGACTCCCGCTCCGGCCTGTGGACTACTGGCGGGTTGTGGACAACTTCGTCCCCCCTGCGGCCACCGTCGCGTACTGCTCGCGCACCTCCCGGTAGCGCAGAAGCTCCGCCGCCACCGGCTCCAGCACCCTGGCCCGCCCGCAGCCGGCCGCCGCCTGCCGCAGCCGCCGCTCCGCGTCCTGCCCGTACCGCCGCGCCGGGCCCCGGGCGGCGATCGAGCAGGTCCACTCCACCAGCGGTCCACCGACGATGCCCGCCACCATCAGCAGCACCGGCGGCATCAGGCGCGGCTCCAGGACCCCGGCGATCTGCCCGACCAGCCACAGTCCGCCGTAGATCTGCAGCAGCGTCATCGCCGCCTGCGCCAGCACCGCCGCAGGCCACCACGCCGGCCGCGGAGGCTTGGCGCTCGGCACCGTCACCGCAGACCCGAGCGTGACCGCGATCTCGTCCAGCGACTCCGGGAGCTGTTCGGCGCCGCGCACCGCGGTCTCCCGTACCGCCTGCGCCCAGGCGTCGGGCAGCCCGTCGGCCGCCGCGTCGGCGACCGTCCGTACGGCCTGTTCCACCCGCTGGCGCGCGGTGACCTCCTCCTCGACCGGCGTCTGCGCGGTCGCGGGCCCGCGACCGCCGATGACCGCCAGGGCGGCCAGCCCGGCCAGCGTGCGCGGGGCGCGCCGGCTCTCGTACCACCGCCACAGCCGCAGCCACGGGGTGCCGCACGCCTTGCCGGCATTGCGCCGCCAGGCCCGTTCGGCGGCCAGCCCGGCCGCGTACGCCCCGACCGCCTCCGCGAGCCGGTCCTCGAACTCGGCGCGCGCCGCCTCCCCGATCTCCGGCCCCGGATGGCCGTCGGCCACGTACAGCGGGCGCAGGCGCATGGCGGCCCGGTCGACATCGGCGGAGATCCGCCGGGTCGCGGCGCCCTTCTCCTGGGTGAACTGCGCGAGGAGGTCGCGCAGTTCCCCGACGCCCTCGCCGGTCAGCGCCGACAGCCCGAGGACGGTGGCGCCGGGCTCGTCGTGCTCGCCGAGGGCGATGCCGTCGTCGTCCAGCAGCCGCCGCAGGTCGTCCAGTACGAGGTCCGCCGACTCGCCGGGCAGCCGGTCCACCTGGTTCAGCACGACGAACGTCACCTCGGCGTGCCCGGCCAGCGGCCGCAGGTACCGCTCGTGCAGCACCGCGTCGGCGTACTTCTCCGGGTCGACCACCCACACCACGGCGTCGACGAGGGCGAGCACCCGGTCCACGTGGTCGCGGTGGGCGCCGACCGCGGAGTCCAGGTCCGGCAGGTCCACGAGGACCATCCCGCGCAGCGCCCCGTTCTCCGAGGTCTCGCGCGGCCGGCGGCGCAGCCTGCCCGGGATCTCCAGGCGGTCGAGCAGCCCGGCCGCGCCGTCCGACCAGCTGCACGCGATGGGCGCGGCGGTCGTCGGCCTGCGCAGCCCCGTCTCGGAAATCTGCACTCCGGCGAGTGAATTGAAGAGCGTGGACTTGCCGCTTCCGGTGGCTCCGGCGATCGCGACGACCGTGTGCTGCGGCGACAGCCCGCGCCGTGCGGCCGCCTCGTCGAGCACCCGGCCGGCCTCGGCGAGGGTCTTTCCGTCGAGCCGGGTCCGTGAGAGCCCGACCAGCTGGCGCAGCGCCTCGAGGCGCGTGCGCAGCGCCTGTCCCTCGGGGCTGAGCGGCGGCGAGGGCGCCTTGCCCCCGTCGCTGCCGGCGCCGGAGACGGCACGGACGAGCGCGTCGTCGCCCTCGTCCCCTTCGTCGATGTCGAGGTCCACGTCGATCCCGCCGGGGCGGCGCGAGCGTGCGATGAATCCGTCGTCCCAGCGGTCGTCGGTGCGGTCGGTCAAGGCGGTCACCGCGTCACCTCTCCTTCTGCAGTAGGGACAGCGCGGCGATCAGCTCGGCCTGCGGTTCCGGCGTCACTTCGAGCGCCTCCAGCGGGGCCAGCCGGCGGTCCCGTTCGGCGCGCAGCACCTGCTCCAGGTGCTGCGCGACCAGTTCGCCGCCCCGGTCGCGCAGCCGTACGGCGGCCTGTACGCCGATCCGCTCGGCGAGCTTCTCCCCGGCGGGCCGGGCCCGCTTGCCGCCGAGGAGGGCCGCGACGAGCAGGGCGGCGACCCCGTCGGGATCGGGCGCGGGCTGCTTGTTGAGCCGGGCGACCTCGTCCTCGGCGAGTTCCTCCAGTACGCGCCGCCAACGCCGTACGGCCAAGCCGATACGTTCCGCCGCCTCCCGGTCGGGTCCGGGCAGCTGCACCGCCCCGGCGGCCGGCTCGCGCCGCCAGGCCTGGGCGATCCGCTCGTCGGCGGCGGCAACCGCGCACTGGAGCAGCGCGGCGAGCGACTCGGCGAGCGAGTCGAGCAGTTCGTCGGCGGTGGTGTCGAGGGGGTAGCCGCGCCACCGGGTCAGCGCGTCCCCGGCCAGTACGGCGCCCTGGTCGAGCCGGTTGCGGACCCGCTTGCCCTCCCTGCGGTACGCGTCCTCCACGGCCGAGGTCAGCCGTACGGAGGCGGCGTACTGGGCGGCGACGGCGGATGCCAGCTCCGGCATCCGGCGCCCGAGGGAGTCCAGCGCGCCGAGCGCGGTGCGTCCGACGGCGTACTGCCGGGCGGCGGGGTCCTGGGCGTGGTGGGCGAGCCATGCGAAGAGCGGGGCGACGGCGCTGGCCGGCAGCAGCCCGCCCCCGCCGGCCGATTCGGGCAGCTCGGGCACCGTGAACCGCGGTACGTCGCCCAGCCCGGCCCGGGTGAGCAGGGCCCCGTACTGCCGCGAGACCTCGGTGAGCACCTGGTGCGGGACCCGGTCGAGGACGATGATCAGGGTGGCCTTGTACTGCTTGGCGGTGCGCAGCAGGTGCCAGGGCACGGCGTCGGCGTACCGCGAGGCGGTGGTGACCATGACCCAGACGTCGGCGGCGCAGATGAGCTCGGCGGCGAGTGTCCGGTTCTCGACGACGAGGGAGTCGATGTCGGGGGCGTCGAGGAGGGCGAGCCCGCGCGGCAGACCGGCGACGGTCTCGATCCGCAGCTCGCGGGTGGCGGCTGTGTTCCCGAATCCGCGGGGGGAGCCGCGGTGGGGGGCGGGGAGTGGGTCGTCCTCGCCGGGCGGGGCCCAGACCCGCATCAGGTCGGGCAGGACCCGCATTCCGGCGAACCAGTGATGGTCATCCGGATGGCAGACGAGTACGGGGGTGCGTGTCGTGGGCCGGAGCACGCCGGCTTCACTCACTTGGCGCCCCACGAGGGAGTTGACGAGAGTGGACTTACCGGCCCCGGTTGACCCGCCGACGACGGCGAGCAGCGGCGCCTCGGGCGCCTTCAGCCGGGGTACGAGGTAGTCGTCGAGCTGCGCGAGCAGCTCGGCTCTGGTCTGACGGGCGCGCGGGGCGCCGGGCAGGGGCAGCGGCAGACGCACGGACGCGACCCGGTCGCGCAGGGCGGACAGGGCATCGAGCAGCTGAGGCCGAACATCCAAGGTCACCACATGCGAAGAATGCCCAATTTGGGGCCATTTTTGAAGCTTATACGCCCTCTGCGCGCCGACCGCGACTCCAGTGGACCTTTTGGACACAGCGGACGAGTGGGGCGCAGGCATAACGAGTGCACAACACCAGGCCCGCCGCGGCGCAAAAGCGGTGCGAGAATCGCACCTGCCTGCGATTATCGGGACCGCTTCACCGAACCTCCACATCGTGGCACGCGGGTGAAGCAACCGGGACAAGGCGGCCGGAGCCCTATCCTTGACCCGGTCCGGACGGCAGTCCCACCCCCACCCCGGGGCTCCAGGCCACCACGGCCACCTTCCGGCCCCCGTAGCTCAGTGGATAGAGCAGGTGCCTTCTAAGCACTTGGCCGCAGGTTCGAGTCCTGCCGGGGGCACTCTCCACGTCCCACCTCCACCCCTCCCTCCGGGAGGGCTTTCGTACAGGTCAGAGCACCTTTCTCTATCTTGCGTAGCAACACGGCGAAGGCCGGACTCCCTCGGATCGCCTCCGAGGGAGTCCGGCCTTGTCCGGCTGATTCCGGGTTTCTACGGGTGGCCACGGCGGATACGCGGTGGCGTTGCCGGAGCACGGGTCAGACCCCCGGGAAGGTCTCCCCCGGCCTCGATGCGGCGCTTGAGGTCGCTCATCTGACCCGCGATGCAGCGGGCATAGGTGGCCAGCAGTACCGCCACGCTGTTGCCCGCCCGCTCCGCCACCTGCGCGGGCGGCAGTCCGTCATTGAGCCAATTTGTCAGACACGTGTTCCTGAGGTCGTAGACCCCTCCCCAGCGGGGAGTCGAACTCATGCGGGGTGAGCGTCGCTTGGCGCGCCGAGCGCCAGGCTCGCCGGATGACGGACCTGGCCAAGCACCTCCGTTCCTTCCCCTGTCGGCTAGCAGAGACCGGTTCACTTGGCCACGGAGCGGATCGGTCCGCCCACGTCCGCCGGAATCGCAGGGGCGAACCTGCACGACAGCCAGGCCCTCGAGGCCCTCGTCCGCGGCATACCATCCATCCGATCACGCCACGGCCGCCGTCGGCGCAAGCCGGGAAGACTCCACACGGACAAAGGCTACGACGACGCCCACCTGCGGAGACGGTTACGCGGACGCGGTATCGAGCACCGCATCGCCCGCAAGGACATCGCGCCCTCGCAGCGGCTGGGCCGCCACCGCTGGACCATCGAGTGCACGGTGGCCTCGCTCGCCTACTGCCACCGTCTCCACCGCCGAACTGGGCTGTTCCCGTGGCCAGGTGGCCCGCCTGTGTGAGGGTCCAGTCAGTAGCGTTGCCAGGCCATTCAGCTGACCGAAATACCATCGGGCGAGAGTCGGCGAGTAAGACGCCGGCCCGCGGCGCTTACGGGAGTCGACCAGGACACTTCCGCGACCTCGCATCCAAAGACGGTGGCGAGTGCCCGTATGAGCGTGGCACCAACGCCACGGTGCCGATAGGCGTCTGCTACCAAAATCAAGATGATGCGGGGGCGCAGTCGTAGTTGCCTTCCCTTCGGCACACGCGCCACTCGGTGGGCTAACCTCCGCCACGAAATGGGTGAATGCGTCGTGACAACTGCCAGGTCACCCACCCCACCCGTCAAACCCCTTCGGTACGCGAACACCTAAGGCCCAAGCCGCATGATGAACACGGGGGACGGTGTCATCGTCACCTATACCCCGAAGGCGCATGCCGCAGGAACACCCGCCACTACTCGGCGTCCCCAACTGCTGGAACTGGACTTGGATCGCAGCACGACTTAGATCCTCGCCTCTGCCGCCCCAAGGGCTAAGGGGTGCATCATCCGACTCGACGTAACCGGTCCAGCGGTCAACCCAACCCGGATGCTGCTCGGGGAACATCTCCCGATTCTGCTTCTGAGTCGCTGACAGTGTGGGGCGAACCCAAATACTGCCAGCCGTTGCCCGATCGTTGAGGCGCAGACCGCTGTTCGCCGCCTTGGCTCGCAGGAATCGGAGGAACACCCCGAGGGGCGGATCGAAGTCGACTCCGCGGATCAACTCTCGCTCACTGGGCTGTCCGGTTTTGACTTCGCGTCTTGGATGCCAACCACAGTTCCGGTTCCTCTTAGGGCGTCCTGCCTGCCCCCTTCGCCTGACCGGCGAAATTGGTACCAGGCGGGCGACATCGATGGACTCCGTAGATTCCTGCCAGTCAGCGGCGGATAGCGATGTGGTGCACCCTACGAGTCCCGCGATGGGAGCGGCGGCACTCCGATGAGCCGCTTACCCACCGAATCTCCCCGAACGTGACCGTAGAGTCGGAAACTCATCCCTTGGAAGCACTCGAACTTGCTTTTCCGCCAATTAGTCCCACTATCGCCCCGAAGCCGATCTTGAACCCTGACATCAGACTGTCCTCAAACGACCGAAGGGATTCATTGGGCGTCGGGCCGAAGAGCACAAGCGCGAAATCCATAGCCAAGCAGAGCATGGTTATGGACAAAACAGAGAGGAAGATCATTTTGAATTTCGACGCAATATATATCTCTTCGACCTCCCTAGCGGCGCCCACATGGGTGGCACCGCCAACCGAAGGCTTACCGCTGCGATTCTGCCGGCTGACAGATTTCTGCGGCGGAAGTTTCTTTTTCCTCCGCTGTTGCGCCGAACTCAAGCTCCCCCTCCGTCCGACTCGTCACTCGATCGTCAAAATAGTGTCTTTTCGAGGCTCTTTGAAAATGCTCGCGAGAATTCCTCGCACCACATCCGATGCAAAAACGAAGTAGAGACACATCAGGACGACCAGGGAGATGAGCAGCCAAGTGATGATCTTGAGATCCATAGAAGGCGACTCGTACGGGGGTGCCATAACAGCGAGAGCCATCAGGGCCAGGATCGCCCGACGATAATTCTTCTGCGCCGAGCTCCGCTTACGGCGTGTCACGGTCAGCCTAGCGACCTTTTGATCGTTACCCATGATCGTTAAGCACCTTCCGCTCCCCTCCACTTGCCACCTAACTACCATGATGCACGTGAGCGCATGCCTACAGAGGCAACTTTCATGCGATACGCGTGTTTCGGCTCCAGGGACGAGCCCCTTTTCCTGGAGAGCTCAGCGGCACGGGAAGGCGCCGGCAGACGCCTCTGAGCCGTGAGCCGAAGCGGATCTTTACCCTCCTGGTGGGTTGCCCAACCGGCATCCTTGACGCACCCACACTGAGGAAGGCTCCGAAGAATCGGAGCACGGCGCGTGAGCCTTACGGCGGCCTTCACGGAACCGACCGCCCACGCGGTTCACCTCCGACTCCCGCATCGGCGCCTCCGGCTAACTCCCGCACAGGTCAAGCGATGTGTCGGGCCAGCGCTCGGGCCGTCCAGTGATGACGTCGACACGGTCTACGACGGGCACGGGGGCGAACTGCCCGTTGCTCAGCTCCTCCACGTGGACTGGAGGGGTGGTTGGCCCCGAACGTCGCCAGCGCTGCGCGTCAAAGTCCACTGCTGCGATGGTTTCGAACGCCGCGCGGGGTCCGCCCCCTCCCGCGGCGTGGGTGCGGAAGACTGGCTCGGACGCCACCTGACTCAGAGGCCTTCAGGGCGAGGTGGTCGGGGCGGTCGTCGTCCACTGCCGAGGTGCGGGGGCCTTGTGCATCGTCAGGGTGCGGGGCATGCCTTCCGGGTCGGGGCCGAAGGCGCAGCGGACCGTCCCCGGGTCCTCGGAGACCTTGCGGAAGTAGACGGGACCGGCCATGGCTGCAGTGCGCCCTGGTGCGGGAGGGCGGTGGTGCGGGAGGGTGGGCGGATGGCGGACGGATCTGTGGAGCGGGCGCGGTCGTTCGGGGTGGCTGCCCGGCGGTACGGGGATCACCGGCCCTCGTATCCGGACGGGCTGTTCGATGCCCTGGAGGAGCTTTCCGGGGTTGCGCTGGGCGGGGCGCGGGTTGCCGATGTCGGGGCTGGGACCGGGATCGCGACTGAGGTGTTGTACGGCCGCGGGGCTCGGGTGGTCGGCGTCGAGCCGGGGGCGGGGATGGCCGCGGAGTTTCGGCGACGTCACCCGCACATTCCGCTCGTACGGGGGGATGGGGATCGGCTGCCGTTCGTGTCCGGGTCCCTGGACCTCCTTACGTACGCACAGTCCTGGCACTGGACCGACCCGGCCCGGTCCGGGCCCGAAGCCCTGCGCGTGCTGCGGCCCGGCGGGGCGCTGGCCGTCTGGTCGAACGACCCGGACGTCGGCGTCGGGTGGATCGCCGACCAGCAGGCGCGGATCGAAGAGAGCTTCGGTCCCGGTTGGTACATCAACGAACGTCCGCGGTCACAGGGCGGCTTGGAGTTCACCACCCGGATGCTGCGCTGGTCCCGCCGGGTCCCCATCGATGTCCACCTCGCCAAGCTGGGGACACATTCCCTCTTTCTGATCGGACGGCCCGGGACCGATGAGTTCCTGGGCGGGGAGAGGGAGCATCTGTTCCGGCTGTTCCCGGAGGGGACGGTTCGAGAGCACTACGTCGTCGACCTGCGGGTTGCGCGGGTGGGTCAGCCGTAGCGGCCCTGGACGCAGTCCGGCGTGCGCGGTTCCGTCGGGTGGGGAACACCGCTTTGGTGGGGCCGTGTTCGACGATGACGATCACGGTGGTGACTTCCTCGGCCGGTCCCGCCCGACGGGGGTGCGGGCGGGACCGGAGATCAAGGGAGAGCCGGGTCGATCACGGGACGGCTCAGGCGGCGGGCACGTCCTGCGGTACGTCCTGCGGGGACACGCCGAAGGCCTTGACGGCCTGGTAGTAGGTCCACGCGGTGCTGTCGCAGGATCCCTTCTTCACACCCGAGTACGCCGAGCAGACCCGCTTCAGGTCCGCGTAGAGGGCATCGTCCAGGCGGGACTTGTTGGCCGGAAATGCACCTGCGGCCTTGTAGTTGCGGTAGCCGAAGTCGTGGCGGGCGCACGACATCTGGAAGGGGAACCCGAACGGGTTGTCGGGCGAGGTCGTGCAGTAGTCCGTCGACCAGTCGAAGCCGTACGCCGTCCACTGGCCCTGGTTGCCGCGCGCCGCGGCCCAGGCGTTGTAGCTGGTGGCGCTGGTCTGCGTCCACGTACCGAGGACCTGCGGCTTGTCGGCCGGGGCGGCCGACGCGGGGGTCGCGACGACGAGTACGGCGGCCATGGCCACCGATGCGAGGAGAGGAGCGGGACGACGGCGCATGGCATTCCTCCGGGACGGGGGTGGGGCCGCCCGGGGTAACCCCCGGTACGGCGTCGGGTCCCACCTTCGGGGCACGTCCTATCGCCGCCCCTTAACGCCGCTATAACGCCGCTCGCCGGGCCGTGGTGTCGGGATGCCGGTGTCGATGACGAGGGGTCAGTGAAGGCTCCCGGGCTGACCGGGGCAGCTCTCAGGTAGGACGCGGTATCAGACTTCCGGCAGACATCGGGTTCGTCCTGGGGAGGGACGCGCACGGGAGCGCCAGGGCCGAGACTGGATCACATGAACCGCCGTCCCCTCGTCATCGCCGCCGCCACCGTGGGAGTCGTCGCCACCGCCGCCTTCGCGCTGCCCAACCTCCCGCCCAACCCGTTGACCGACTCCATCAACGACCAGGTCTTCAAGGAGAAGAGCAAGCACTTCGCGACCGCCGCCGATGCGCCCACCCGCGACGGGAAGGCCTTCGCGCTGCCGTCCTGGGTGCCCAAGGACGCCACCGACATACGCATACGCGTGCACAGCACCGGCGAGGCCAGGCTGATCCGCTTCACGCTCGGAGCGACCCCGCTGGACGGCCCGCAGTGCGCCGCGGGCACGCCGAACGACCAGGGCGGGCGGAAGCTGAGCGCCAAGTGGTGGCCGCACGGCACCCGGTCCGAGGAGCGGCCCGAGTGCCGGGACTTCTACCAGTACCAGGTAGCGGTGCGCGGCAAGCGGGTCTACGCCTGGACCGACGGGACCCCTTCGCCGGGGGCGAAGACGCAGGACGGCTCCCCGGCGGCGCCCCACGCACGCAGCCGCGGCTAGTTCTCGCGTTCGAGTGCGGCGGCGGTGGCCCGGGCGAACGCCTCCGGGTTGTCGAGCATGATGTTGTGCCCGCAGTCCGGAACGGGGACCACGGACACCCCGGCGGCCTCCAGGGCCTCGGCCCCGGCGAGGGCCCCGTCGGCCGCGGGCAGCAGGTAGGTGCGCGGGATCTTCAGCTCGAGCAGCAGCTCGCGCATGGTCGGCGTCGTGCCGGCCGCCAGGTGTACGGCGGTGCGGTGCAGGGCCGTACGGTCCGCCAGGCGCATGGTGGACCACCAGTGCGCGCCGACCCGGTCGCGCACCTCGGCCCAGCCGCCGGCCAGGAACTCCTCCTCGGTGTAGGAGGCGATCCCGCTGCTGCCGGCGGTGCGCGGGACGACCGGCACCGGGTCCAGGTTGGCGTCGACCAGCACCAGCCGGGAGACCAGGCGGGGGTGCCGGTGGGCGAGCACGATGGCCACAGCGCCGCCCATGCTGTGGGCGATCAGCTCCACGCCGGTCGCACCGGCCGCATCCAGAGCGGCCGCCAGGGTGTCGGCGTGCGCCTCGAGGGTGTACGGGAAACCCTCGGGCCGGTCGCTGTGCCCGTGCCCCAGCAGGTCGACCAGCAGCGAGCGGCGGCCCGCGAGGAGCGGGTGCACGGCGCTCGCGGCGAAGTAGGCGGGCGAGGTCGATCCCAGCCCGTGCACGTACACACGGGCGGGTTCCTCGCCCGGCAGCTCGACCCAGCGGATCCGGTCATCTTCCGGCGTGACGGCGGCACTTCGCATCTGAAGCTCCCTTGAACGACTGATCAACTGATCGGCGAGACGAAGAGGTTAACCAGGGCCGCCTCGAACGCCTGGTCTACCCTCGTCGGGTGAGTACGTACGTGAACCGACTCGGCGAGGACCCGCAGCGGACCGGCGAGGTCCCGACGGGGACGGCCGTGACGGTGTGGTCCCTGGACACGACCCTCGACGTGGTCGGCGGCCACCGCATCGACGGGGCCACGGCGATCCTGGACGCGAGCGAGCGGGACCGGGCCGGGCGGCTGCTGCGGGCCGAGGACCGCCGCCGCTACCTCGCCTCCCACGTCGGGCTGCGGGTGCTGCTCGGCGGCTACCTCGGGCTGGCCCCGCAGGACGTCGTCCTGGTCCGGGAGGACTGCCCGTGCTGCGACGGCCCGCACGGGCGGCCGGCGGTGGCGGGAGGCGCGGTGCAGTTCTCGCTCTCGCACAGTGACGACCTGGCGTACCTCGCGTTCGCGGGGGTGCCCGTCGGGATCGACGTGGAGGCGACCCCGAGTGCGGAGGCGGTGGTGGACGTCCTGCCCAGCCTGCATCCGGCGGAGACCGCGGAGCTCTCCGCACTGCCCGTGGCGGAGCGGCCGGAGGCACTGGCCCGCCTGTGGGCGCGCAAGGAGGCCTACTTCAAGGGCACGGGAACCGGCCTGGCCCTGGGCCTGGCCGACCCGTACGTCGGCTCGGGCCCCGACCCGGCGCCCGTCCCCGGCTGGCAGGTGACGGACCTCCCGTCCCCGCCGGCCTACGCGGCAGCCCTCGCCCTCCGCACCTGACCCACCGCCCGGCCCCGGCAGCCCGCCCGCCGGCGGCCGGCGCCTCGTACACCCGCCCGCCGGCGGCCGGCGCCTCGTACGACGGCCCGAGCGCCCTGCGCACCGCCTCCGGGGCGGTGCGCCACGCCGTGGGGAAATCAAGGTCTCCGCTCGTCGCGCGGCCATTATCGTGACCGCCATGGACATCCGCCCCGCCCGTACCGTCGCCGAACTCCAGGCCGCGGAGGGGCTCTTCGACGGCCCCGCCCGACTCGACTGGTCCGAGCGCTTCCTCTCCGCGCCGGGACACCTGATGCTCATCGCCTACGTCGACGACATCCCCGCCGGCATGGTCTCCGGGGTCGAGATGAGCCACCCCGACAAGGGCACCGAGATGTGCCTGTACGAGCTGTCCGTCGACGAGGGCTACCGGCGCCGCGGCATCGGCCGCGCCCTGACCGAGGCCCTAGCCGACGAGGCCAAGGCGCGCGGCTGCTACGGCATGTGGGTGGGAGTCGACACCGACAACGAGGCCGCCCTCGCCACCTACGCCTCCGCCGGCTCCCGCGACGAGGGCGTCTTCGCCATGCGCGGCTGGCCCCTCGCCGGCTAGGGGTTCCGGTTCCGCAGCCGCCCCGGCCGGCTGCGCCCGAAGGAGGCGACCGAGGTCGTCGCCGTCGGGGTGTCCGGCCGCTCGGCGCGGCCGTGATCCGCCGGGTACCGCCTCATCCGTCCGGCGGCGTGTCGTGCGCCCAGTCGGCGCACCCTCCGCGCGCCCGGCCCGCACCTCGCCGAGCATCGGCCGCATGACCGCACTCACCGCGCTGCTCCCGGCCGCCGCCCTGCTGGCGGCGGTCACCGCCCTGCCGCCGCACCCCGCAACCGCCGCCGACCGCGCCGCAAGCGCCACCGCCCCCTACGTCGTGGTCCTCAAGGACACCGCCTCCCGCGCCCCGACCCGCGCCCTGGCCGCCGAGGCCGCCGGCGCCGGGGACCGGGTGGGGGCGGTCTACGACACCGTCCTGAACGGCTTCGCCGTCCGCACCACCGCCGCCCGCGCCGCCGCGCTCGCCGCCGACCCCCGGGTGGCGTCGGTGGAGCCGGACACCGAGTTCCGGATCAGCGACGCGCAGAACCCGGCGCCCTGGCCCCTGGACCGGATCGACCAGCGCGATCTCCCGCTCGACGGCTCGTACTCGTACGCGACCACCGCGCAGGGCGTCACCGCGTACGTCGTGGACACCGGGATCAACACCGGCCACCAGGAGTTCGGGGGCCGGGCCCGGGTCGGCTACAACGGGGTGTTCCTGGAGAGCGCCAGCGACTGCAACGGCCACGGCACGCACGTCGCCGGCACCCTGGGCGGGGCGACGTACGGGGTCGCGAAGGGGGTCTCCCTCGTCGGCGTCAAGGTCGCCAACTGCAAGGGGTCCGCGGCCCTGACCTCGATCCTGGGCGGCCTGGAGTGGATGGTGAAGGACGCCGCCAAGGCCCCCGGCACCCCCGCCGTGGCCAACATGAGCATGGGCGGCACCCGGAGCTACTCCCTGGACGCGGCGGTGACGCGGGCCGTCGCCGCCGGGATCACCTTCACCGTCGCCGCCGGCAATTCCGCCGACGACGCCTGCACCGGATCCCCCGCCGCCGTCCCCGCGGCGGTCACGGTCGGCGCGGCCGACGCCGCGGACCAGTGGGCCCCGTTCTCCAGTTACGGCCGCTGCGTGGACCTCGTCGCGCCGGGCGTGTCCGTGACCTCGGCCTGGAAGGGCTCGACCACCGCCCTCGCCCGCGCCACCGGCACCTCCATGGCGGCCCCGCACGCGGCCGGCGTCGCCGCGCTGATCCTCGCGGACGGCCTCGCCGCGGGCGGTACGGCCAAGACCCCCGCCGAGGTGTCCGCCGCGCTGGTGCGGGGCGCCGTACCGGACCACCTCACCGGGGTCCCGGCCGGCACCGCCAACCTGCTGCTGCGCGCCCCGGCGGCCGCGGGCTGACGGGCTGGGGCCGCGGCGACGTGCCGCAGCGCCCCCGCACGGGCGGCCCCGGGCCCGCGGCCGCGGGAGCCCGTACGCCCAGGTCGGCCCCCGCCCGCCCCCCCACCCACCCCACCCGCACCGCACCCCCGAAGCCCCGGCCTGATGGGACATCAATTTCTGTGTGCTTCGGGCGAAAGCAAGTCATTGACTTCTCATCACCGCGACGCGTCAATGTCGGCCACCGCACCGGCTCGGCCTCCCCCACACAGCGGGTGGGGGGAGGGGTTCGTCTGACGAAGGAGTCGCGACCCAGTGAGTACAACGTTCCGACGAAGAATTCTGGCCGGGGCGGGCGCCCTGTCCCTCGCGCTGACGGGCGGCGTGGTGGGCCTGACCGGCACCGCCCAGGCGGCGACCGTGACCACCCCCGTCTTCGAGAACTGCGACGCCCCGGCTCCGCAGCCGGACGGTTCGGGCAACCAGAACTACACGGTCACGGTGCCCGGCACGGCCAAGGCCGGCGACGTCGTACCGATCACGATAGACCCGGGTGCGAGCCCGCTGATCCCCGGCTTCTCCGTCACGACGGTGAACACCACCAAGATCACCCTCAAGGTGGGCACGACCACCCAGGTGGTCACCAGCCCGCCCGAGACCGTCAGCGTCGTCGCCGGCACACCGCTCGACCCGAAGGCCTTCTCCGGAACGATCAAGATCCCGGACGGTACCGAGGGCACCGCGGTCGACGTCAAGCTCGACCTGGCGGTCACGGACGCCGACCTCAGCGGTTCGGTGTTCACCACGACCTGCACCCCGGCGCCCCGGCCGAGCGCCACGCTCGGCTCGGTCGCCGTCGAGGCCCTGCCCAAGGACCCGGTCACCACCAAGCTGACGCCCAACAGCGGCAAGGCCGGCACGGCCGTCGTCGTCAGCGGCGCCAACTTCGCGGCCGGGCCCGTCACCTGCTCCGCCCTCCTGGCGGGCGCGGCCACCGGTGACACCGGCACCGGTACGGCGGACGCGAGCGGCGCCGCCACCTGCAACATCACCGTCACCAAGAAGGCCGACGCCCTCAAGATCGACGGCTCGGTCACCCCGTACAAGTCCTTCGTGTACCTCGAGGACCAGGCGGGCGTGAAGAACCCGGTCGACATCGAGGTCCTCCCCGGCCCGCTGGCGCTCGGCCCGAAGGACGGCCAGCCGGCCGTGGCCTTCCCCTCGGTCACCATCAACGGCAAGGCCCAGTCGGTGGTCGGCGTGTTCAACGCCGCGACCGTCCAGGACTTCCGCGGCGGCACGCTCGGATGGGACGTGACGGCGACCCGTACGCCGTTCCTGAACCAGACGACCGGCCACTCGATGGCGAAGGCGCAGATCGGCATCCAGCCGTCCTGCACCGTGACCAACCCGGACAGCCCGAGCACCTGCACCGCGGGCACGCCCGGCGCGATCTCCGAGACCCCGATGAAGGTGGCCTCGCAGGCCGCCGGCGGGGACGAGCTGACCGGCGGTGAGTTCGCCGTCGGCGGCGCCGGGATGATCCAGCTCCCGCCGTTCATGTTCGCCGACACCTACCAGACGGTCGTCACCTTCTCGATCGCCTGACCCGGCAGGAGCAGTGCACCCAGGGTGGTGCGGCGCCACGGCGCCGCACCACCCCTTCGCCTTCCGCCCCCGCCCCGCCTCCCCGCGCCGACTGGAGAACCGCCCATGCGCACCCGCGTCCCTGCTTCGTACCGTCCGCTCCTCGCGCTGCTGCTGCTGGTCGCGGGCCTGCTCCTGCCCGCCGCGACGGCGAGGGCCGCGGACAACGGCACCTGGGGGGTGTTCCCGACTCCCCCGGCGGGCGCCGCGATGACGGACCGCGCGTACTTCTTCCACCAGGGCGCGGCCGGGACCACGGTCCACGACAGCGTGACGATCCTGAACTCCTCCGACAAGGAACTGACCTTCCAGGTCTTCGCCACCGACGCGGTGAACACCCCGGCCGGGGGCGCCTTCGCGCTGCTGCCGGTGGACCGGAAGCCCAAGGACGTGGGCACGTGGATGGCGCTGCCGCCCGAGACGGCGACCACGGTGACCGTGCCGCCCAAGGGCCGCAAGGACATCCCGTTCACGGTGAAGGTGCCCGAGGATGCGACGCCCGGCGACCACGTCGGCGGGATCGTCGCCCTCAACACCGCCGTGGAGGGCATCCGGCAGGAGGGCAAGGTCCAGGTCGGGGTGAAGCGGCAGGTCGGCTCGCGGCTGTACTTCCGGGTGCCGGGGCCGGTGACGCCGGGGCTGAGCGTGGAGAACGTGAAGGTCAGCCGGTCCGCGCCACTGCTGCCGTGGGTCAAGGAGGCCCGCGCCACGGTCTCGTACACGCTGGTCAACCGGGGCAACGTGGTCGTCGAGCCCAAGGTGGCGGTGTCCGCCGAAGGGCTGTTCGGCCGCACGGTGCTGGACCGGCCGGCCCGCGAGCTGAAGCTGGTGCTGCTGCCCGGCCAGCGGATCGAGCTGACCGAACCGTGGGCGGACGCACCGCAGTCGGACTGGGTCACCGTACGGATCTCGGCCGGGGCGAGCGCCTATCCGGACCTCACCTCGGCCTCCGAGGCGGAGTTCGTCGCCGTGCCGTGGCCCGCCGTCGGCGCACTGCTGGTCCTGGCGGGGGCCGCACTCACCGCCTGGGCACTTCGGCCCCGCCGCCGGTCCCCTGCGGAACAGGCCGATCCCGCACCGGACTTGGCCGCAACGCACTGACGGGCGAGGGTGTCCCCCGGTGACGGCATCCGGCCGTCACCGGGGGCTCGCCCCCCGCGTGAGGGCGCGGAAGGCGAGCCGGTCCTACCGTGCCACGCGGTCAGTGGTTGCGGGGGAAGCCCAGGTCCACGCCCGCCGGGGCCTCGGACGGGTCCGGCCAGCGGGTCGTGACGACCTTGCCGCGCGTGTAGAAGTGGATGCCGTCGTTCCCGTAGATGTGGTGGTCGCCGAAGAGCGAGTCCTTCCAGCCGCCGAAGGAGTGGTAGCCCACCGGCACCGGGATCGGCACGTTGACGCCGACCATGCCCGCCTCGATCTCCAGCTGGAAGCGCCGGGCCGCCCCGCCGTCGCGCGTGAAGATCGCGGTGCCGTTGCCGAACGGCGAGGCGTTGATGAGCGCCACACCCTCCTCGTAGGTCTCGGCACGCAGCACGCACAGCACCGGCCCGAAGATCTCGTCGCGGTAGGCGTCGGAGTCGGTCTTGACGTTGTCCAGCAGCGAGAGGCCGATCCAGTGGCCGTTCTCGAAGCCGCCGACCGTGTAGCCCGTACCGTCCAGGACCACGTCGGCGCCCTGGTCGGCCGCGCCCTTCACGTACGAGGCGACCTTGTCGCGGTGGGCGGCGGTGATCAGCGGGCCCATCTCGGAGGTCGGGTCGTTGCCCGGGCCGATCTTGATCTTCTCGGCGCGCTCGCGGATCTTCTCGACCAGCTCGTCGCCGATGGAGCCGACCGCGACGACCGCCGAGATCGCCATGCAGCGCTCGCCCGCCGAGCCGTAGGCGGCCGAGACCGCCGCGTCGGCGGCCGCGTCCAGGTCGGCGTCCGGCAGCACCAGCATGTGGTTCTTCGCGCCGCCCAGCGCCTGGACCCGCTTGCCGTTGGCGGAGGCGGTGGTGTGGATGTGGCGGGCGATCGGCGTGGAGCCGACGAAGGAGACGGCCGCGATGCCCGGGTGGGCGAGCAGCGCGTCGACGGCGACCTTGTCACCGTGGACGACGTTGAGCACACCGGCCGGCAGGCCGGCCTCGGCCGCCAGCTCGGCCAGCTTGTTGGAGGCCGACGGGTCCTTCTCGCTCGGCTTGAGGATGAAGGTGTTTCCGCAGGCCACGGCCAGCGGGAACATCCACATCGGCACCATCGCCGGGAAGTTGAACGGGGTGATGCCCGCGACCACGCCGAGCGGCTGGCGGATCGAGGAGACGTCGACCCGGTTGGAGACGGACGTCGACAGCTCACCCTTGAGCTGGGTGGTGATCCCGCAGGCCAGCTCGACGATCTCCAGGCCGCGCGCGACCTCGCCCAGCGCGTCCGAGTGGACCTTGCCGTGCTCGGCGGTGATCAGCTCGGCGATGGCGTCGCGGTTGGCGTCCAGCAGGGCGCGGTAGGCGAACAGCACCTTGGTGCGGGCGGCCAGCGAGGACTGGCCCCAGGTCTGGAAGGCCTCCTGGGCGACCCGTACGGCCGCGTCGACCTCCTCGGCGGACGCAAGCGCGACCTGCGTGGTGACCTCGCCGGTGGCCGGGTCGGTGACCGGGCCGTAGTTGCCCGACGCGCCCTCGACGGTCTTGCCACCGATCCAGTGGTTGACGGTCTTCATTGCCTTGCTCCTTCACAGATGGCGACGTCGCTGCGCGGCTTGCCGGTCGTACTCTTCGCGGGCCGCGTTCGCGGACGCACGGGTCGCGGTCTCGGCCACAGGAACATCCCACCACGCCTGCGCCGGAGGCGGGCCCGACACAGTGTCGGGTGTTCGGGTCTGTGCGTAGACACATGTGGGACGGTCCGCCTCACGCGCTTCGGCGAGGGCTTTCCGCAGGTCACCGATGGTGCGGGTGCGGATCACGGCCATCCCGAGGGAGGCTGCGTTGGCCGCGAGGTCCACCGGCAGGGGCGCGCCGGTGTACGAGCCGTCGTCCGCCCGGAAGCGGTACGCCGTCCCGAAGCCCTCCCCGCCCACGGCCCCGGAGAGGCCGCCGATGGAGGCGTAGCCGTGGTTGTCGAGGATGACCACCCTGATCGGGATGCCCTCCTGCACGGCCGTGACGATCTCGGTCGGGTTCATCAGGTACGTCCCGTCGCCGACCAGCGCCCACACCGGGCGGCCGGGGGCGGCGAGCGCGGTGCCGATCGCGGCGGGGATCTCGTAGCCCATGCAGGAGTATCCGTACTCCACGTGGTACTGGTCGGCCGAGCGGGCCCGCCACAGCTTGTGCAGGTCCCCGGGCAGCGAGCCGGCGGCGTTGATCAGGATGTCGGAGGCATCGACGACCGAGTCGAGCAGCCCGAGCACCTGGGCCTGCGTCGGGGCGGCGTCCTCGTCGGGGGCCGCGTAGGCCCGGTCGACCAGCTGCTCCCAGCTGCGTTTCCCTTCTTTGTACGCCGTCTCGTACGCGGGGTCCACGCGGTACCCGGCAGCCGCGTCCCGGAGGTCTTCCAGGCCCACCCGCGCATCGCAGACCAGCGGCCGGGCGGCGAGCTTGTGGGCGTCGTACGGGTCGAGGTTGAGCCCGAGGAAGCGGACGGCGGGGTTCTGGAACAGGGTCGCCGAGGCGGTGGTGAAGTCGGTGAGCCGGGTCCCGGCGGCGATGACCAGGTCGGCGCCGCGGGCCAGCTCGTCCGCGGTGGCCGTCCCGGTGTGCCCGATGCCGCCGACATCGGCGGGGTGGTCGTAGGGGAGCACCCCCTTGCCCGCCTGCGTGGAGGCGACCGGGATCCCGGTGGCCCCGGCGAACTCCGCCAGTGCGGCCTGGGCCGCGCTGTGCCGGATTCCGCCGCCGGCGACGATCAGCGGGCGCGCGGAGCTCCGTACGGCCGCGGCGGCCCGGGCGAGCTCGTCACGGTCGGGCCGGGGCCGGCGTACGCCCCACACGCGCTCGGCGAAGAGCTCGGGCGGCCATTCGTACGCCTCGGCCTGGACGTCCTGCGGCAGCGCCAGGGTGACCGCGCCGGTCTGGACGGGGTCGGTGAGCACCCGCATGGCCTGGAGGGCGGCCGGGATCAGGGCCTCGGGGCGGGTGATCCGGTCGAAGTGGCGCGAGACGGGCCGCAGGGTGTCGTTGACGGACACGTCGCCGGCGTACGGCACCTCGAGCTGCTGCAGCACGGGATCGGCGGGCCGGGTGGCGAAGGTGTCGCCGGGCAGGAGGAGGACGGGGATCCGGTTGATGGTGGCGAGGGCGGCCCCGGTGACGAGGTTGGTGGCGCCGGGCCCGATCGAGGTGGTCACGGCGTGGGCCGACAGCCGCCCGCGCTGGCGGGCGTACCCGACGGCGGCGTGCACCATGGCCTGCTCGTTGCGCCCCTGCAGGAAGGGCATCTCCTGCGGCCCGCTCTCGAGGAGGGCCTGCCCGAGGCCGGCGACGTTCCCGTGCCCGAAGATCCCCCAGGTGGCGGCGATCAGCCGCTCGCGGCGGCCGTCGCGCTCGGTGTACTGGGCGGCCAGGAACCGTACGAGGGCCTGGGCGACGGTGAGCCTCATGGGGTCTCGTCCTCCGCTCGGTGTCGGTAGAAGGGCAGCCGGGGGTCGGTGTCCTGGCCGGGCCAGGTGTCCCGGATCCAGCCGTGGTCGGGGTGGTCCCGGATCAGCCACTCCCGGGGCGGGCCCGGGGGCCCGGCCATGACGTTGAGGTAGTACATGTCGTGCCCGGGCGCGGCGATGGACGGCCCGTGCCAGCCGTCCGGGATGAGCACCGCGTCGCCGGTCCTCACCTCCGTGAGGATGTCGGTCTTCCCCGCCGGGGAGGGGGTGACACGCTGGTAGCCGAGGCCGGGGGTGTCCCCGTGCGGGGCGATCTCGAAGTAGTAGATCTCCTCGAGGCGGGACTCCTGGCCGGGGTGGAACTCGTCGTGCTTGTGGGGCGGGTACGAGGACCAGTTCCCGCCCGGGGTGAGGACCTCGACGGCGATGAGGCGGTCGCAGTCGAAGACGCCGGCGGCGGCGAAGTTGTTGACCTGGCGCGTGCAGTGGGCTGCGCCGCGGATCTCCACCGGAACGTCCCGGGCGGGCCCGTACCGGGCGGGCAGGACCTGCTCGCACCGCGCCCCGACGAGCGCGAACCGCCCTCCGGCGCAGGACCCGATCTCGGCCTGCCCGTCCCGGGGCAGATACGCGAAGTCGCTCAGCCCGCCGAACACACTTTCCCGCCCCCGGAGTTCGAACACCTGCGGCAGATCCGGCCCCGCCGGCGTCGGAGGCGCCGGGTCCGGGGCGGAGTCCCGGTTCCGGGAAGGGGCGGGCCGGGGAACCGGCTCCGCGCAGCGGATCGTGCAGCTGCCGGCCAGCGGGAGGACGATCCACTCGTGGTCCCCGCACGCGTGCGCGTACCGCTCGCCCGGGCCCAGCTCCAGCACCCTCAGCGCGGTGAACGCCATCTCGTGCGACGCAGTCACCGTCACGGCTCCAGCACCTCCTCCACTTCCTTCGCGTACGGCATCGCCGCCGAGCACGCCAGCCGTGACGCCACGATCGCCCCCGCCGCATTGGCGTAGCGGATCACCCGTGCCAAGTCCCAGCCCGCCAGCAGCCCGTGGCACAGCGCCCCGCCGAACGCGTCCCCCGCGCCCAGCCCGTTCACCACCTCCACCGGCACCGGCGCCGCCTCCACCGCCGTTCCGTCCCGCCGCATCGCCAGTACCCCGTCCGGTCCCCGCTTCACCACGGCCAGTTCCACCCCGGCCGCCAGCAGCGCCCGCGCCGCGGCCCGCGGTTCGGACTCGCCCGTCGCGATCGCGCACTCCTGCGCGTTGCCCACCGCCACCGTGGCGAGGCCCAGTGCCCGCGCGTACGCGTCCCCCGGCTCGTCCTCCCACAGCATCGGCCTCCAGTCGAGGTCGAAGACCGTGGTCCCGGACTTCGCGCGGGCTTCCAGCGCGGCCAGGGTGGCGGACCGGCTCGGCTGCGCGCTCAGGCCGGTCCCCGTCATCCAGAACACCCGTGCGGCCCGTACCGCTGCCAGATCCAGCTCCGCCGGTTCGATCTCCAGGTCGGGGGCCTTCGGCAGCCGGTAGAAGTAGAGGGGGAAGTGGTCCGGCGGGAAGATCTCGCAGAACGTGAGGGGAGTCGGATGGCTCGCATCCTCCCCCACCCACCGGTCGTCCACCCCGAACCCGCGCAGCTCGGCCCGCAGGTACGCCCCGAAGGGATCCGCTCCCGTCTTGGTGATCACCGCCACCCGGCGGCCGAGCCGGGCCGCCGCGACGGCGACGTTGGTGGGCGAGCCGCCCAGGAACTTCCCGAAGGTGTCCACTTCCGCCAGCGGTACGCCCGTGGTCAGCGGGTAGAGATCCACCCCGATGCGCCCCATCGTGATCAGGTCGAACGCGACATCGTCCGCGGTGGTCACAGGCAGTCCTCCCAGTCGTCTCGCACCCTAAGGTGGCCGTCATGACGTCCTCCCCGCCCGCGTTGACCCGTATCCGCATCGGTTCGGCTCCGGACTCGTGGGGTGTCTGGTTTCCCGACGATCCGCTGCAGACCCCGTGGGACCGGTTCCTCGACGAGGTCGCCGATTCCGGGTACGAGTGGATCGAGCTCGGCCCGTACGGCTATCTCCCCACCGACCCCGCCCGCCTCACCGAGGAGACCGCCGGACGGGGCCTGCGCGTCAGCGCCGGCACCGTCTTCACGGGACTCCATCACGGGCCCGCCGTCTGGGCGGACACCTGGGAGCACGTGTCGCGGATCGCGGCGCTCACGCAGGCCATGGGCGCGGGACACCTCGTCGTCATTCCCTCGTTCTGGCGGGACGACAAGACCGGCGAGGTGCTGGAGGACCGGACCCTCACGCCCGCGCAATGGCGTGAACTGACCACGCAGACCGAGCGCCTGGGCCGGGAGGTCCGGGACCGGTACGGGCTGCGGATCGTGGTCCATCCGCATGCGGACACGCACATCGACACCCCGGCGAACGTGGCCCGCTTCCTGGACGCCACCGACCCGGACCTGGTCTCCCTGTGCCTGGACACCGGGCACTACGCCTACTGCGGCGGCGACAGCGTCCAGGCCGTCGAGACCTTCGCGGAGCGGATCGGCTACCTCCACCTCAAGCAGGTGGACCCGCGTATCCTCGCCGAAGTCGTCGCGGAGCAGCTGCCCTTCGGGCCGGCCGTGGCCCGCGGGGTGATGTGCGAACCGCCGTCGGGGGTGCCCGCACTGGAACCCGTACTCGCGGCCGCCCAGCGGCTCGGCGTGGACCTCTTCGCGATCGTGGAGCAGGACATGTACCCGTGCCCGCCCGACCGGCCGCTGCCGATCGCCCGCCGCACGCGCGCCTACCTGCGCTCCTGCGGCGCCCGCTGACCCTCTGGAGGGATACGAACATGAGCACGCTGGGCATCGCCGTCATCGGTACGGGGAAGATGGGCGCCGACCACGTCCGCCGGATCGGGCGGACGGTGGGCGGTGCCCGGGTGGTGGCCGTGGCCGACCCGGACGGCGACCGGGTCAAGGCCGTCGCGGCGGAGCTGGACGGCGCGAGCGCGCACACGGATCCGGCGGCCGCGATAGCCGCACCCGGGGTGCAGGCCGTACTGATCGCCTCCCCGGGGCCCGCCCACGAGGAGGCGATCCTGCAGGCCCTGGAGCGGGAGCTGCCGGTGCTGTGCGAGAAGCCGCTGACCCCGGATCCGGCGGGGGCGCTGCGGGTGATGGAGGCGGAGCAGCGGCTGGGCCGGCGGCTGGTGCAGGTGGGGTTCATGCGGCGGTTCGACTCCGAGTACGAGTGGCTCAAGGAGCTGCTGGACGCGGGCGGGATCGGCCGGCCGCTGTTCCTGCACTGCCGGCACCGCAATGCCTCCTCGCCGTCGTTCTTCACCAGCGACATGCTGATCACCGACTCCGTCGTGCACGAGGTCGACGCGGCGCGCTGGCTGCTCGGGCAGGAGATCACGGCGGTGTCGGTACTCTCCCCGGCGCCCACCTCGGCGGCCCCCGAGGGGCTGCGCGATCCCCGGCTGGTCCTGCTGGAGACTTCGGGCGGGGCCCTCGTGGACGTGGAGATCTTCGTCAACTGCGGTGTCGGCTACGAGGTCCGCTGCGAGGCGGTCGGCGAGTCCGGGAGCGCCCAGGTCGGCGAGCAGCGGGCGCCGGTCGTCCGGTCCGCGGGGCGCAGCTACGGGGAGATCCCCCAGGACTTCACCGTGCGCTTCGCCGACGCGTACGACCGCCAGCTGCGACGCTGGGTGGCCGCGGCCGCGCAGGGCCGGGTGGCCGGGCCCGACGCCTGGGACGGCTACGCGGCGGCCGCGGTCTCCGCAGCAGGGCTCGCTGCCGCGCACAGCGGCGTACGGACCCCGGTGGAGCTGGTGGAACGGCCGGCCCTGTACCGCTGAGCCGTCCTCCCACCCCGCTCACCGCTCTCTGTGCACCCTCCTATCCGTTCGTTGTGCCGCATCTGTCACAGGCGTCGCCCTCGTGTCACGCATATCCGCATTACGCGGGGTTTCCGTCACAGCAACCCAACAGCCCCTCCCGCGCCTTCACCCTCCATCGTTCTCCGGGCACAACCTGACTGATCGTCTGTGTCCACGCGTCGGCTCCCCCGACGGCCTCCAGGCCGACCCCGCGGCGTGGACAAGGAGGTGTCGTGGATGAGCGACCGACAGCTGTGGTCGTACAAGGAGATCGCCGCCCACATCCGGGTCCAGCCGGACACCGTGCGCTCGTACCGCAAGCACGGGCTGCTGCCCGCTCCCGACCACGTGGAAGGCGGCAGGCCTTACTGGTACGCCGACACGATCCGCACCTGGGTGGCCCGCCGCCCCGGCAACCGGGGGCGCCGCCAGGACTGACCCCCGCACTCGGGGCCCCTGCGGAGGGGACCGCCGGGCCCCCGCCCGCAGGGGGGAGCCGCCCCCAGCCGCGGCGGCTCCCCCCCCTCCCCCCCTTACGCACCCCCTAGCGGCTTCCCGCGGGTATCCGGTCCGGCTCCGGTGCCTCCCCCGGCACCTGCGGCAGCGCTCCCGGCTCGGACTCCCCCTCGCTCAGCCCGAACCGCTCGTGCAGTCGCCGCAGCGGGCCCGGCGCCCACCAGGTGGCCTTCCCCGTCAGCTTCATGACCGCCGGAACCAGGAGGCTCCGTACGACCAGCGCGTCCATCAGCACGGCCAGCGCGATCCCGAGCCCCAGCATCTTGGTGTTGGTCACCCGGGAGCTGCCGATCGCCACCATCACCACCGCCAGGATCACGGCCGCCGCGGTGATCAGCCCGCCGGTGCGGACCAGTCCGGTGCGCACCGCCCCCTCGTGGTCCCCCGTCCGCTCGTACTCCTCCTTGATGCGGGATATGAGGAACACCCCGTAGTCCATGGAGAGTCCGAAGGCGATGCAGAACATCAGGACGGGCAGGGTGGTCTCGATGTCCCCGGTGGAGGTGAAGGAGAGCAGTCCGGACAGGTTGCCCTCCTGGAAGACCCACACCACCGCCCCGAACATCGCCGTCAGGCTCAGCGCGTTGAGCAGTACCGCCTGGACGGGTATCAGCACGCTCCCGGTGAGCAGGAAGACCAGCAGCAGCGTGGCCAGGACCACCAGGGCCAGTGCGGCCGGGAGCTTCTGCGCTATCGCCTTCTGGGCGTCGACGAGCACCGCCGCCTGCCCCGTCACCGCGGTGTCGAACGGGGCTTGCACCCTGCGCACCTCGCCGACGAGGTCCTGGGCCTGCTGCCCCACCGCCTCGCCCTCGGTGGCCACCGAGAAGTACGCGTACCCCGGCCGGGCCTCGGAGCTCACCGGCCCGGCCACCCGCACCCCGGGCAGGGCGGCGAGCCGGTCCCGGTAGGAGGCCAGGTCTGCGGGGCCGGCCGCGCCCTCGGCCAGTACGGTCAGCCCGGCGCCGGGGCTACCCGGGAAGCCGTCGCGGATCTGCTGCTGGACCAGGTGGGACGAGGCGGTCTTCGGCAGCTGCCGGTCGTCCACGGTGCCGAACTTCACCCCGAGGAACGGCAGTCCGAGGAGGAGCAGCCCGGCCGTGGTGGCGATGGCGAACACCGGGGCACGGCGCATCACCAGCGCGGTCGCCCGCGCCCAGCCCCGCCCTGCCTCCCGCCCGGCCTCGGCATCCGCACCCGGCGCCCCTGCGGCCGCCCCGGCGCGCCTGCGCCGCCACAGCCGCCGCAGGTCGAGGGAGTTGACCCGCTCCCCGAGCAGCACCAGCGCCGCCGGCAGCAGGATCAGGGCGGCGCCGGCCGCGAGCAGGACCACCGCGACCCCGGAGTAGGCGAAGGACCGCAGGAAGTACATCGGGAAGAACAGCATCGCCGAGAGCGAGACGGCCACGGTCAGCGCCGAGAACAGCACCGTGCGCCCGGCGGTCCGCAGCGTGGCCCCCACGGCTGCCACCGGATCCCGCCCGGCGGCCAGCTCCTCGCGGAACCTCCGCACGATGAACAGGGCGTAGTCGATGGCGAGTCCGAGGCCGAGCGCGGTGGTCAGGTTCTGGGCGAAGACGGAGACGTCGGTGAACTCGGTGAGGCCGCGCAGCACGGCATTGGTGCCGAGGATGGCGACGATGCCCACGCCCAGCGGCAGCAGCGCAGCGACGGCACTGCCGAAGACGATGACGAGAAGGACCAGGGTCACCGGCAGGGCGATCACCTCGGCCCGCAGCAGGTCCTCCTGGATGGTGGTGGTGACCTCGCGCTGGACGGCGACCGGCCCCCCGAGGGAGACGCGCACCGGCCCGTGCTCGCCCCGGTAGCGCGGGGCGATCCGCTCCAGCACCGCGGCGCGGGTCTTCTCGTCGCCGAGCACCCGGGCGGCGATCAGGGCCTGCCTGCCGTCCTCGGACCGCAGCGCGGGCAGGTGCGTGCGCCAGTACGAGCCGACCCCGGCCACCCCCTGCTCGGAGGCGAGCTGCGCGGTCAGCCGCTCGGCCTCGGCGGCAACGGCGGGATCATCCACCCCGGCCGCCCCCGGCCCCGCGCCCGCCGCGGCCCCGGTGGCGGCGTCCACCAGCAGGAGCAGATTGGGCTGGGAGCCGGGGAACTCGCACTCCAGGACCTTGGCGGCGTAGGTGGACCGGGCGTCCGGGTCCTCCCAGCCGCCGCTGCCCATCCGGTCGGCGACGCCGCCGCCCGCCAGGACGGCCAGCGCGGTGACCACGAGGGCGAGCAGCAGCGAGAGCCGCGGCCGGGCCGTGACGATCCGGGTCCACCGTCCGCTCTCCCCTGGAGACGGCGGTTTTTTGACTTCGGACATGACTCGGTGTCCCCTTCACCGTGATTGCCAGGAAACTTAGACTGGCAAACACGAGCAGTCGCTCGCGTTTTCCAAGAATGCGAGCGCCCTCTCGCGTTTGTCAATCACCCACGGGAAGCAAGGGACGTGACATGCCGGAGAGGCCGCAGGTCGAAACCACCACAAAGGCCGCGAAGGCGACGAAGGCCACTAAGAAGGCTGCCGCGCCCCGGCGCCAGGCCCGCGGGGAGCGCCGCATCGCCCAGCTCCTCGCGGCCGCCGCGAGCGTGTTCTGCCGCACCGGCTACGCCGCGGCCAGCACCAACGCCATCGCCCGCGAGGCCGAGGTCTCCCCGGGCACGCTCTACCAGTTCTTCCCGAACAAGGAGGCCATCGCCATCGAGCTGGGCGGCCAGCTGCTGCGGCGCGCCCACGAGATGCACGGCCAGGCCTTCCTCCCCGAGAACCTGGACCGGCCCCTGCCCGAGCTGCTCGACGCCGTCCTGGACCCTGTCATCGCCTTCAACTGCGAGAACCCGGCGTTCTGGGCCCTCATGCACGGCTCCGGCATCCCCGGCATCACCCAGGAGCACGAGGAGCTGCACTCCGGGCTGCTGACCCGGGTCCAGGGGATCCTGCGCAGCTTCCGGCCGGACGGGGCGCCCGACGAGCTCACCCACGTCTCCAACATGATCCTGGGCATCTTCAAGGCGTCGCTCGACCTGATCCTGGCGAGCGAGGGCGCCGAGCGGGCCGCGTACGTCGCCGAGCTGAAGACCGTACTGCTGCGCTACCTGGAGCCGATGGTCACCGCGCCCCGCGCGCACTGACATCCGTACGTCCGCGCACCCCGCCCGCACTGACGTACGCACGCCCGCGCACCCCGCGCGCACTGACGTACGCACGTCCGGAACCGGCCGGAAGTGGCGGCGAACACTCGCATTGATACCCCCTAGGGGTATAGTCTCCAAGAGTCGGGAGGACGGTGGGGCGAAACCGCCGGCCCCGGCGACCGGACACGCCCTTGAAGAGGAGAACGACATGACCGCCGAGACGGACACCCAGACCACCACCGTCTACCGGGTGACCGGCATGACCTGCGGGCACTGCGAGGGCGCGGTGACCACCGAGATCTCCGCCCTGCCGGGCGTCACCTCGGTCAAGGCCGTCGCCGCGACCGGCGAGGTCACCGTGGTCTCCGCCGCAGCGCTCGCCGACGAGGACGTCCGCGCCGCCGTGGACGAGGCCGGGTACGAGTTCGCCGGCCGGGCCGCCTGAGCACCCCCTCCTCCGCAGTACCCCGCCGGGTCGTGCCGGCCAGCTCATACTGGTTCCGTACGACCCGGCCCTCCCCCAGGAGCCGGACATGAGCAGCAGCACAGTGCACGACGGGCCCATAGCGGCGGACGCAGCCGCCGAGGTCGAGCTGAGCATCGGCGGGATGACCTGCGCCTCCTGCGCAGCCCGCATCGAGAAGAAGCTGAACCGGATGGATGGGGTCACCGCCACGGTGAACTACGCCACCGAGAAGGCCCGCGTCTCGTACGGCGACGGGGTCCGGGTCGCCGACCTGATCGCGACCGTCGTCAAGACCGGGTACACCGCCGAGGAACCCCCGCCGCCGGAACCGGAACCGGAAGCAGAGGCCCCGGAGGCCGCGCAGGCGCAGGCCCGGGCCCCCCGCGACCCCGAACTGGCCGCACTGCGCCAGCGGCTGCTGGTCTCCGCCGTGCTGGCCCTGCCCGTGGTACTGCTCTCGATGGTCCCGGCCCTCCAGTTCGACAACTGGCAGTGGCTCTCGCTGACCCTGGCCGCGCCCGTCGTCGTCTGGGGCGCCCTGCCCTTCCACAAGGCCGCCTGGACCAACGCCCGGCACGGCGCCGCCACCATGGACACCCTGGTCTCCGTCGGCACGCTCGCCGCCTTCGCCTGGTCGCTGTGGGCCCTGTTCTTCGGCCACGCCGGGATGCCGGGCATGCGGCACAGCTTCGACTTCACGATCTCGCGTACGAACGGGTCCTCCTCCATCTACCTCGAGGTGGCCGCCGGAGTCGTCACCTTCATCCTGCTCGGCCGGTATCTGGAGGCCCGCTCCAAGCGGAAGGCGGGCGCCGCCCTGAAGGCCCTGCTGGAGCTGGGCGCCAAGGACGTCGCCGTCCTGCGCGGCGGCGCCGAGGTACGGATCCCCGTGGCGCAGCTCGCGGTCGGCGACCGGTTCGTCGTCCGCCCCGGCGAGAAGATCGCCACCGACGGCACGGTCGTCGAGGGTGCTTCCGCCGTGGACGCCTCGATGCTGACCGGCGAGTCCGTCCCGGTCGAGGTCGCCGTGGGCGACTGCGTCACCGGGGCCACCGTCAACACCTCGGGCCGCCTCGTCGTCCAGGCCACCCGGATCGGCGCCGACACGCAGCTCGCCCGGATGGCCAGGCTCGTCGAGGAGGCGCAGAACGGCAAGGCCGAGGTGCAGCGCCTCGCCGACCGGATCTCCGGGGTCTTCGTGCCGGTCGTCCTGCTGCTCGCACTCGGCACCTGGGTCACCTGGCTGCTGATCACCGACGACCCGACGGCGGCCTTCACCGCCGCCGTGGCCGTCCTGATCATCGCCTGCCCCTGCGCCCTGGGCCTGGCCACCCCGACCGCGCTGATGGTCGGCACCGGGCGGGGCGCGCAGCTCGGCATCCTGATCAAGGGCCCCGAGGTGCTGGAGTCCACCCGCCGCGTCGACACCGTCGTCCTCGACAAGACCGGAACGGTCACCACCGGCCGGATGACCCTGTCCGGCGTGCACACCGCCGCCGGTACGGACGAGCGCGAACTGCTGCGCCTCGCGGGCTCGCTGGAGCACTCCTCCGAACACCCGATCGCCCGGGCCATCGCCACCGGCGCCGCCGAAAGGGCCGGCTCCCTGCCGGTCCCGGAGTCCTTCGAGGCCCTCGCCGGGCTCGGCGTCCAGGGCGTGGTCGACGGGCACGCCGTCCTGGTGGGCCGCGAGCAGCTGCTGGCCGACTGGTCGATCACCCTGCCCGCCGCCCTCGCCGGGGCCAAGGCGGCCGCCGAGGCCGCGGGCAGCACCGCCGTCCTGGTGGCCTGGGACGGGGCGGCGCGCGGGGTCCTGACCGTGGCCGACGCCGTCAAGGAGACCAGCGCCGAGGCGGTGTCCCGGCTGCGGGCGCTGGGCCTGACCCCGGTGCTGCTGACGGGCGACAACAAGGCCGTGGCCGAGACGGTGGCCCGTGCGGTGGGCATCGACGAGGTGATCGCCGAGGTGCTCCCGCAGGACAAGGTGGACGTCGTACGCCGGCTCCAGGCGGAGGGCCGAACGGTCGCCATGGTGGGCGACGGGGTCAACGACGCGGCCGCGCTGGCGCAGGCGGACCTCGGCCTGGCCATGGGCACGGGCACCGACGCCGCGATCGAGGCGGGCGACCTGACCCTCGTACGGGGGGACCTGCGGGTGGCGGCTGACGCGATCCGGCTCTCCCGGCGGACCCTGGCCACCATCAAGGGCAACCTGTTCTGGGCCTTCGGCTACAACGTGGCAGCCTTGCCTCTCGCGGCCGCCGGCCTGCTCAACCCGATGATTGCGGGGGCAGCGATGGCGTTCTCCTCCGTTTTCGTGGTGACCAACAGCCTCCGGCTGCGATCCTTCCGCTAGTGGATCTTCTCCTCACCGTGCGCACACTTCCTTCACGGGAGACGCAGATCACAGTGATTGCAACGTAACCATCCGGCACTGGAGTGGGTCTAATGGGGCGATGCCAGGAACGTCTTGGGGGACGTTCACGGGGGTCTTGGGGGACGTCCGGGGCATCAGCCGGCCGGGACGCGTGCTCAACGGGGTGCTTTGAGCGGCCCTCCCGACCCGTACGGGTCCCGGCAGACACCCACTGGGGCGCACCGCGCGTGCGTTCCTCGCCGACACCCCGGCTCGGGTCCCGTGGGGGGAATCCGTTCCGGGGAAAGGAAAGCGCCCCGACCGTCGACCCGTGGGGGGATCGACGGCGGGGCGCTTTTCGCTTGCTCGAGGTACCTCGGGTCAGCGGGCCTCGACCGGGACGAAGTCGCGCAGGACCTCGCCGGTGTAGATCTGGCGCGGACGGCCGATGCGGGAACCCGGCTCCTTGATCATCTCGTGCCACTGGGCGATCCAGCCGGGAAGGCGGCCGAGCGCGAAGAGCACGGTGAACATCTCGGTCGGGAAGCCCATGGCCCGGTAGATCAGGCCGGTGTAGAAGTCCACGTTCGGGTAGAGGTTGCGCGAGACGAAGTACTCGTCGGCCAGCGCGTGCTCTTCCAGCTTGAGCGCGATGTCGAGCAGCTCGTCGCTCTTGCCGAGCGCCGAGAGGACGTCGTGCGCCGCCGCCTTGATGATCTTCGCCCGGGGGTCGAAGCTCTTGTAGACGCGGTGTCCGAAGCCCATGAGGCGGACGCCGTCTTCCTTGTTCTTCACCTTGCGGATGAAGGCGTCGACGTCGCCGCCGTCGTTCTTGATGCCCTCGAGCATCTCCAGGACGGACTGGTTGGCGCCACCGTGCAGCGGACCCCACAGGGCCGAGATGCCGGCGGAGATCGAGGCGAACATGTTCGCCTGCGAGGAGCCGACCAGGCGCACGGTGGAGGTCGAGCAGTTCTGCTCGTGGTCCGCGTGCAGGATCAGCAGCTTGTCGAGCGCCGAGACCACGACCGGGTCCAGGTCGTACTCCTGGGCCGGCACGGAGAAGGTCATGCGCAGGAAGTTCTCGACGTAGCCGAGGTCGTTGCGCGGGTAGACCACCGGGTGGCCGACCGACTTCTTGTACGCGTACGCCGCGATCGTCGGAAGCTTGGCCAGCAGCCGGATCGTCGAGAGGTTGCGCTGCTTCTCGTCGAACGGGTTGTGGCTGTCCTGGTAGAACGTCGACAGCGCGCTGACCACGGAGGACAGCATCGCCATCGGGTGCGCGTCGCGCGGGAAGCCGTCGTAGAACCGCTTGACGTCCTCGTGCAGCAGCGTGTGCTGGGTGATCTCGTTGCGGAACGACGCGAGCTGGTCGACGGTCGGCAGCTCACCGTTGATCAGCAGGTACGCGACCTCGATGAAGGTCGAACGCTCGGCCAGCTGCTCGATCGGGTAACCGCGGTAGCGCAGGATTCCCTGCTCACCGTCGAGGTAGGTGATCGCGGACTTGTAGGCGGCGGTGTTGCCGTATCCGCTGTCCAAGGTGACGAGCCCGGTCTGGGCCCTCAGCTTCGAGATGTCGAAGCCCTGGTCACCGACGGTGCTTTCGACCACCGGGTAGGTGTATTCACCGTCCGCGTACCGGAGTACTACAGAGTTGTCGCTCACGTCATCCCTCACCGACGTAGTGCCTCTTCTTCGAGGTGCCCTGACTGCCTCTACCTTCCCCCATTTGGCGCAGGAGAGTGCACTCGGGGTCGGCCTTTGGTCTTTTTGACGGCACTGAGTGCCTTCAACCTGCTCATCCTGCCCCCTCCGCGGCGGTGCCGGAACCCCAAATGATCGATCATTTAGGTGATGTTTCCCACCGGTATCCGTCCGGACAGCCTGGGCGCGACCGCCGTGTACCTCCTGCCTGCAGAAACGGTACGCACAGCCTGGCCGAGGGCCTTGCGGGACCCGACCAGCACGACGAGTTTCTTCGCCCTGGTCACCGCCGTGTAGAGCAAGTTGCGCTGGAGCATCATCCAAGCGCCGGTCGTGACCGGGATCACCACGGCCGGATATTCACTCCCCTGGGAGCGGTGGATGGTGACGGCGTACGCGTGGGCCAGCTCGTCCAGTTCGGCGAACTCGTAGCCGACCTCCTCGTCCTCCTCCGTCCGCACCGTCAGCCGCTGCTCGTCCACGTCGAGGGCGGTGACCACGCCGACCGTGCCGTTGAAGACGCCGTTGGCACCCTTCTCGTAGTTGTTGCGGATCTGGGTGACCTTGTCGCCGACCCGGAAGACCCGGCCGCCGAACCGCTTCTCGGGCAGGTCGGGCCGGGCCGGCGTGATGGCCTGCTGGAGCAGGCCGTTGAGGTTCCCGGCGCCGGCGGGGCCGCGGTGCATGGGCGCGAGCACCTGGACGTCGCGGCGCGGGTCCAGCCCGAACCGGGCCGGAATCCTGCGGGCCGCCACGTCGACGGCGAGCCGTCCGGCCTGCTCTGTGTCCTCCTCCGGGAACAGGAAGAAGTCCGGCAGCCCGTCGGTGAGCGGCGGCAGGCCCGTGTTGATCCGGTGGGCGTTGGTGACCACGCCCGACTCCTGGGCCTGCCGGAAGATCCTGGTCAGCCGGACCGCGGGCACCGGCCCGCCCTCGGCGAGCAGGTCCCGCAGCACCTCCCCGGCGCCGACCGAGGGCAGCTGGTCCACATCCCCGACCAGCAACAGGTGCGCACCCGGTGCCACTGCCTTGACCAGCTTGTTCGCCAGCAGCAGGTCCAGCATCGAGGCCTCGTCGACCACCACCAGGTCCGCGTCCAGCGGGCGTTCCCGGTCGTACGCCGCGTCCCCGCCCGGCTTGAGCTCCAGCAGCCGGTGCACGGTGGACGCCTCGGCGCCGGTGAGCTCCGCGAGCCGTTTCGCGGCCCGGCCGGTGGGCGCGGCGAGCACGACCTTGGCCTTCTTGGCCCGGGCCAGCTCCACGATCGAGCGCACGGTGAACGACTTCCCGCAGCCCGGCCCGCCGGTGAGGACGGCCACTCTGCGGGTCAGCGCCAGTCGGACGGCATCCCGCTGCTCGGGGGCCAGCTTGGCCCCGGTGCGCCCGGCCAGCCAGCCCAGGGCCTTGTCCCAGTCCACGTCCTGGAAGCCCGGCATCCGGTCCTCGTCGGCGTTCAGCAGCCGCCGCACCTGCCCGACCAGGGAGAGTTCGGCGCGGTGGAAGGGCACCAGGTACACGGCGGTGAGCGGGTCCGGGCCGCCTTGCGGATCCGGCACGGATTCCCTGACGACGCCCTCCGGGTCGGCGGCGAGCTCGGCCAGGCATTCGATGACGAGTCCGGTGTCCACCTGGAGCAGCTTGACCCCGTCGGCGATGAGCCGCTCCTCGGGCAGGAAGCAGTGCCCCTGGTCGGTGGACTGGGACAGGGCGTACTGGAGCCCGGCCTTGACCCGTTCGGGGCTGTCGTGCGGTATGCCGACGGCCTGGGCGATCCGGTCGGCGGTGAGGAAGCCGATGCCCCACACGTCGGCTGCGAGCCGGTACGGCTGGTTCTTGACCACCGAGATGGAGGCGTCGGCGTACTTCTTGTAGATCCGGACCGCGATGGAGGTGGAGACGCCGACGCCCTGGAGGAAGACCATGACCTCCTTGATCGCCTTCTGCTCCTCCCACGCGGCGCCGATCAGCTTGGTCCGCTTGGGGCCGAGCCCGGGCACCTCGATCAGCCGCTTCGGCTCGGCCTCGATGACGTCGAGGGTGTCGGTGCCGAAGTGCTCCACGATCCGGTCGGCGATCTTCGGGCCGATGCCCTTGATCAGGCCCGAGCCGAGGTAGCGGCGTATGCCCTGGATGGTCGCGGGGAGCACGGTGCGGTAGTTCTCCACCGTGAACTGCTTGCCGTACTGGGGGTGGGAGCCCCAGCGGCCCTCCATGCGCAGCGATTCGCCGGGCTGGGCCCCGAGCAGGGAGCCGACGACCGTGAGCAGGTCCCCGCTGCCGCGGCCGGTGTCGACCCGGGCGACCGTGTAGCCGCTCTCCTCGTTGGCGTAGGTGATGCGCTCGAGCACCCCCTCGACCACTGCCAGTTGCACCGCCCCGTTGATTGCCATGGCAATGAAAGTACCGCCCGCCACCGACAGCCCGTCAGGCCTGTGGACAACCCGGCAAGACCCAGAAGGGGGTCCGGCCTCGCGGCCGGACCCCCTCACGGTTACCCCTCCCGTGTCGCACTTCCCGATCCCCCCAGATCCCTCCCCGGAAGTGCCGACGCACCATACGACCCGCTGCCCCGTCCGGGGGTTGCACACGGAATCGGAACTTTACGTTTCCATTACTTACAGGCCCTCCGGGGCCGGTCCGAAGTGCCCTTGAACCGCCGCAGAAGGAACGTTCCCGGCATGAGCGAACCTTCGCTCCAGGACGACGTGCTCGACGCCACCGCGGAGGGCGGCGGACTCGGCGACCTGCCGGACCGGATCCCGGGCGGCGGCAGGAAGCAGCCCGCTACCCTGGGACGCCATGGAGCCCCCTGCTGACAACTCCGCCGCAGCGGTACGGCTGCGGGACCCCGAGCCCGGGGAGCTGGGCTGGATCGTGCAGCGGCACGGCGCGCTGTACGCCGCCGAGTACGGCTGGAACGCGGACTTCGAGGGCCTGGTGGCCCGGATCGTCGCGGACTTCGCCGAGGACCACGACCCGTATCTGGAGCGGGTCTGGATCGCCGAGCTGGGCGGCCGGCCGGTCGGCTCGGTGATGTGCGTCCGCGAGGACGGCTCGCCCGGTACGGCGCGGCTGAGACTGCTCCTCGTCGAGCCCGAGGGCCGCGGCCACGGCATCGGGTCCCTCCTCGTCGACACCGTCGTCGCGTTCGCCCGCTCGGTCGGCTACCGCGAGCTGGTGCTGTGGACCAACGACGTGCTGGCCTCGGCCCGTTCCCTCTACGAGCGCGCCGGGTTCACCCTGGTCGCCGAGCGCCCGCACCGCTCGTACGGCGTCACGCTCACGGGGCAGGACTGGCGGCTGCCGCTGCAGGAGGGCTCCCCGCACTGACCGCCGCGGTACCGCCCTGCGCCGCGCCGCCGCCCTTCGTACGGGCTCCCGCGCGGGCGGGGGCCAGCGAGGTCATGCCCACCCCGCCGACCAGCAGCAGCGCAGCCACCCAGCGCAGCCCCGAGACGCCCTCGCCGAGGACCAGCGCCGCCGAGGACATCCCGAACACCGGCACCAGCAGCGAGAACGGCGCGACCGAGGAGGCCGGGTAGCGCTTGAGCAGGTGGTTCCAGGCGCCGAAGCCGAACACGGTGGACACCCAGGCCACGTACCCGATGACCCCGACCCCGGACCAGTCCAGCCCGCGCAGCGCGGCCAGGTCCCGCTCGGGCCCCTCCAGCAGGAGCGAGAGCCCGAACAGCGGCAGCACCGGGACGGTGCACACCCAGACCATGAAGTTCAGCGCGTCGGGCGGGGAAGCCTTCCGCGTCAGCAGGTTGGACACGCCCCAGCAGGCGGCGGCCGCGACGACCAGGGTGAAGCCGAGCACCGGCCCGGAGGTGCCCCCGTCCACGGCGGCGACGGCGATCCCGGCGAGCGCCACGGCCATGCCGGCGATGCGGACCCGTCCGGGCCGCTCGCGCAGGACGAGGGAGGCGAGGACGGCGGTGAAGACGGACTGGACCTGGAGCACGAGGGAGGACAGCCCGGCCGGCATCCCCGCGGCCATGCCGGTGAACAGGAGGCCGAACTTGGCGACGCCGAGGGCCACTCCGACCGCAATGATCCACTTCCAGGCGGTCTTGGGCCGGCCGACGAAGAACACGGCGGGCAGCGCGGCGACGAAGAAGCGCAGGGCGGACAGGAGCAGCGGCGGGAAGTGGCCGAGGCCGATCTCGATGACGACGAAGTTGAAGCCCCAGACGGCGGCGACGAGTACGGCGAGTGCAGTGTGAACGGGACGCATGCTTCGAGCATCGGCGGCGCAACCATGTAGCACCAGCACGGATCTCTTCCGGGATGGATGAAGCATTGCTTACGGGTGCCCGGCGGTCCGGCGATGCCTACGATGGGCCGCATGCTCGACCTCTCCCGGCTGCGCGCCCTGCACGCCATCTCCGTCCACGGCTCCGTCGCAGGCGCGGCGGCCGCCCTCGGCTACACCCCCTCCGCCGTGTCCCAGCAGATCGCCAAACTGGAGCGGGAGACCCGGACCACGCTGCTTGAGCGGCGCGGGCGCGGGGTCGCGCTCACCGAGGAGGCCCGGCATCTCGCCGAGACCGCCCGGGAGTTGCTGGCGATCGTGGAGCGCGCCGAGACCACCCTGGAGGAGCGGCGCGGGCAGCCGAGCGGGCTGCTGACGGTGGCCGCCTTCGCCTCGGCGGCGCGCGGCCTCCTGCCGGGGGTGCTCGCCGATCTCGCGCGTCGGCATCCCGCGCTGGACGTGCGCCTCACGGAGGTCGACCCCCATCTGTCGGTGGACCTGGTGGCCCGGGGGGTCACCGATCTGGCGGTGGCCCACGACTGGGACATCGCCCCGCTGCCGGCCCCGGAGGGCGTCGAGCAGGCGGTCATCGGGGACGACCCCTGCGACCTGGTGGTGCCGCACGACCACCCGTTCACCGCGCGGGCGGTCATCCGCAGGGCCGACCTCGGCGGCCAGCGCTGGGTCTGCCAGCCGCCCGGCCGGGTCTGCCACGACTGGCTGATGCGGACGCTGCGCACGGCCGGGTTCGAGCCCGACATCGCGCACGTGGCCGAGGAGAACCACACCATCGTCGCGCTGGTCGCGGCCGGGCTGGGGGTGGCCGTCGTACCCCGGCTGGGCACCGGGGCGCTGCCGCCGGGCGCGGTGGCCGTACCGCTGGAGCCCGGCCCCGTACGCAGGTTGTACGCCCTGTGGCGGACGGGGGCGGCCCGCCGGCCGGCGATCACGGAGGCCGTGCGGACCCTGCAGGAGCACTGGGCCCGAGCAGCCTCGGGCCGCTTGGCGGCACCCCTTCCGGGGGACCTCCCGAGTGTCCGCGGAGCCGGGGGCACGGCCCGGCAGTAGGGTCCGGCGCGTGTCGTACCACGCGTCCCGCAGGTCCCTGCTCACCGCGGCCGCCATGGCCGCCGCCACGGCCGCCGGGGTGGCCTCGTACGCCGTGGGCGGTGGCCCGGGCGGCGAGGGCGGCGAACCGCACGCCGACGACCCGCGCCCGGGCGACCGCCCGCCCGGCCGGGCGCCCGACCGGGCGGCGCTGCGCCGTCTGGTGGCCGGGATGAGCCCGGCCGAGAAGGTCGGGCAGCTCTTCGTGTCCCGCGCGTACGGCCATTCGGCGACCGACCCCGACCCGACGGACGCCGAGCAGAACCTGAAACTGTTCGGGGTGCGCACGGCCGCGGAGCTGGTCGCCCGCTACCACCTCGGCGGAATCATCTACTTCTCCTGGGCCCACAACACCCGTGGCCCGCAGCAGATCGCCGAGTTGTCGGCCGCCCTCCAGCGGGCGGCCGCCGGCACCGGTTCCGGCATCCCGCTGATGCTCTCCACCGACCAGGAGCACGGCGCCGTGGCGCGCATCGGCAAGCCGGCGACGCTGCTGCCGGGGGCGATGGCGCTGGGGGCGCGGCACGGCGCGGGCGGGACGGGCGGTACGGGCGGTACGGGCGGTACGGGCGGTACGGGTAGCAGTACGGGTGGTACCGGCACCGGCTCCGACTCCGCGGCCACCGCCGAGGCCCGCCGCGCCGCGCGCATCGCGGGCGCCGAGCTGGCCGCGATGGGCATCCGGCAGGACTACGCACCGGTGGCCGACGTGAACGTCAACCCGGCCAACCCGGTGATCGGCGTACGCTCCTTCGGCGCCGACCCTCAGGCGGTGGCGGCCCTGGTCGCGGCGCAGGTCCGCGGCTACCAGGGCGCCGGGGTCGCCGCCACCGCCAAGCACTTCCCCGGCCACGGGGACACCGAGACCGACAGCCACGTCGGGCTGCCGGTGATGCGGCACACCCGGGCCCAGTGGGAGGAGCTCGACGAGCCGCCGTTCCGGGCTGCGGTGGAGGCGGGCGTGGACGCCGTCATGACGGCGCACATCGTCTTCCCCGCGCTCGACCCGTCGGGGGACCCGGCGACCCTCTCCGGACCGATCGTGACCGGCATCCTGCGCGAACGCCTCGGCTTCCGCGGGGTGGTGGTCACCGACGCCCTCGACATGGCCGGGGTCCGCCAGAAGTACGGGGACGACCGGGTCCCGGTACTGGCCCTGAAGGCGGGCTGCGACCAGCTGCTGAACCCACCGGACCTGGGCCTCGCGCACCGCAGCGTGCTCGCGGCCGTGGAGGCGGGCGAGCTGACGCAGGACCGGATCGATGAGTCGGTGCTGCGGATCCTCGAACTGAAGGCGCGCCGGGGCCTGTTCGACGCGGCGCACACCGCCGCCGGGCAGATGGACGCGATGGTGGGGATCCCGGCGCATCTGAGCGCCGCCGACGAGATCACGGCGGGCACGACGACCCTGCTGGCCAATCCCGTGAAACTGCTGCCCCTGGATGCGACGACCGGGCCCCGGGTGCTGGTCACCGGAACCGACCCGGCCTCCCCCAGCGGTACGACAGGGCCCCCTACGGCGGTACTGGCCCGGGAGCTGACCGCCCTGGGCTGCCGGGCGACGGCCGTACCGCCCGCCCGGGCGGTGGCCGCGGCTCCCGGCAACGCGGCGGTGCTGGTGTGCACGTACAACGTCCCGGAGGGGGACGATCCGCAGCGCACGCTGGTCACGGAGCTGCTGGCCACCGGGGTGCCGGTCGTCGTGGTGGCGATCCGCAATCCGTACGACCCGGCCAGGCTGCCCACCTGCGCGGCGGAGCTGGCGACGTACACCTGGACGGACGTGGAGATGCGGGCGGCGGCCCGGGTGATCACCGGGGCGGGCCGGCCCTCTGGCCGCCTCCCGGTCCCGGTGCCGGGCCGCTACCCGCTGGGCCACGGGCTGTCGTACGACTGAGTACGCCTGGGAAACAGGACCAGGACCAGCCGTACCACCTCTCCCGTGGCCCCTCGGGCCCTGCGCGGGAGCTACGGCCGCAGCTGCGGCTCGCGCTCCATCTCCTTCTGGTCCAGCACCGCGTCGGGCTTCGCCAGCGGCGTGGCCCGGCCCGCGTCGGCGAGCGCGGCGGCCGGGGCGACCCCGGCCCACTGCAGGATCTTCTGCGTGGCCAGCGCCTTCTCACCCTCCTGGAGCTTGGCGACGTTGGCCCCGTGGTTGGCGCCGGGCGCGATCATCACGTAGCTGTCGCGGACGGTGTAGCCGAGGTGGAACGGTTCGGCACCCCACGGGTCGTTCTGCCCGTACACGAACAGCATCTGGTTGGCGTTGTTCTTCACCCAGTTGTCCACCTCCGCCATGACCCCCGGCTGGAAGGTCATCGGGATCTCGCGCGGCACGAAGTTCCGCGGCGGCTGGTAGCCGTAGCGGCTCAGGTTCCCCAGGTGCGGCTGCTTGATGTCGGGCGAACCGAGCTGCGTACCCGCCTGGTAGTAGTACGGCGTGTACGTCTCGAGTCCCTGGTCGGCGTAGGCCGAGAAGCCGGAGATCGTGTCGATCGAGTCCCAGATCTCCTGGTCGCTCGCGGTCGCGGCGGCCGGGATGGAGGCGCAGTCGGCGAGCAGGCTGTACTGCCAGAAGGCCCACACGTAGTCGAGCACGACGGCCTCGTAGGCCTTGTCGAGGCTGCCGACGGTGGTGAAGGTCCAGCCGTTCTCGGCTGCGGCGGCCGCGTACTTGGCCTCGAGCGGCTCACGGCGGACGAGCGCCTCGCGCTGCACCGCGTTCAGCTTGTCGCGGCACTCCTTGGTGCCGACCTTGGCGAAGAACCGGTCGTACGCCGAGTCCTCCTTGTTGACCACGTCGTTGGGCGCGACGTACGCGACGACACCGTCCATGTCACGCGGGTAGTAGCGCTCGTAGTACGTCGCCGTCATACCGCCCTTGCTGCCGCCCGTGGCGAGCCAGTTCTTCTTGTAGACCTTCTTCAGGGCGGTGAAGATGCGGTGCTGGTCGCTGGCGGCCTGCCAGATGTCCAGGTTGGCCCAGTTGGCCGGGTCGGGCCGGGAAGGCGTGAAGAATCGGTACTCCAGCGACACCTGGTTGCCGTCGACGATGGTCGTCGGCTCGCTGCGGCGCGGGTTGGTGTTGACGTTGTAGCCGGAGGTGAAGAACACCGTGGGCCGGGAGACGTCCTTGTGCAGCAGGGTGAGGCGCTGCTTGAAGGTGCCCTTCGACGGGTTCCGGTGGTCGACCGGCTGTTCGTAGTTCAGTACGAAGAAGCGGTACCCGGGGTACTCCTTCTCCTCGATCAGGCTCATCCCCGCAATGGCGAGGATCTCGTCCTTGATGTCCGTCGCGGCGGACGGCCCTGCGGCGGTGGCCGCCTGAGCCGTGAAGCCGGCTGCGCCCATGGTGCCGATCAGCACCACGAGCGACAGCAGCCAGCCGAGCGTCTTGCGCATTCACCCTCCCCTGAGTTCACTTCGGTCGCCCGTGAACCTAGCGGGGTCAACGCGCCGCTGACCAGACCTAGTTGGGCCGCTCGTTCAGCACAGGATCCAGCCGGATTCGACCGATCCGGCCTCGATGCTCCCCTTTACATACACGCAGCGGCTGATCGCGCCGACGGTGACGGGACCGGCATATCGGGTGAATCGCCCCGCATCGCCGACGGGGACCCCGCCGCGCGGCTGGATGCTCACCGCCATCGCGCGGCGCCGGCCCGGGTCCTGGGCCACCGTCACCGCGCAGGCCTGCGTGCGGCTCTTGTAGATGCGCACCTCACCCGTCGGCAGAGGCAGCGTCCGGACCAGGCCGCCCCCGCAGCCGCCGGTCGCCGCGTGCGCCGGAGGCGCGGCGAGCAGCCCGCCGACGCACAGCATCAGCCCCGCCGTGAACACCCTCACCGACGCGGCCCCCCGGCCGCGCCCCTTCCACCCGTGCTCCACCCTGGCCCCCGATCGGTCGTACGTAACACGTACGCACGTACGACGCACGGATCCCCCGGAAGGTTGCATACAGCAAGATCCGGCCGCGGGGCGCTGCGTGGCGCGTTCCGGCGTGTTGCCGCGGATCCGTACGGACCACAATGGGATGACCCATCCAAGTCCGGTGTACGGCAGGACAGTTGGTGAACCAGATCTTGCTGTCGGCCGTCATCGGCCCGATCTGAAGGGTGAGTCGTTGAGAAGTCGTCATCGGTTCCGCCTCCGGTTAACGGGTGCATCCCACGTCGCCCAGTTAGCCGAACGAGTCGGGACCGGTCTCGCCTGATCCTGCGATTGCCGAGGCAGATCGTGGGAGCTGAGCCGGAAGCGGGCCCCGACAACCACCACCTTTCCCGTGAGTGCGTTGAAGGAGAACCGTGAGGGCAAAGCCGAAGACCCTGCATTTCCCGCCGTCGTGGCCGACGGTCGTCGTCGTGGTCGTGATCGTTCTCTTCCTGGTCCGTCCGGACCTCGGAACCGATCAGATCAGGGCCGTCGAGACCATCGTCTGTCTACTCGCGGGAGGCGGCCTTGCCGCCGCCTCAGGCGGCAGGCAAACCAAGCCGGTGCCTGAGCAGGGTTAGTGGTCAACGGCCCCGGATCCGTCACGTGACGGATCCGGGGCCGTCGTCACCCGAAGGCCCCGGGCCAGGCCCCGGGCCAACCCGGGCTGAGCCCCGGACTAGAGCGCCGCGGCCGGCTCGTCCTCGCCGACGAAGGTGCGCCACAGTTCGGCGTAGTGGCCGCCGCGGGCGACGAGTTCGGCGTGGGTGCCGTCCTCCACGACGCGGCCGCGGTCCATGACGACGACCCGGTCGGCGCGCGCAGCCGTGGTCAGCCGGTGTGCCACCACGAGTGTGGTGCGCTTGCCGGCGAGCCGGTCGGTGGCCTGGTTGACCTGGGCCTCGGTGGCCAGGTCGAGCGCGGCGGTGGCCTCGTCGAGCAGCAGCACGTCCGGGTCGACGAGTTCGGCGCGGGCCAGGGCGATCAGCTGGCGCTGGCCGGCCGAGAGGTTGCGCCCGCGTTCGGCGACGGTGTGCAGGTAGCCGCCGTCGAGGGTGGCGATCATGTCGTGGGCGCCGACCGCGCGGGCGGCCGCCTCCACCTCGGCGTCGGCCGCCTCGGGCCGCCCGTAGGCGATGGCGTCGCGGACCGTCCCCGGGAAGAGGTACGGCTCCTGGGGGACGACCCCCAGCCGGTGGCGGTACGCCGTCAGGTCGAGCTCCCGCAGATCGGCGCCGTCGGCGGTGACCCGGCCCGAGGTCGGGTCGTAGAACCGGGCCACGAGCTTGACCAGCGTGGACTTGCCGGCGCCGGTCTCGCCGACGAACGCGACGGTCTGGCCGGCGGGTATCCGCAGGCTGATCCCGGCCAGCGCGTCGCCCTTCTCGCCGCGCTCCTCGGCGGTGCCGTACGCGAAGCGCACGTCCTCGAAGGCGATCTCGCCGCGCAGCTCCCGCACGGGGGCGGGGTCGGCGGGCCGCGGGGTGCTGGTGGGCTCGCGCAGCAGCCCCTGGATCCGGCCGAGGGAGACGGTGGCCTGCTGGTAGCCGTCGAAGACCTGGGAGAGCTGCTGGACGGGGGCGAAGAACAGGTCGATGTACAGGAGGTACGCCACCAGCGCGCCGGTGGTGAGGGTGCCGGCCTCGACGCGGCCCGCGCCGACGATCAGCACGGCGGCCGCCGCCCCGGAGGACAGCAGCTGCACGAAGGGGAAGTAGACGGATATCAGCCACTGGCCCCGCACCCGGGCTTCGCGGTACGAGTCGCTCCGCTCGGCGAACCGGGCGGCGCCGGCGCGCTGGCGGCGGAACGCCTGGACGATGCGCAGTCCGGAGACGGACTCCTGGAGGTCGGCGTTGACCAGGCTGACCCGGTCGCGGGCGAGCTCGTACGCGGCGACCGACTTGCGGCGGAACACGATCGTGCCGAGGACCAGCACGGGGAGCGTCGCGAACACGATCAGCGCGAGCTCGACGTCGAGGACGAGCAGGGCGATCAGGATGCCGAAGAAGGTGAAGACGGAGACGACGGCGGTGACGAGCCCGGTCTGCAGGAAGGTCGACAGGGCGTCCACGTCGGTGGTCATCCGGGTCATGATCTTGCCGGTCAGCTCGCGCTCGTAGTAGTCGAGGCCGAGGCGCTGGAGCTGGGCGAAGATCTTGACGCGCAGGGCGTACAGGACGCGCTCGCCGGTGCGCCCGGTCATCCGGGTCTCGGCGAACTGGGCGGCCCACTGCGCGACGACGACGCCGAGCGCGAGCAGGGCGGCCACCCAGACGGCGCCGAGGGCGGCCTGCTCGACGCCCTTGTCGATGCCGTGCCGGATCAGGATCGGGAGCAGCAGCCCGGAGCCGGCGTCGACGGCGACGAGGCCGAGGCTGACGGCGAGGGGCGCCCAGAAGCCGCTGAGCAGCCGGCGCAGGTTGTAGCTCTTCTCGGCGGACGCGGCCTGGTCCTCGTCCACGGCGGGCTCGTCGTCGGCGGGCGGCAGCGCGGCCACCTGCGCGAGCAGCTCGGGGGTGGCCGGCATGCCGGCGACGGCGCCCGCCATGGAGGGCGCGGCGCCGGGGGCGGGGGCTGCGGCGGTCCCGGCCGCCGCGGCGGACTCGGATTCCTCCTGGCGGCGCCAGAGCTCGGGGGTCACCCCGTCGGCGACGCGCCGCTTGGCGTTGACCGGCTCGGAGTCGATCTCGGCCTCGAGCTCGATGTCCCGTGCGAGGTCCCCTTCGATGTCCCGCTCGAACTCGGACATCGCGGGCGCCTCGGGGGTGCGCGGCGAGCCGGCGCCGAGCGCGTCCGGGTCGGTGAGCAGCCGCCGGTAGAGGGGCGAGCGGCGCTCCAGCTCCTCGTGCGTGCCGATGTCGGAGAGCCGCCCGCGGTCGAGTACGGCGATCCTGTCGGCCAGCGCGAGCGTGGAGCGGCGGTGGGCGATGAGGAGGGTGGTGCGGCCGGCCATGACGGCGCGCAGCGCCTCGTGGATCTCGTGCTCGACGCGGGCGTCCACGGCGGAGGTGGCGTCGTCGAGGAGCAGCAGGCGCGGGTCGGTGAGGATGGCGCGGGCGAGCGCGATGCGCTGGCGCTGGCCGCCGGAGAGGGTGAGCCCCTGCTCGCCGACCTTGGTGTCGTACCCGGCGGGCAGGGCCTTGATGAACCCTTCGGCCTGGGCGGCGCGGGCTGCGGCCTCGATCTGCGCGTCGGTGGCCTCGGGGTGGCCGTAGGCGATGTTGGCGCGGATGGTGTCGGAGAAGAGGAAGGAGTCCTCCGGCACGAGCCCGATGGCGGCGCGCAGGGAGTCGAAGGTCAGCCCGCGGACGTCGTGGCCCCCGACGCGTACGGCGCCGCGGTCGGCGTCGTAGAAGCGGGGCAGGAGGAGGGAGACGGTGGACTTGCCGGAACCGGAGGCTCCGACGACGGCGACGGTCTCGCCCTCGGTGATGGAGAGCGAGAAGCCGTCCAGGACCGGCCGCTCGGGGTCGTACCCGAAGACGACCCCGTCGAACTCGACGGTGGCGGGGGCGTCGGCGGGCAGCTCGTGCGTGCCGTCCTCGATGACGGGCTCGGTGTCGATGAGCTCGAAGACGCGCTCGACGCCGGCGCGGGCCTGCTGGCCGACGGTGAGGACCATGGCGAGCATGCGGACGGGGCCGACGAGCTGGGCGAGGTAGGTGGAGAAGGCCACGAAGGTGCCGAGGGTGACCTGGCCGTTGGTGGCCATCCAGCCGCCGAGGGCCAGCATGGCGACCTGCGCGAGGGCGGGCACGGCCTGCAGGGCGGGGGTGTAGCGGGAGTTGAGCCGGATGGTCCGCATCCGCCCGGCGAACAGCCGCCGCCCCGCGGCGCGCAGCTTGCCGGTCTCCTGCTCCTCCTGGCCGAAGCCCTTGACGACGCGGACGCCGGTGACGGCTCCGTCGACGACGGTGGCGACGGCGGCGGCCTGGCCCTGGGCCCACCAGGTGGCGGGGAAGAGCTTCTTGCGGCTGCGCTTGGCGATGAACCAGAGCGCGGGGGCCATGAGCAGTGCGACCAGCGTCAGCAGCGGGGACAGCCACAGCATGACGCCGAGGGATATCCCGAACAGCAGGAAGTTCCCGATGGTCATGGGCAGCATGAAGAGCAGCCCTTGGATCAGCTGGAGGTCGCTCGTGGCACGCCCGACGACCTGTCCGGTGGACAGCTCGTCCTGGCGGCGCCCGTCGAGGCGGGCGATGGTGTCGTACATGTCGGTGCGCAGGTCGTGCTGGACGTCGAGCGCGAGGCGGCCGCCGTAGTACCTGCGGATGTACGTCATCACGTACACGAGGACCGCGGCGCCTATGAGCAGGCCGGCCCATATCCCCATGGGCTTGGTGTGGTCGCCGATGACGTCGTCGATGATGACCTTGGTGACCAGCGGCACGAGCGCCATGACCGCCATGCCGCCCAGGGAGGACCCGAGCGCCAGCAGCACGTTGAGCCGGTACCGCCAGGTGTAGGCGGCGAGCCGCCGGGCCCAGCCCTGTTTCCCGCCCGCTGTCATCTCTGCCGCCGCCACGTGGAGCCTCCCCGTTGATCCTGTCCTGCCGCCTCCCCCAACGCCCCGACCGGCGGATTTCATCCCCCTGCAACAATCGCACCGCCGTACGGAAGCCCGCGCGCAGAGTTCACCCCTTCGAGGACCCCTCGCTCGTCGGCCGGTCCGTGCGCCGAGGCGACAGGGCCGCTACGGTGCGTCGAACTCGTACTCCAGTACGTAGGCGGAGGCGTCGAGGACCATTTCGTTGACCTCGACAGCCCGTCCGCCGGCGGCGAAGGCGGTACGGCGGACCAGCACCACCGGGGTCCCGGCCGCCAGGCGGAGCCGGTCGGTCTCCTCCGGGGACGGCATCCGCGAGCGGACCTCCTCCCGGAACCGGACCGGCTCCTGGCCGAGCTCGGCGAGCCGGGCGTAGATCCCGCCGGGGCCGGAGTCCGGCTCGGCGATGGGCGTACCGGCGACGAGCGCGGCGTCGAGGTACGAGGTGGCCAGCATGACGGGCTTCCCGTCGAGCAGGAACCTGCGGCGCCGTACGCAGGCGGGCGCTCCGCCCTCCAGCCCGAGCACGCCCCCGACGGCGTCGGGCACCGGCTCGTCGGCGACCTCGGTGTCGACCTCGGTGTCGGCCTCCGGGTCGTGGCCCTGGCCGTCCGCCGCCCAGATGGAACCCCCGGTGCCCCACACCTCGGCCGAGAGCCGCCGGATCCCGCGCCGCCGGATCCCGGCCTGGCGCCCCGCGACGTCCTTCGTCATACGGTCCTCCCAGGGTCCTCCTCGATCATGTCCCGACAGCGTAGGGGCGGGATCACGACGGCAAGCCCCGCTCGCCCGCCGACACGCGCCGGCAGCGAACGCGTCCGGCCCTCAGACGTGCGTCGGGGCGAACATGCGGAGCCTGGCCGGGAGGACCACCACCGAGGGGCCCGGGGTGTCGAGGGACTTGGCCAGGTCTTCGCGGAGGGTTTCCGGGGTCGTCGTCGACGCCGGGACGCCGAAGGACCGGGCCAGGGCGACGAAGTCCGGGCGGGTGAGTTCCGTGCCCGTCGTGCGGCCCTCGAAGGAGTCCGCCATGTACTCGCGCAGGATCCCGTAGCCGCCGTCGTCCACGATCAGCCAGGTCACGTCCAGGTCGTGCTGCTTCGCCGTCGCCAGGTCCGCGATCGAGTACATCGCGCCGCCGTCGCCCGAGACGGCCAGGACCGGGGTGCCCGGTTCCGCGATGCAGGCGCCGAGGGCCGCCGGGAAGGCGTAGCCGAGGCCGCCCGCGCCCTGGGCCGAGTGCATCGTGTTGGGGTGCTTCGCGTCGAACGCCGACCAGGCCCAGTAGGACAGGATCGTCATGTCCCAGAAGGACGGGGAGCGGGCGGGGAGCGCCGCGCGGATCGACGTGAGGAGCTCGCGCTCCAGCGTCACGTCCTGCGTCGACAGGCGGGCCTCGATCTCCGACAGGACCATGCGGACGCGCTCGGGCGCCTGCACGTCCTCGCGTTCCGGGACCGTTTCCAGGAGGGCCTGGAGGGCCAGGCGGGCGTCCGCGTGGATGCCGAGGGCCGCGTGGTTGGACTCCAGCTTGCCGAGGTCCGCCTCGATCTGGACGACCCGGCCCGTCGGGAAGAACGTGTGGTAGTTCGAGGACAGTTCGCCCAGGCCGGAGCCCACGACCAGGAGGACGTCCGCGTCCTCCAGGAAGTCCGTCATGTGGCGGTCCTCCAGCCAGGACTGGAGGGACAGCGGGTGCGTCCACGGGAAGGCGCCCTTGCCGCCGAAGGTGGTGACCACCGGGGCGTTCAGCCGCTCCGCGAGCTGCCGCAGCTTGCCGGCCGCGTCCGAGCGGATCACCCCGCCGCCCGCGATGATCACCGGGCGGGAGGCCCGCCCCAGCCAGTGCGCCGCCAGAGCGGTGAGCTCGGGCCGCGGGGCGAGCTCGTGCGGGGTCGCGTCCACCCCCGTGACCTGGGGGATCACCGTCTCTGCGCGCAGGACGTCCTCCGGGATCTCCACCCAGACCGGGCCGTGGGGAGCCGTCAGCGCCGATTCCCAGGCCTCCGCGATCACGGACGGGATCTGCGACGGGGTGCGGGCCGTGTGGACCGACTTCACCACGTCCCGGAACGACGCCGACTGGTCCCGCAGCTCGTGCAGGTGCCCGCGGCGGCCGCCGCCGAGGCCGGCGACCGGGACCTGCGAGGCGATGGCGAGGACCGGCGCCGAGGCGGCGGCCGCCTCCGCCAGGGCCGGCAGGGCCATCAGCGCGCCCGGGCCGGTCGAGAGCAGCAGGGGAACCGCCTCGCCCGTGATGCGGCCGTACGCGTCGGCGGCGAACCCCGCGTTGTTCTCCGTACGCAGCCCGATCAGCCGCAGGTCGGAACGGCCCACCGCGTCGAAGGTGCCGAGGGCGTGCTGCCCCGGCAGGCCGAACACGGTGGTGGCGCCGAGCGAGCGCAGCGTCTCCACGACCAGGTCCCCGCCCGTCCGCCCCGGCGGCGGCGCGAGGGCGGCCGCCGTCTGGGCCTCGGTGGGACGGAGTACCAGGTCGTGGTCGTGCGTCACGTGCGCTTACTCGCCCTTCGTCACGGTTGCTCCGCCGCTCACTTCGTCCGCGACGCAGCGATCTGGCGGCTCATGATCGTCGTCAGCTCGTACGCGGTGTGCGAGGCCGCGACCGAGGTGATCTCGGCGTGATCGTACGCCGGGGCGACCTCGACGACGTCGGCCGAGACCAGGTTGCAGGAGGACAGGCCGCGGATGATCTCCAGCAGCTCGCGGGAGGTCATGCCGCCCGCCTCGGGGGTGCCGGTGCCGGGCGCGTGCGCCGGGTCGAGCACGTCGATGTCGATCGAGATGTACAGCGGGCGGTCGCCGATGCGCTGGCGCAGCTGGTCCGCGACCTCGTCCGCACCGCGGCGGTAGACGTCGGCCGAGGTCACGATGCCGAAGCCCATCTTGGCGTCGTCGTCGAGGTCCTGCTTGCCGTAGAGCGGGCCGCGGGTGCCGACGTGGGAGAGCGCCTCGGTGTCGAGGATGCCCTCCTCCACGGCGCGGCGGAACGGCGTGCCGTGCGTGTACTCGGCGCCGAAGTACGTGTCCCAGGTGTCCAGGTGCGCGTCGAAGTGCAGCAGCGCCACCGGGCCGTGCTTCTTGGCGACGGAGCGGAGCAGCGGGAGTGCGATGGTGTGGTCGCCGCCGAGGGTCATCAGGCGGGAGCCGGCACCGAGGAGCTCGTCCGCGGCCGCCTCGACCGTCTCGACGGCCTCGTTGATGTTGAAGGGGTTCACCGCGATGTCACCGGCGTCCGCCACCTGGGCGAGCGCGAACGGGGACGCGTCCTGCGCCGGGTTGTACGGACGCAGCAGGCGGGAGGCCTCGCGGATGGCGTTGCCGCCGAAGCGGGCACCGGGGCGGTACGAGACACCGGAGTCGAAGGGGACACCGACCACGGCGACGTCGGCCGAGCCGACCTCGTCCAGGCGGGGCAGCCGGGCGAAGGTCGCGGGGCCCGCGTAGCGCGGGATGCGGGAGGAGTCGACGGGGCCGCGCGGCTGCGTGCTCATGGGGGGGTGCCCTTCTGGAGGTCCTACGGTGCGGTCCTTCGAGCGTAAGCGGATGCGTCCGGGCCGCGAAGTGTACGTTTTATCCACCACTCGCCCGCACTGTGTACGGAGTATCCATGGAGGCCTCGCCCCCGACCCCGCCGGTTTTGCTGGACCGGCTGCTGGCCGACGCCGAACTGGGACTGCGGCTGCTGGCCGGACCCGCAGAGGCCGAGGTGCACGGGGTGCACGCCTCCGAGATGGCGGATCCGTCGCCGTACCTGCTCGGCGGCGAGTTGCTGCTGACGGCGGGGGCGGAGCCGGGTGCGGGCGGGGGCGCGGACGCCGGGGAGTACGTGGCCCGGCTCGTACGGGCCGGGGCGGCCGGGGTCGGCTTCGGGGTGACCCCGGTGCACGCGTCGGTGCCGCGGGCCCTGGCCGACGCCTGCGAGCGGCAGGGGCTGCCGCTGGTCGAGGTACCGCCGGGGACCCCTTTCACGGCGGTGGCCCGGGCGGTCTGGCGCCTGATGGCCGAGGCGCGGACCCGCGAGCTGCGCCGGGTCGCCGCAGCGCAGCAGGCCCTCGCCGCAGCGGCCGCCCGCCCCGACCCGGTGCCTGCGGTGCTGTCCCGCCTGGCGGCGAGCCTGGGCGGCTGGGCCGCCCTCCTGGCCCCGGCCGGTGCCGCAGCGGCGGGGTCGGGCCTGGCTGACGGCCCGGCCCCGGCGGAATCCGCAACCGCCGGGATCCCGACGGGCGGGCCGCCCGGGGCCGGCGCCGCGGACGCCCCTGCCGCAACCGCCGGCGCCGGATCCGCTCCCGTCGGGGTCGTGCGGGCCGCGGGGGCCGGGGTCGGGGAGGAGGTGCTCGGGGCTCTCGGAGTGCTCGCCCGGCGGGTGGGCGGCGGGACGGCGGCCACCGCCACCGATGCCGTCGGCGCAATCCACCTCGCCGTCTACGCCGTCGGCGGCGGCCGGGTGCTGGCACTCGCCACCCCGGCCCGGGCCGCGGGCGACCACACCATCGCCTCCATCGCCGCCGTCCTGCTGACCCTGCTCACCGCCGAACGGCCCGCCGGGACCGAGGCCGCCGCGCTCACCCGCCTGCTGTTCGGCGGTTCTCCCGCCGAGGCCCTCGGGCCCGGACCCTGGTACGCCGTCCAGGCCGCCGGCGGCGGGGATCCGCAGGCCCTCGCCGCCGCGCTGGGCACCGTACTGCTCGAGCCGCACGAGGGCGGCGTACGCCTGCTCACCGACCGGGAGCCCGCCGCGCAGCCCGGATGGCGCCTCGGGGTGAGCGCCCCCTCCGGACCCGAAGCCCTGGCCAGGGCCGACGCGCAGGCCCGCCGGGCGCTGGAGCGTGCCGAGGCGGCCCGCACCTCGCTGGTCCGGCACACCGGCGCGGGGCTCGGCGCCCTGGTGGACCCCGCCGAGGCCCGCGCCCACGCCGAGGCCCTGCTCGCCCCGCTGTCCCCGGCCCACCGGGAGACCCTGCGCACCTGGCTGGCGCACCACGGCAGCTGGGACCGGACGGCCGCGGCCCTCGGCGTCCACCGCAACACCGTCCGCCAGCGCATCGCCCGTGTCGCGGCCCTGCTGCGCAGCGACCTCGACGACCCGGACACCCGGATGGAGCTGTGGTTCGCGCTGACCCGGGACACCGGGGTCTGAGGGCGAACCCCGGGGCGGCTGCGCCGTACGGATGGACTCGGGGCGTACGGCGGCGGGCGCAGTGCCTCCCGGTGCGCGGCCGCCTACGTTCGCACTGTTCCCCCCACCCACTCGTCGAAAGGCACTATTCGTGCGATCGATCCGCCTCGCCCTGACCGCTCTCGCCGCCGGCGGCATCATCCTGGCCGGTGCGTCCGCCGCCTCCGCCGACGACAACTTCGTCGTGTACGCGCCGATCGACAACACGTACTCGATCGTCTTCGGCGACGTGTCGCAGGTGGCCGGCGACGACGTGTTCAACGCCGGGCGCGACAACACGGTCGGCTCCCACAACAGCGCGGCACCGACCGGCGACATCGGCATGGCCTCCCTGCCCGGGACCCAGGTCCTGAGCAACGAGTCCCTGATGCAGGGTGCCGCCGGCCAGTGGACCGGCAGCATCCTGGGCAAGTAGGCCGACGCCGGGTGTCCGGCGGCCCGTGCCACAAGGCCGCCGGACATCACACCCGGTACCCCTCCCCGACTCTGGACAGCCCGCCCAACCCACGGGTAACTTAATAGTCTGAGCAAGCGCTTAGACACGGCGCGACAGCGCGACGGGCGACAGGATCGAGGAGGCGGCTGTGCGCCGTACCGTTTTCAACGAGGACCACGAGGCGTTCCGCGAGACCATCCGCGCCTTCATAGAGGCCGAGGTCGTCCCCGTCTACGACGAGTGGTTCGCGGCCGGTCAGGCCCCGCGCGACTTCTACTACAAGCTCGGCGAGCTGGGCGTCTTCGGCATCAACGTCCCCGAGGAGTTCGGCGGCGCGGGCCTGGACACCCACAAGTTCGAGGCCGTCCTCTACGAAGAGACCTCCCGCGCGGGCGTGAACTTCGGCGGCTCCGGCGTCCACGTGCTGCTCGCCCTCCCCTACATCAAGATGCTGGCCGACGACGAGCAGAAGAAGCGCTACCTGCCGAAGTTCGTCTCCGGCGAGGAGATGTGGGCGCTCGCCATGACCGAGCCGGGCACCGGCTCCGACGTCGCGGGCATGAAGACCACCGCCAAGCTCTCCGAGGACGGCACGCACTACGTCCTCAACGGCTCCAAGACCTTCATCACCGGCGGCGTGCACGCCGACCGTGTGATCGTCTGCGCCCGCACCGCCGCCCCGCGCGAGGACGACCGCCGCTTCGGCATCTCCCTGTTCGCCGTGGACACCAAGTCCGAGGGCTACTCGATCGGCCGCAAGCTCGACAAGCTGGGCCTGCGCACCTCCGACACCGCCGAGCTGGCGTTCGTCGACGTCAAGGTCCCGGTCGAGGACCTGCTCGGCGAGGAGGGCAAGGGCTTCTACTACCTCGGCCACAACCTGGCCTCCGAGCGCTGGGGCATCGCGTTCGGCGCGTACGCCCAGGCCGCCGCGGCCGTCCGGTTCGCCCAGCAGTACGTCACCGACCGCACCGTCTTCGGCAAGCCGGTCGCGCACTTCCAGAACACCAAGTTCGAACTGGCCGCCTGCCAGGCCGAGGTGGACGCCGCCCAGGCCGTCGCGGACCGCGCCCTGGAGGCCCTGGACGCCGGCGAGCTGACCCCCGCCGAGGCCGCTTCCGCGAAGCTGTTCTGCACCGAGGTCGCGCACCGCGTGATCGACCGCTGCCTCCAGCTGCACGGCGGCTACGGCTACATGAACGAGTACCCGATCGCCCGCCTGTACGCCGACAACCGCGTCAACCGCATCTACGGCGGCACCAGCGAGATCATGAAGTCCATCATCGCGAAGTCGATGGGCCTGTAAGGGCCCTTCGGGACAAGGGACTTACCCTTCCCCTCATGAACGAGGCACTGGCGACGCTCCTCGATCTGCTCGACCTGGAGCAGATCGAGGAGAACATCTTCCGCGGTACCAGCCGTTCGGCGCTGGTACCGCGCGTCTTCGGCGGCCAGGTCGCGGCCCAGGCCCTGGTCGCGGCCGGCCGGACCGTGCCCGAGGACCGCACCGCGCACTCGCTGCACTCGTACTTCCTGCGCGCGGGGGACCCGGGCGCGCCGATCGTGTACGCGGTCGACCGGATCCGCGACGGGCGTTCCTTCACCACCCGCCGGGTCGTCGCCGTCCAGCACGGCCAGCCGATCTTCCACCTCTCCGCGTCCTTCCAGACGTACGAGGAGGGCCTCGACCACCAGGTCGCGATGCCGGACGCGCCCGATCCGGAGACCCTGCCGACGGCCGCCGAGTCCCTGCCCGCGTACCGGGAGATCTTCCGCGACCCGGGCACGGTGGAGCGGCTGATCGAGGCGCGCGGCGCGGTGGACCTGCGGTACGCGACGATCCCGCCCTGGGGCAGCGTCGGCGTGCCGGTCGAACCGCGCTCGCAGGTGTGGTTCCGTACGGCCGGCAAGCTGGAGAGCGACGACGCGCTCCTGCACACGTGCCTGGCCACGTACGTCTCGGACATGACCCTGCTCGACTCGGTGCTGCTCGCGCACGGCCGGGGCGGCTGGGCGGTCGGCGACGTGGTGGGCGCCTCGCTGGACCACGCGATGTGGTTCCACCGGCCGTTCCGCGCCGATGAGTGGCTGCTGTACGACCAGGAGTCCCCGTCGGCGGCCGCCGGGCGCGGCCTCGGTCAGGCCCGGATCTGGACGCAGGACGGGCGGCTCGCCGTGACCGTCATCCAGGAGGGCGTGGTGCGCGTCCCGCGCGCCTGACCCCGGAGCTCCGCGGGCCGGGCACCGCGTGGGCTCGGCCACAGTGCGGAACTGACCGGACGGGCAGGGCGTCGACTGCAAACATGATCGTTCTCCTGTTCGCCCTCACCCTGATCTCCCCGTTCGCGGGTGTCCTGGTCCTCGGCCGGCTCGCCGTCCACGTGGTGGTCACGGTCCGGCGGCGCTCCGCCCCGGAGCTGCTCGGGGCGGGCACCCTCCTGCTGGCCGCCCTCCTCGCGCTGTGCGCCGCGGGTTCGGTCTACATCTGGGGCGTGTCGTACGGCGTCTACGTCCTCGACCCCGACGAGGTGTGCGGGTACGCCCAGTGGGGCGAGCACGAGAAGACGGTCGTCTGGGAATCCTCGTTCCCGCTCTCCGTCCACTGCGCCGACCACCCCGGGGATCCGGGTGGTCGGCAGCTGATCCCGGACTGGGTGAACCCGGCCTTCGTGGCCGCCGCCGTAACCGCCGTGGCCTGCGCGCTCACGGCGCCGTTCGCGGCCCTGCTGCGGCGCAGGGTGCGCGGGGGCCGGACGGCGGTCCCGCCGGGTGTCGCCTAGGGGGTGTCGGCCGGCTGTTCGTTCTCCGGGCGGGCCTTGAGCTTGGCCCAGATCGCCTCCAGTGCGGCTATGTCCGCATCGTCGAGGCGGTCGTCGAAGACCTCGGCGAGGGCCTCGCGGCGGGTGGCGTCGGCCTCCGCGAAGGCGCGGCGGCCCGCCTCGGTCAGGGCGATCCCCACGGACCGCGCGTCCGTCGGGGACGGGACCCGTTCGACCAGGCCGCGCGCCCGGAGGGAATCGGCGACGCGGGAGACCTGGCTGCGGCTGAGCAGGGTCCTGGCGCCCAGCTCGGAGGGCGCGACCGGCTCCTGCTGGACGCTCAGCCAGAGCATGACCTCGAACCACGACAACGGCAGGTCGTGGCGGCGCGTGAGCACCTGGTCGACCCGGGCGGTGAGGGTGGTTCCGGCCCAGACCAGCCCGTAGAAGGCGTGGTCGCGGGGGGTGAGGCCGTCCAAGTTGAGATGCGTGTGCGCCATGGGGAAAGGATACGGGTTGCGTGCACACGCACACAAAGTTTAATGTGTGTGTGCACGCACAAATCTAAGGAGCCTCCCGTGAGCACCCAGACCACCGCCAAGACCGTCCTCATCACCGGCACCTCCTCCGGCATCGGCCTGGCCGCCGCGGTCGCCGCCGCCCGGGCGGGCTGGCACGCCGTCGCCACCATGCGGGACACCACCCGCGCCGACGCCCTGCAGAAGGCCGCCGCCGAAGCCGGCGTCTCGGACCTGGTCCAGGTCAAGCGGCTCGACGTGACCGACGCGGACTCCGTGGCGGCGTGCGTGGCCGAGGTCGTCGCCGAGCACGGCCACCTCGACGCGGTCGTGAACAACGCGGGCGCCGGCTTCGTCGGCACCATCGAGCAGCACGGCATGGAGCAGCTGCGCTCCGTCATGGAGGTCAACTTCTTCGGCGTCGCCGAGCTCACCCGCACCGCGCTGCCCCACCTGCGCGCCTCGGGGGGCCGGGTCATCACCGTGACGAGCGTCGGCGGCGTCGTCGGCCAGCCGTTCAACGAGTCCTACTGCGCGGCCAAGTTCGCGGTCGAGGGCTTCATGGAGTCCCTGGCCCCGGTCGCCGCGTCCGCGGGCGTCCAGGTGGCCGTCGTCGAACCGGGCGCCGTCGCCAGCGAGTTCGTGAACAACGTCGGGCTCGACATCCCGGCGCTGCTCGCGCAGGCGGGTCCGTACGCCCCGGCGCTCGAGGGCTACATCAACCACGCCCTGCAGTCCTTCGGCAGCGACACCGCGCAGACCTCCGAGCAGGCGGCGGCGCCGGTCATCGAGGCGCTGACCGCCGAGAAGATGCCGTTCCGGATCCAGACCTCCGACTGGGCCCGCGACTTCGTGGGCATGAAGCTCGCCGACCTCGACGGCTCGGCCGTCCAGTCCGAGATGACCGACTGGCTCGGCTAGTCCGTCCCTTCCGGGCCGCAAACTCCGGCGGGGCCGGCACGAGGCCCCGCCGGGCCGCGGCTAGAGCAGGCCGGCCGCCGACAGCAGGTACGCCACCATCGGGTCGTAGAAGCGCGGGTCGCGCACGTGGTCGTCGAGCGGCACCGCCACCTGGAGGGTGCCCTCCGCCTCACCGATGAACAGCGCGGGGTCGTTGCAGTCCGCGTAGCCCACCGCGTCCAGCCCGCGCTGCGCCGCGCACCCGGCCCAGCCGTGGTCGGCGACGACCAGGTCCGGCTGGGGGCGGCCCGCCGCCGTCAGGCCGTCCAGGATCGCGGCCATCGGCTCCGGGGAGTGGGTGTGCCACAGCGTGGCGCCCCGCTCCAGCACGGCGACGTCCGCGAACTGCCACACCGAGCCCTCGTCCGCGACCAGGCCGGGCGGGATCACCACGATCTCGCAGCCCGCGGCGCGCAGCGCGGCCGCCGTCGCCCGGTGGACGTCCAGCAGGCCGCCCGGGTGCCCCGTGGCCAGCAGTACGCCCTGCCGGTCCAGCGCCGCCTTCCGCAGCCGCGCCGCCATCCGGTCCAGGCCGGACACCGTCAGCTCCGGGTCGATCGTGTCCTGGCCGTAGCGGTACGCGGCGTCGTCGACGACCCCGACCCGCTCCGCCATCACGGCGAGCACGTCCTGCTCGTCCGCCCAGCGGTCGCCCAGCTCCAGGCCCAGCCAGTAGTGCCGGTCGCCGTTGGCGAGCTTGCGGTAGTGCGACAGGTTGTTCTCGCGGGGCGTGGCGACCTGGCCCGCGATCCGGGTGCGGACCAGGTGGTCGACGAGTTCGGCGCGGCTCGGCGGTTCAACTGACAGGGCGGGCGTCTCTATCGGCTTCGGCATGCGGCCCATTCTGCCGCCGCCGGGCCCGAGTCGCCGGTGCCATTCCGACCAGCGGGCGCGTCGCTTCACCCCGACAGCGCCCCGAACGCCCCGTGCGCCAGGCGCCGCAGCAGCGATTCCGTCGCCTCCCGGCCGAGCGCGGCCAGGTGCGGGGTGGAGTTGAGCAGGCCGAAGACGGCGTGGACGGACACCCGGACCTCCGCCTCGCCGACCTCCGGGTGCAGCTCCCGTACGACCTCCACCCACAGCTCGACGTACTTGCGCTGCAGCTGCCGTACGAGCTTGCGGTCGGTCTCCCGCAGCCGGTCCAGCTCCCGGTCGTGCAGGGTGATCAGCGCCCGGTCGTCGAGTGCGAAGTCGATGTGGCCGTCGATGAGGGAGGCCAGCACGCCGTCCGGGTCGCCCGCGGCCTCGGCCACGCGGTGGCGTCCGCCGGTCAGCAGCCGCTCGCTGATCCCGACGAGCAGCTCGGCGAGCATGGCGTCCTTGCCCGCGAAATGGCGGTACAGGCCGGGGCCGCTGATACCGACCGCGGCCCCTATCTCGTCCACGCCGACGCCGTGGAACCCGCGCTCGGCGAAGAGGCGGGCGGCCTCACTGAGGATCTGCTCGCGACGGGTCGGGGCGGCCGCTCTGGTGCTCATGGGAGTCCATTCTAGACAGGGCCGTTAGCGCTCGTTAACCTAGGCGCTACATGCGTTAACGCTCATTAACAGCGTGCACCGAGCAAGGGAGCTCGACCGATGCAGCAGGCACCAGTGCTGACGAGCGCCGCGGACCCGGCGTCCGAGGCCTGGCGGACCAACGAGGCCGCCCACCGCGAGCTCGCCGAGGGATTGCGGGCCCGGCTCGACGCGGCCCGGCTCGGCGGCGGTGAGAAGGCCCGCGCCCGCCACACCGCCCGCGGGAAACTGCTCCCCCGCGACCGCGTGGACACCCTCCTGGACCCCGGATCCCCCTTCCTGGAGCTGGCCCCGCTGGCCGCCGAGGGTATGTACGGGGGCGCCGCCCCGGCCGCCGGGGTCATCGCGGGCATCGGCCGGGTCAGCGGCCGCGAGTGCGTGATCGTCGCGAACGACGCCACCGTCAAGGGCGGCACGTACTACCCCATGACCGTGAAGAAGCACCTCCGCGCCCAGGAGGTGGCCCTGGAGAATCGTCTCCCCTGCCTCTACCTGGTCGACTCGGGCGGCGCCTTCCTCCCCATGCAGGACGAGGTCTTCCCCGACCGGGAGCACTTCGGCCGCATCTTCTACAACCAGGCGCGCATGTCCGGCGCCGGCATCCCGCAGATCGCCGCCGTCCTCGGCTCCTGCACGGCGGGCGGCGCGTACGTCCCGGCGATGAGCGACGAGGCCGTCATCGTCCGCGGCCAGGGCACGATCTTCCTCGGCGGCCCGCCGCTGGTGAAGGCCGCCACCGGCGAGGTCGTCACGGCCGAGGAGCTCGGCGGCGGCGAGGTCCACTCCCGGATCTCGGGCGTCACCGACCACCTCGCGGAGGACGACGCGCACGCGCTGCGGATCGTACGGAACATCGTGGCGACCCTGCCCGAGCGCGGCGCCCTGCCCTGGTCGGTCGAGGCCCCGGAAGAGCCGAAGGTGGACCCGTACGGGCTGTACGGCGCGGTCCCGGTCGACTCGCGCACCCCGTACGACGCCCGCGAGATCATCGCCCGGATCGTGGACGGCTCCCGCTTCCAGGAGTTCAAGTCCGAGTTCGGGCAGACGCTGGTCACCGGCTTCGCCCGGATCCACGGCCACCCGGTCGGGATCGTCGCCAACAACGGCATCCTCTTCTCCGAGTCGGCCCAGAAGGGCGCGCACTTCATCGAGCTGTGCGACCAGCGCGGGATCCCGCTCCTCTTCCTCCAGAACATCTCGGGCTTCATGGTCGGCCGCGACTACGAGGCCGGCGGCATCGCCAAGCACGGCGCCAAGATGGTCACGGCCGTGGCCTGCACGCGGGTCCCGAAGCTGACCGTGGTCGTCGGCGGCTCGTACGGCGCGGGCAACTACTCGATGTGCGGGCGGGCGTACTCGCCGCGGTTCCTGTGGATGTGGCCCAACGCCAAGATCTCCGTGATGGGCGGCGAACAGGCCGCGTCCGTGCTCGCCACGGTCAAGCGGGACCAGATCGAGGGCGCCGGCCAGGAATGGCCGCTCGAGGACGAGGAGGCCTTCAAGGCCCCGGTCCGCGCGCAGTACGAGGAACAGGGCAACGCCTACTACGCCACCGCGCGGCTGTGGGACGACGGGGTCATCGACCCGATGGAGACCCGGCAGGTGCTGGGACTGGCCCTGACCGCGTGCGCGAACGCCCCCCTGGGCGACTCGGGCTTCGGCATCTTCCGTATGTGACGTGAGGACCTCACTGATGTTCAGCACTGTTCTGGTCGCGAACCGGGGCGAGATCGCCGTACGGGTCATCCGCACGCTGCGGGAGCTCGGCGTGCGGTCCGTGGCCGTCTTCAGCGACGCGGACGCGGACGCCCGGCACGTACGGGAGGCCGACACGGCCGTCCGGATCGGCCCGGCGGCGGCCGCCGAGAGCTACCTGTCGGTGGAGCGGCTGCTCGACGCGGCGCGCCGCACGGGAGCCGAGGCCGTCCACCCGGGCTACGGCTTCCTCGCCGAGAACGCGGCCTTCGCGGCCGCCTGCGCGGAGGCGGGCCTGGCCTTCATCGGGCCGCCGGCCTCGGCGATCTCCCTGATGGGCGACAAGATCCGCGCCAAGGAGACCGTGAAGGCGGCCGGGGTCCCGGTCGTGCCCGGCTCCTCGGGGAGCGGCCTGTCGGACGCCGAACTGGTGGCGGCCGCCGAGGAGATCGGCATGCCGGTGCTGCTGAAGCCCTCGGCGGGCGGCGGCGGCAAGGGCATGCGGCTGGTTCGCGACGCGAGCGCGCTGGCCGAGGAGATCGCGGCGGCCCGCCGCGAGGCGCGGTCGTCCTTCGGCGACGACACGCTGCTCGTGGAGCGGTGGGTGGACCGGCCGCGGCACATCGAGATCCAGGTGCTGGCGGACGCGCACGGGAACGTGGTGCACCTGGGCGAGCGCGAGTGCTCGCTGCAGCGGCGCCACCAGAAGGTGATCGAGGAGGCCCCGTCGGTCCTGCTCACGCCGGAGCTCCGGGCCTCGATGGGCGCGGCGGCGGTGGAGGCGGCGCGCTCGTGCGGGTACGTCGGCGCGGGCACGGTGGAGTTCATCGTCCCGGGCGGGGACCCGTCCTCGTACTACTTCATGGAGATGAACACCCGGCTGCAGGTCGAGCACCCGGTGACGGAGCTGATCACCGGGCTGGACCTGGTGGAACAGCAGCTGAGGGTTGCGGCGGGCGCTTCGCTGGCCTTCTCGCAGTCCGATGTCACCCTGACCGGGCACGCGATCGAGGCGCGCGTCTGCGCGGAGGATCCGGCGCGGGGGTTCCTGCCGTCGGGTGGGATGGTGCTGGCCCTGTCGGAGCCGTCGGGCGGTTCCGTACGGACGGACTCCGGCCTGGTGGCGGGGGTCGACACGGGGTCGACGTACGACCCGATGCTGTCGAAGGTGATCGCGTACGGTCCCGACCGGGCCGCTGCCCTCCGGGTGCTGCGCGGCGCCCTGGCGGACACGGTGATCCTGGGTGTCCAGACCAACGCAGGGTTCCTGCGGAGGCTGTTGGCGCATCCGGATGTCGTCTCCGGCGACCTGGACACCGGGCTGGTGGAGCGCGACCTGGGCTCGTTGCTCCCTGAGGGCGTCCCGCCGGAGGTGTTCGTGGCTGCGGCGCTGTTGGCTCTCCCCCACCCCGCGCCTCGAACGCAGGCGGGGCCGGACGGGTGGGTCGACCCCTTCGGGGCCGCCGACGGCTGGCGCCTCGGCGGCACCCCCGCCTGGACGGTCCACCACTTCCGCCTCCCCGGCCAGGACCCGATCACGGTCCGCACCCGCCCGTCGGGCACGGAGACGGAACTGCTGCTCACCGACACCGGGGACGACTCAGCCCTGCCGGTGATCGAGGCACGGGGCCTGGGGCAGAGCCCCGGCACACCGGCCCGGGGCCGGATCGTCAGCCGGAGCGGCGACCGCGTCACCGTCGAGCTGGACGGGGTCACCCACACCTTCAGCCATGCCCGCTCCCCCGAAGGGACCTGGCTCGGGCGCGACGGCGACTCCTGGCACGTCCAGACCCACGACCCCGTCACCGCGAAGGGCACGGCCGGCGCAGGCGCCGATACGCTCGCCGCCCCCATGCCCGGCACCGTCACGGTCGTCAAGGTCGCCGTCGGCGACCACGTCGCCGCCGGGCAGAGCCTGCTCGTCGTCGAGGCGATGAAGATGGAGCACGTCATCTCCGCCCCCCACTCCGGCACGGTCACCGAGCTGGACGTCTCCCCCGGCACGACCGTGGCCATGGACCAGGTCCTGGCCGTCGTCACCCCGGACGACGAAGAGAAGGAGGAGGCGTCGTGAACGGGCTGCCCATGACCGTCCCGGCCCCCGAGCTGCCGGCCCGCGTCCGCATCCACGAGGTCGGCGCCCGCGACGGGCTGCAGAACGAGAAGTCGGCCGTAGCCACCGGCGTCAAGGCCGAGTTCATCCACCGGCTGGCCGCGGCCGGGCTGACCACCGTCGAGGCGACCAGCTTCGTGCACCCCAAGTGGGTGCCCCAACTGGCGGACGCCGAGGAGCTGTTCCCGCAGCTCCAGGACCTGGCCGGGGTCCACCTCCCCGTCCTCGTCCCCAACGAGCGCGGGCTCGACCGTGCCCTGGCCCTCGGCGCCACCCGCATCGCGGTCTTCGGCTCGGCCACCGAGACCTTCGCCTCCCGCAACCTCAACCGGACCGTCGCCGAGTCCCTCGCCATGTTCGAGCCCGTCGTGGCCCGCGCCAAGGAGGGCGGGGCGCACGTCCGCGGCTATCTCTCCATGTGCTTCGGCGACCCCTGGGAGGGCCCCGTCCCGGTCCACCAGGTGGTGAGCGTGGCCAAGGCCCTGCTCGACCTCGGCTGCGACGAGCTCAGCCTCGGCGACACCATCGGCGTCGCCACCCCGGGCCATGTCCGGACCCTCCTCGGCGAGCTGGGCGAGGAGGGCGTCACGACCGACCGGATCGGCGTGCACTTCCACGACACCTACGGCCAGGCCCTGTCCAACACCCTGGCCGCGCTCCAGCACGGGGTGACCACCGTCGACGCCTCCGCGGGCGGCCTCGGCGGGTGCCCGTACGCGAAGAGCGCCACCGGCAACCTCGCCACCGAGGACCTCGTGTGGATGCTCGACGGCCTCGGCATCGAGACCGGCGTCGACCTGGCCGCCCTCACCGCCACGAGCGTGTGGATGGCCGAACAGCTGGGACGCCCCAGCCCCTCCCGTACCGTCCGCGCCCTCTCCCACAAGGAGTAACGAAGACATGCCCCTCGACCACCGGCTCACCCCCGAGCACGAGGAACTCCGCCGTACCGTCGAGGCGTTCGCGCACGACGTCATCGCGCCCAAGATCGGCGACCTGTACGAGCGGCACGAGTTCCCTTACGAGATCGTCCGCGAGATGGGCCGCATGGGCCTGTTCGGCCTGCCCTTCCCGGAGGAGTACGGCGGCATGGGCGGCGACTACCTCGCCCTCGGCATCGCCCTGGAGGAGCTGGCCCGCGTCGACTCCTCGGTCGCCATCACCCTGGAGGCGGGCGTCTCGCTGGGCGCCATGCCCCTCTACCTCTTCGGCACCGAGGAGCAGAAGCAGCAGTGGCTGCCGAAGATGTGCGCCGGCGAGGTGCTCGGCGCCTTCGGCCTGACCGAGCCGGACGGCGGCTCCGACGCCGGCGGCACCCGCACCACGGCCGTCAAGGACGGTGACGAGTGGGTGATCAACGGCTCGAAGTGCTTCATCACCAACTCCGGTACGGACATCACCGGTCTGGTCACCGTCACCGCCGTGACGGGCCGCAAGGCCGACGGCCGCCCGGAGATCTCCTCGATCATCGTCCCGTCCGGCACCCCGGGCTTCACGGTGGCCGCCCCGTACTCGAAGGTCGGCTGGAACTCGTCGGACACCCGCGAGCTGGCCTTCGACAACGTACGGGTGCCGCTGGCCAACCTGGTGGGCCAGGAGGGCCGCGGCTACGCCCAGTTCCTGCGGATCCTCGACGAGGGCCGCATCGCGATCTCGGCGCTCGCCACGGGCCTCGCGCAGGGCTGCGTGGACGAGTCGGTCAAGTACGCGAAGGAGCGCAAGGCCTTCGGCCGGCCCATCGGCGACAACCAGGCCATCCAGTTCAAGCTGGCGGACATGGAGATGCGCGCCCACATGGCGCGGATCGGCTGGCGTGACGCGGCCTCCCGCCTCGTGGCCGGAGAACCGTTCAAGAAGGAGGCGGCGATCGCGAAGCTGTACTCCTCGACGGTCGCCGTCGACAACGCGCGCGAGGCCACCCAGATCCACGGCGGTTACGGGTTCATGAACGAGTACCCCGTGGCGCGCATGTGGCGGGATTCCAAGATCCTGGAGATCGGCGAGGGCACCAGCGAGGTGCAGCGCATGCTCATCGCCCGTGAGCTGGGCTTCGCCGGCTAGGCACCGCAACGTCGCAGTACCCCGAGGGGGCCCTGAAGAACTTAGGGCCCCCTTACCGCTTTCAGCCAAGGTTAGGCTAACCTTCCCCCCGAACGGCCCAGTGGCCGCCCGGCACGCACGAAAGCGGACATAGACATGCCCAAGTCCCGTACCTCCTACCTCTCCCGTCGCGGCCTCATCGCCGCCGGCGGCGCCCTCGGCCTCGTCGCGGCCCTCACCGCATGCGGCGGCTCCGACTCGGCGAAGAGCGGGGCGGGCGACAAGGACAAGGGCGCTGCGACCTCGGGCACCTGGACCTTCAAGGACGACCTCGGCAAGGACGTCAGCCTCAAGGCCAAGCCGAAGAACATCGTGGCCTACACCGGCACCGCCGCCGCGCTCTACGACTACGGCGTCCAGGTCAAGGGCGTCTTCGGCCCGACCAAGACCGCCGACGGCAAGGCCGACGCGATGGCCGGCTCGATGGACATCTCCAAGGTCGAGATCCTCGGCAACGTCTACGACGAGTTCAACGTCGAGAAGTACGCGGCCCTCCAGCCGGAGCTGCTCGTCACCAACACCTGGGACGGCAGCTACTGGTTCGTCCCGGAGGCCTCCAAGGACAAGATCCTGAAGCTGGCCCCGCCCGTCGCGATCGGCGTGGGCGGCGACGCCTCCCTCGACAAGGCGCTGGAGCGCACGGCCGACCTCGCCAAGTCCCTGGGCGCCGACCTGAACACCAAGCAGACCGCCGACGCCAAGGCCCGCTTCGAGTCGGCCGCCACCAAGGTCCGCGAGGCCACCAAGGCCAACCCGGGCGTCAAGGTGCTCGTCGGCTCCGGCTCCGCCGACCTGTTCTACGTCTCCACCCCGAAGACCTCGGCCGACCTGAAGTACTTCGAGACCCTCGGCGTCGAGTTCGTCACCCCGGAGCAGGGCAAGCTGGACGCGGGCGGCTTCTTCGAGAGCCTCAGCTGGGAGAACGCCGGCAAGTACAAGGCCGATCTGGTCCTGCTCGACAACCGCACCGGCACCCTGCAGCCGGAGGAGCTGAAGGCCAAGCCCACCTGGACCGAGCTGCCCGCCGTCAAGGCCGGCCAGGTCGCCCCGCGCGTGACCGAGCCGATCTACTCGTACGACAAGTGCGCCAAGATCCTCGAGGACCTCGCGAAGTCCATCCAGAACGCCAAGAAGGTCAGCTGACCCCCGGCGCCCCGACCAGGCGCCGTTTCCACTGACGAGGGGGGACTCTCCGCATGACCGCCACCGCATCCGACGCCGTCCCGGCCGCCGCCCACTTCCGGTTCTTCGAACTCGAAGTGCTCCGCACGCGCCGGCTCGGGCACTCGTTCCTGCGGGTCACGTTCGGCGGGGAGTCCCTCGCGGGCTTCCGCTCGGGCGGCTACGACCAGAGCCTCTCGCTCTTCCTGCCGCCCGCCCACCGGGAGCACACCGTGCTCCCGTCCACGGACGAGGACACCTGGTTCGCGGCCTGGCGCGGAATGCCGGACGAGGAGCGGCCGGTGATGCGCTCGTACACCGTGCGCGAGCAGCGCCGTACGCCCGAGGGCGCCGACGAGGTCGACATCGACTTCGTCCTCCACGGGACTGCGACAACAGCCGCTGACGCGGCGGGCTCCCCGGCGGCGTACTGGGCCGGGCGGGCCGTGACCGGCCGCCGGATCATGGCGATCGGCCCGGCCGTCGCGGAGAACAAGTCCGTACGGTTCCAGCCGCCGGCCGGCACCGACGCACTGCTCATGTACGCGGACGAGACCGCGCTCCCCGCGGCCGCCGCGATCCTGGACCGGCTCCCCGCCGGGACCCGGGTCGCCGCGTGGTTCGAGGTCCCGCACGCCGACGACCGGCTCGCCCTGCCGACGCCCGCCGACGCGGACATCACCTGGATCGTGCGGGAGAGCGGCGCGGGCAAGGAGCGCACCGAGCGCGTGCTGGAGGCGCTCCGGGCGGCCGAACTCCCCGTCGCCGAAGCTCCGTACGCCTGGCTCGCGGGCGAGGCCGGAACCGTTCGGGCGGTCCGCAGGCACGTCGTGCAGGAACGTTCCATCGACCGGCGTTCGGTGCGCTTCACCGGCTACTGGCGTCTCGGTGCGAGCGAGGAGGAACTCCTCGCCGAGGCGTACGCGGGCCAGGCGGCCAGCGAGGAACCCACCTCCGAGCTGTAACAACTCCCCCTCCCCACAACCCTTTTCAGCGATGGGCCCCGGCTTCCGGCCGGGGCCCATCGCCATTTGGCCGGAAAGTTAGGTTAGGCTAACCTAAGAAACACCTTCCCCATCCGCCTCTTTTCCTGCCCGGAGGAACGTTGATGCGCTCGCATCTGCTGAATGAGACGACCGCGGACCTGTACCGCCGTTCCGTCACCGAAGGCGTCGAGCGCGTCGCTGCCAAACTCGCGACCACCGAGCGGCCCCACACCGGCATATCCGTCGACGAACTCGCCCCGGTCATCAACGGGATCGACCTGGACCGGCCGCTCGAGGACCCGGCCGCCGTCCTCGACGAGCTGGAAGAGGTCTACCTGCGCGACGCGGTGTACTTCCACCACCCGCGCTACCTGGGCCACCTCAACTGCCCGGTCGTCATCCCCGCCGTCCTCGGCGAGGCCGTCCTCTCGGCAGTCAACTCCTCCCTGGACACCTGGGACCAGTCCATCGGCGGCACGCTCATCGAGCGCCGCCTGATCGACTGGACCGCGCAGCGCATCGGCCTCGGCCCGGACGCGGACGGCATCTTCACCTCCGGCGGCAGCCAGTCCAACTTCCACGCGCTGCTGCTGGCCCGTGACGAGGCCTGCCGCAAGGTCATGCAGAGCAGCGAGCGGGCCCTCCCGAAGTCCGAGGTCCTGCCCAAGCTGCGCATCTTCACCTCCGAGGCGAGCCACTTCAGCGTCAAGAAGTCGGCCGCGATGCTCGGGCTCGGCTACGAGGCCGTCATCGCCGTCCCGGTCGACCGGGGCCGCCGCATGGACACCTCCGTGCTCGCCCTCGAGCTGGAGAACTGCGCCGCCGAGGGCCTGTTCCCGATGGCCGTCGTCGCCACCGCCGGCACCACCGACTTCGGGTCCATCGACCCGCTCCCCGAGATCGCCCGCCTGGCCGCCGAGCACTCCGCGTGGATGCACGTGGACGCCGCGTACGGCTGTGGACTGCTGGTCTCCCCCACCCGCCGGCACCTGCTCGACGGCATCGAACGGGCCGACTCGGTCACGGTCGACTACCACAAGTCGTTCTTCCAGCCGGTCAGCTCCAGCGCGATGCTGGTCCGCGACCGCGACACCCTCAAGCACGCCACGTACCACGCGGACTACCTCAACCCCCGCCGCATGGCGCAGGAGAGGATCCCGAACCAGGTCGACAAGTCCATCCAGACCACGCGCCGCTTCGACGCGCTCAAGCTCTGGATGACGCTGCGCACCATGGGCGCCGACGGCCTCGGCTCGCTCTTCGACGAGGTCATCGAACTGGCCGCGGCCGGCTGGGACATCATCGACGCCGATCCGCGCTTCGAGGTCGTCGTCAAGCCGCAGATCTCCACCCTGGTCTTCCGCTACGTGCCCGGAGGCGATGTCCGCAGGGACCTCGTCGACGAGGCCAACCTGCAGGCCCGCAAGGCGCTGTTCGCCTCCGGCGAGGCAGTCGTCGCCGGCACCAAGGTGGACGGGGACCAGTACCTGAAGTTCACCCTCCTCAACCCGCAGACCACGACGGCCGACATCGCGGCCGTCCTCGACCTCCTCGCGTCCCACGCCGAGCAGTACCTGGGAGAATCCCTTGTCCACGCCTCGTGAGCCCCGCCAGCCGTTCGATTTCATCGGTATCGGCCTCGGTCCCTTCAACCTGGGACTCGCCTGCCTGACCGCTCCGATCGACGAGCTCGACGGCCTCTTCATCGAGACGAAGCCGCACTTCGAGTGGCACGCCGGGATGTTCCTGGACGGCGCACACCTGCAGACGCCGTTCATGTCGGACCTGGTCACGCTGGCCGACCCGACCTCGCCCTTCTCCTTCCTGAACTACCTGAAGGACCAGGACCGGCTGTACTCCTTCTACATCCGGGAGAACTTCTACCCGCTGCGGACCGAGTACAACGACTACTGCCGCTGGGCCGCCGACCGCCTCGGCAACGTGCAGTACTCCACCTCCGTCACGGAGGTCACGTACGACGAGCAGGCCGGCCTGTACGAGGTCCACACCGACCGCGGGGAGACCCACCTGGCCCGCCGCCTGGTCCTGGGCACGGGCACCCCGCCGTTCGTCCCGCAGGCCTGCGCCGGGCTCGGCGGAGACTTCACGCACAACTCCGCGTACATGCAGAACAAGGCGGAGCTCCAGCAGAAGAAGTCGATCACGCTGGTCGGCTCGGGCCAGAGCGCGGCGGAGATCTACTACGACCTGCTGTCCGAGATCGACGTGTACGGCTACCGGCTCAACTGGGTGACCCGCTCCCCGCGGTTCTTCCCGCTGGAGTACACCAAGCTGACGCTGGAGATGACCTCCCCGGAGTACGTGGACTACTTCCACGCCCTGCCCGAGGAGACCCGCCACCGGCTCGAGCACCAGCAGAAGAACCTCTTCAAGGGCATCGACGGCGAGCTCATCAACGCCATCTTCGACCTGCTCTACCAGAAGAAGGTCACCTCGCCGGGCCCGGTCCCGACCACCCTGCTGACCAACAGCTCGCTGAACTCGGCGGCGTACGACACCACCACGGGCGCGTACACCCTCGGGCTGCGCCAGGAGGAGCAGGAGCGCGACTTCTCCCTCGTCACCGAGGGCCTGATCCTCGCGACGGGCTACAAGTACACGCTCCCGGACTTCCTGAACCCCGTGCGCGAGCGCCTCTCCTTCGACGGCCACGGCCGCCCCGACGCGGCCCGCAACTACAGCATCGACGTGACCGGCCGCGGGGTCTTCCTACAGAACGGCACGGTCCACAACCACTCCATCACCTCGCCCGACCTGGGCATGGCCGCGTACCGCAACGCGTACATCATCGGAGAGCTCCTCGGCCGCGAGTACTACAAGGTCGAGAAATCCATCGCGTTCCAGCAGTTCGCCGCCCCGGAAGGCACGCACGCATGAGCACCACCGAAATCCTGTACAGCCGCGTCGACGCGGAGCTCGGGGCCTTCTCCGTGAGGCCCCTGGACCCCTTCGCCGACGCGGAGCTGCTGCACGGCTGGATCACCCACCCGAAGGCCTCGTTCTGGATGATGCAGGACGCCTCGCTGCCGGACGTCGAGCGCGAGTACATGCGGATCGCCGCCCACGAGCACCACCAGGCCTTCATCGGCCTGCACGAGGGCCGCCCGGCCTTCCTGATGGAGACGTACGACCCGAGCCGACTGGAGCTGGTCGGCCTGTACGACGCCCGGCCCGGCGACGTCGGCATGCACTTCCTCGTCGCCCCGAGCGACCGGCCGTTGCACGGCTTCACCCGCGCGGTCATCACCACCGTCATGGCGGCCGTCTTCGCGGACCCGGCGACCGAGCGCGTCGTCGTCGAGCCGGACGTCGCCAACACCGCCGTGCACGCCCTGAACGAGGCCGTCGGCTTTGTACCGGAGCGGCAGGTCACCAAGCCGGAGAAGGAAGCGCTGCTGAGCTTCTGCACCCGCTCGCAGTTCGAGGCGGCCACCGGCCTGACGGGAGCGTCCATATGAGCCTCGCCGATGCGATCTCGCACCTCTCCCCCGAACTGTGGGCCCGCGCGAACCGCGCACTGGTCCGCAAGGCCCTGGCGGAGTTCTCGCACGAGCGCCTGCTGTCCCCGAAGCCGCTCGGCGGCTCGGCGTACTCGGTCCTGAGCGACGACGGCACCGTGGAGTACCGCTTCACCGCGGCCCTGCACGCCCTGGACCACTGGGCGGTCGACGAGGCCTCCGTCACCCGCCACCGGGACGGCGCCGAGCTGCCCCTGGACGCGATCGACTTCCACATCGAGCTGAAGGACTCCCTCGGCCTGAGCGCCGAGGTCCTGCCGGTGTACCTGGAGGAGATCTCCTCCACCCTGGCGGGCTCGGGCTTCAAGTACACGAAGCCCGAGGTCCCGGCCGCCGTCCTGGCGAAGTCCTCGTTCCAGGACATCGAGACGGGCATGACCGAGGGCCACCCCTGCTTCGTCGCCAACAACGGCCGTCTCGGCTTCGGCGTGCACGAGTACCTCTCCTACGCCCCGGAGACGGCGAGCCCCGTCCACCTGGTGTGGGTGGCGGCCCGCAAGGACGTCTCGACGTTCACGGCCGGCGCCGGCCTCGACCACGACTCGTTCCTGCGCGAGGAGCTGGGCGAAGCCGCCGTCGCGGGGTTCGAGGCCAAGCTGTCCGCCCTGGACCTGGACCCGGCCGACTACCACTTCCTGCCGGTGCACCCCTGGCAGTGGTGGAACAAGACCACGGTCACCTTCGCGGCCGAGATCGCGAACCGCCGTCTGGTGCTGCTCGGCGAGGGCGAGGACGCGTACCTGGCCCAGCAGTCGATCCGTACGTTCTTCAACACCACGACGCCGGCGAAGCACTACGTGAAGACCGCCATCTCGGTCCTCAACATGGGCTTCATGCGCGGCCTGTCGGCGGCCTACATGGAGGCCACCCCGGCGATCAACGACTGGCTGCACCAGCTGATCGAGGGCGACGAGGTCCTGCAGTCGGTGGACTTCTCGATCATCCGCGAGCGCGCGGCCATCGGCTACCACCACCGCCAGTACGAGCGCGCCACCGACCGCTACTCGCCGTACCGCAAGATGCTGGCCGCCCTGTGGCGGGAGTCCCCGGTCGAGCACCTGCGGGAGGGCGAGCGCCTGGCGACGATGGCCTCGCTGCTGCACGTCGACTCCGAGGGCAAGTCCTTCGTCGGCGCGCTGATCGAGGAGTCGGGCCTCACCCCGTCGCAGTGGCTGAAGCCGTACCTGAGGGCCTACCTCCTCCCGCTCCTGCACTGCTTCTACCAGTACGACCTCGCGTACATGCCGCACGGCGAGAACACCATCCTCGTCATCGAGAACGGCGTGGTGAAGCGGGCGATCTTCAAGGACATCGCCGAGGAGATCGTGGTCATGGACCCCGACGCGGTGCTCCCGCCGGCCGTCGAGCGCGTCCGGGCCGACATCCCGGAGGACATGAAGCTCCTGTCGGTCTTCACGGACGTCTTCGACTGCTTCTTCCGCTTCCTGGGCTCGATCCTCGTCACGGAGGGCATCTGCGAGGAGGACACCTTCTGGCGGGCGGTCGCGGACTGCGGCCACGCCTACCAGGAGTCGATGCCGCAGCTCGCGGAGCGGTTCGAGCGGTACGACCTGTTCGCCGAGGAGTTCCAGCTGTCCTGCCTGAACCGGCTCCAGCTGCGCAACAACAAGCAGATGGTGGACCTTTCCGACCCGTCGGCCGCCCTCCAGCTGATCGGCACCCTCAAGAACCCCGTCGCGCCTTACGCATCGCGACGGTGATCAAGGGGGCGGGTGCGCTGCCGCGTACGGTCCCTCGGCAGCGCACCCGCCCCTTCTGCCCCTCGGCCCCTTTTCCCGGCTACGGCCAGGGCACGTCCGGGGCCCGGTAGTACGTGATGTCCTGGGCGTCCAGCCTCGGGCCCTGGGCCGCCAGGCGCCGGCGGTAGTCGGTCCAGTTCCCCGGGCCCGGGCTCCAGCCGAGTTCCGCGAGGCCCAGGACCCGGGGGAAGGCCATGAACTCCAGGTCCGGGCGGGTGGCGATGGTCTCCGTCCAGAGCGGGGCCTCCACGCCCAGGACCGCGGACTCCGGGACGCCCGTCAGGTACGCACCTGGGTTCCAGTCGTAGGCCCTGCGCACCGGGACGAAGCCCGCCCAGGCCAGTCCCGGCTTGGTCGTCAGGTCGTACTTCATGTCCAGGTACAGCCGGTCTGCCGGCGACAGGATCAGCGGGTGGCCCGCCTTCGCCGCCGTGGCCACCGCCGCCTTCTCGGCGGCCCCGGTCCGGTCGTGGCCCCAGTACTGGAGCACCGCCCCCGGCGCCGGGCGGGCCGTCGCCAGCTGGTGCCAGGCCACCACCGTCTTGCCGTGGCGTGCCACCACCTGCTGGGCCCGGTCCATGAACGCCGCGTAGTCCGCCGCCGGCGTCGAGAGCGCCTCGTCGCCGCCGATGTGCAGGTAGCGGCCCGGCGTCAGCTCCGCCAGCTCGCCGAGCACCTCGTCGATGAACTCGTACGTCCGCTCCTTGCCTACGCACAGCGAGCTGAAGCCGACCTTGATCCCGGTGTAGCGCTCGCGCGCCTTCCCGTCGCAGTTCAGCTCCGCGTACGAGGCCAGGGCGGCGTTCACGTGCCCCGGCATGTCGATCTCCGGGACCACGTCCACGTACCGCTGCGCCGCGTACGCCACGAGGTCCCGGTACTGGTCCTTCGTCCAGTGGCCGCCCGGCCCGCCGCCGACCTCGCTGCCGCCGCCGTACTCCGCCAGCCGCGGCCAGGAGTCGATCGCGATCCGCCAGCCCTGGTCGTCGGTCAGGTGCAGGTGCAGCGTGTTGACCTTGTACTGGGCGAGCTGGTCGACGTACCGCTTGACCTGCTCGGCCGTGAAGTGGTGGCGGGCGATGTCCAGCATGGCGCCCCGGTACGCGAAGCGCGGCGCGTCGGTGATCTCGCCGCCGGGCACCGTGCCGGGACCGGCCACCGGCAGCAGCTGCCGCAGCGTCTGCCCGGCGTGGAAGAGCCCCGCCGGGGTCCGGGCGGTCAGCGTGACCCCGCTCGGGCCGGACTCCAGCCGGTACCCCTCGGCGCCGACGCCCTCGGCCTGCTCGTCGAGGCGCAGCCGGATCCCGTCGCCGTCGGCCCCGTCGACCACCGGCAGCGGGAGCCCGCTGGGGCCCCTGAGCTGCTCGGCGAGGAGCTCGCCGACCCGGCGGACCTCCTCGCCGCCGCTCGCGCCGGTACGGACGACCGTGCCCGCCCCGACGGCGTACCCGGGGCCTTCGGCGCGTAGGGAGGCGGGCGACGGCAGGAGCTGCTCGTAGGGCGCGAGGAGGGCGGGGCGCTCGTCCCCGGCTCTGGCGTCGTCGCCGGGGGACGTGGCGCAGGAGACGGCCGCGCCGAGGACGAGGAGGGTGCCGAGCGTGCGTCGCAGGACTCTCATAAGGCAGGTATAGGCCAACTGGCGTGCTGCGGCCGGTGCGAGAATCGGCGGATGGCGGAAATCATCCAGAAGGACGGCACATGGACCTTCGACGGGGACGCGGTGCGTATCGTGCCCGGCCGCGACAAGGGGGTGGGGCTGCTGCGCCAGACGCTGGGCGAAGTGGTCGTACCGCTGCGCGCGCTCGCCGGGGTCAGTTACGAACCGGGCCGCAAGACGGGCCGGTTGCGGCTGAAGCTGCGTGACGGCGCCGACCCGCTGCTCCAGGTGACGGGCGGGCGGCTGCCGGATGCCTCCGACCCGTACCGGCTGACCGTGGAGGCGGACCGGACGGGAGTGGCGGAGTACTTCGTGGACGAGGTCCGCAATGCGCTGCTGCTGGACCAGGTCGACCCCGGCCCGGCGGACGCGTACCTGCTGCCGGGGCCGGCCGTGCCGATCACGGTGGCCGCGGGGGACGGGACGGTGGCCTTCGACGGGGACCGGGTGGGGCTGGACTGGAACTGGACGACGGAGGAGGCCAAGAGCTCGGGCGGTCCGCGCGAGTTCCGGGTCGCGGACCTGCGGGCGGTGGAGTGGTCCCCCTCGAAGGGCCTGGACAACGGATGGATCCGGTTCACGCTGGCGGGCGCTCCGGCGGCTCCGGCACCCAAGTACGACCCGTACACGGTGGAGCTGTTCGGTTTCAAGAAGGACCCGCTGATGGCGCTGGTGGCGGCGGCCGTGGCGGTGCGGATGCCCCATCCCCGGGGCGCGTCGGCGCCGGCCGAGGCCGCCACGGTCCTGTCCGCGGCGCCGGTGCCGGAGCTCGCGGCCTCGGCGCCCGAGCCGACGGCCCCCGAGGACCACGACGCGCTGCTGCGCCGGCTGCGCGAGCTCGGCGATCTGCATCAGGGGGGCATCCTCACGGCCGAGGAGTTCGCCGCAGCCAAGCAGGCCGTTTTGCGCCGGTTCTAACCGTTTAGTGAGCGGATTTACGCATTCCGCTGGTCTGGACCAGATGGATCCTGCCCGATTTCGGGCAGGATCTTTGCGTTCCCGGCGGTATCCCGTCAGTATCTACGGGTGCTCGACCGCCGCCCGTCTCATGACGATCTTGTCGACCACCTGGTGCGCAGCACCGCGCTGCAGCGCGGCGAGGCAGCCCGGGTGGTGCTCGACGTGCTCGCGTACTTCGACGAGACGACCGAGGAATTCGTGCGCCGCCGCCACCGGGAGCTCCAGTCCGGCGGCGCGGTCAACGCGGAGATCTTCGAACGGATCGCGGCCGAGCTGCCGCACCGCGCCGTGGCGCCGCCGGAGCTCTCGCTCCGGCAGCTGCGCCGCATCGTCTACGGCTGAGCGACAGGTCCGGCCGACGGACCGGGCGCGGGCAACAGCGGCAAGGGCAACCGAACTTCAGGAGGGGCAAGACTTTATGTGCGGAATCGTGGGTTACATCGGCAAGCGTGACGTGGCACCGCTGCTGCTGGAAGGCCTGCAGCGACTGGAGTACCGCGGATACGACTCCGCGGGCATCGTCGTCAACAGCCCGAAGTCCCCCGCGCTCAAGGTGGTCAAGGCCAAGGGCCGGGTCCGCGAGCTGGAGTCCCGGGTCCCCAAGCGCTTCGCGGGCACCACCGGCATCGCCCACACCCGCTGGGCCACCCACGGCGCGCCGAGCGACGTCAACTCGCACCCGCACCTGGACCCCGAGGGCAAGGTCGCGGTCGTCCACAACGGCATCGTCGACAACGCCGCCGAGCTCCGCGCCAAGCTGGAGGCCGAGGGCGTCGCCTTCGTCTCGGAGACCGACACCGAGGTGATCGTCCACCTGGTCGCCCGCTCCCAGGCCGACACCCTGGAGGAGAAGGTCCGCGAGGCCGTCAAGGCGATCGAGGGCACCTACGGCATCGCCGTCATGCACGCCGACTTCGCCGACCGCATCGTCGTGGCCCGCAACGGCTCGCCCGTCATCCTCGGCATCGGCGAGAAGGAGATGCTCGTCGCCTCCGACGTGGCCGCGCTGATCGCCCACACCCGCCAGGTCGTGACCCTGGGCGACGGCGAGATGGCCACCCTCAAGGCCGACGACTTCCGCACCTACACCACCAGCGGTACGAAGACCACCGCCACCCCCGAGACCGTGGAGTGGGAGGCCGCCTCGTACGACATGGGCGGCCACGACACGTACATGCACAAGGAGATCTCCGAGCAGCCCGACGCGGTCGACCGCGTGCTGCGCGGCCGGATCGACGACCGCTTCAACACCGTGCACCTGGGCGGCCTGAACCTGGACCCGCGCGAGGCGCGCGGCATCCGCCGGGTCAAGATCCTGGGCTGCGGCACCTCGTACCACGCGGGCCTGATCGGCGCCGGCCTCATCGAGAGCATGGCCCGCATCCCCGCGGACGCCGAGCCGGCCTCCGAGTTCCGCTACCGCAACCCGGTCGTGGACCCCGACACGCTCTACATCGCAGTCTCGCAGTCCGGTGAGACGTACGACGTGCTCGCCGCCGTGCAGGAGCTCAAGCGCAAGGGCGCCCGCGTCCTCGGCGTCGTCAACGTGGTGGGCTCCGCGATCGCCCGCGAGGCCGACGGCGGCGTGTACGTGCACGCCGGCCCCGAGGTCTGCGTCGTCTCCACCAAGTGCTTCACCAACACGGTCGTGGCCTTCGCGCTGCTCGCCGTGCACCTGGGCCGGATCCGGGACCTGTCGGTCACCGACGGCAAGCGGATCATCGAGGGCCTGCGCAAGCTGCCCGAGCAGATCCAGGAGATCCTCGAGGGCGAAGAGGACATCAAGAAGCTGGCGGCCGAGTACGCCGAGGCCAAGTCGATGATGTTCATCGGCCGGGTCCGCGGCTACCCGGTGGCCCTGGAGGCCTCCCTCAAGCTGAAGGAGATCTCCTACATCCACGCCGAGGCCTACCCGGCCTCCGAGCTCAAGCACGGGCCGCTCGCGCTCATCGAGCCGGCGATGCCGACGGTCGCGATCGTCCCGGACGACGACCTGCTGGAGAAGAACCGCGCGGCGCTGGAGGAGATCAAGGCCCGCAGCGGCCGGATCCTTGCCGTCGCCCACCGCGAGCAGGAGAAGGCCGACCACACCATCCTCGTACCCAAGAACGAGGACGAGCTGGACCCGATCCTGATGGGCATCCCGCTCCAGCTGCTGGCGTACCACACGGCCCTGGCCCTGGGCCGGGACATCGACAAGCCGCGCAACCTGGCGAAGTCGGTCACCGTCGAGTAGTCGGCAGTCGAGTAGTCGGCAGTCGCACCGAGCACGCGGAACGGCCCCCGGGGATTCCCCCGGGGGCCGTTCCGTACGTCCGCTTCGCCACGCGCCTCAGCCCGCGGCGACCGCGCCCCGGCCCGACGCCTTGCCCAATGCGGTGGGCCAGTGGGCCAGCGCCGCGGTGGCGCCGTACCAGAACAGCAGCCCGGAGACCGCGGCCACCCAGCCGGCGACCTTGGCGAGGCCGCCGCTGTCGGCGAAGGAGCCGACCGCGAGGAGCAGCAGGGAGAGGGTGAGCAGGGCGTACGCGCCCTGACCGAACAGTCCGCTCGAGGCACTGACCGTGAGGGTCAGCGCGAGCAGGGCGAAGAGGACCAGGAACAGTCCGGCGGCGTGTGCCGAAACCTTTCCGTCCGCCCCCGCGGCCCAGGTGAACCAGAAGGCGCCGAGGCCCGCGAACGCGGTGCCGTTGAAGCCGTTGCCGCCGCGGAATTCGAGGACTCCGAGGACGAACAGGGCGAGACCGCCGACGTAGGTCGCGAGTGACACGGAGTTGGCGACGGACACTCCGCTGACGATGGCGGTGTGGCCGATACCGAATGCGAGAAGGGTGAGACCCAGGGCTATGTTCCCGAGGGTCGAAGTCGAGGCCGTGCTTCCCGCAGAGACACCATTGTCCACGGCGGGCTCCCTTCGATCTGCAGTTGTTTGCTGCGTCCCAGCAGCACTTATCTACCCTTTACATGGGGGTTCACAACCGCACAACCGACGTACAGTGGGTTACGGAATGACAACGACCGGTCGCTGTGCGCGCTTGGCCAGCCGGCCCGCCACGGACCCGAAGATCCGGCCCACGATCCCGTGCGTGGAGCCGACCACGATGGCGTCCGCCGAGTACTCCCGGCCGACCTCCTCCAGCTCGTGGCAGATGTCCCCGCCCCGCTCCACCAGGATCCACGGCACCTCGGCCAGATAGTCCGCGCAGGCGAGTTCCAGCCCCAGCACCTCGGTGCGGTGGTCCGGTACGTCCACGAAGACGGGCGGCTCGCAGCCGGCCCACACGGTGGTGGGCAGCCGGTTGGCCACGTGCACGATGATCAGGCCGGATCCGGACCTGCGGGCCATCCCGATCGCGTACGCCAGGGCGCGCTCACTGGACGTGGAGCCGTCGAACCCCACCACGACCCCGTGCCGGAAGGCCGGGTCGCAGGGATGACGTGCCTGTTCCGCCGCGCGCAGATCGCTCGACGCGTGATCGGCGAGGGGTTTGCGCTTGCGGTCCGCGGGTTCGGGGAGTTCGTGACCGGCCATGGATGTCTCGGCGAAGGGGTCCTCGGGGGAAGGGACAAGGCGGCGGGGCGGCAAATGGGCTGAAGCGACGATTGAAAAATCGACGACTCAGTGTGACGGAGCTCTGTCCGGGAAGCATCTTCCCAAGCCCATACCCACCAGGGTACGGCGACACTCCTGTCCTGCACAGGGCATGCCGCCCTTGGAGAGCGTCCCAGGGAGCATGCCGGAGCGAGGGCTCCTTGGCAATGGCCGCTGCCCCCTACAGCCAGTGACGAGCAGCGCCACGCGCCACCCATGCGCGCAGTGACCGAGCGCCGTCGCGCACCGTTGGACGGGCGTCCGACCGTCCAGGAAGAGCCTGCAGGGAGCACGCCCGTGCCCGGCCATCCGGTCCACCCCGTCCAGCCCGCTCAGCCGACCCAGTCCGTCCGCTCCGTCCGGACCGCGCAGCACACCGACACGACCCCGCAGTTCACCCCCGCCCCCGTTCACCCGTCCGTGCACCCCGGCAGACGCCCCCATGACGACCCCGCGGGTGACGTGGTGCGCTGGGCCGCCTTCAGCTGCCTGCTCGTCCCCGTGGTGCTCGTCGTCTACGGGACCTCCTTCGACGGGGCCGCCGTCGCCACCCTCGGGCTGGTCGCCGTCACGGCCGTGTGCCGGGCGATGCTGCGGTACTCGGAGAAGGCGGAGCGGATGGCCCTCGCGGAGGAACGGCTGCCGCCGGGCGGGCGCCGCCGCCGTCCGCGCGCCGGGGCCGGCGCCCCGGGCCGTGCGCACCGGGGATGTCACACCTCCGGTGGAATCTCCCCTGAGGACTGACTGATTCGCACGCCCACACCCGCACGTTTTCAGCCAACTTCCCGGCACAGTGGCGTTCTTGTCGGAATGCCCCATCAACCCCCCTACCACCAGCGACTACACCGCCAGGGGGGCTCCGAGACCCTACGGGTACTGGCCATGGCCGGACGGCGAGCTTCCCACTCCGGTAGCGGAGTGGAACGCTTCCTGATCGAATGCTTTTCGCCAAGTTGCCAAGTCGACATAGCGCTGCGTGCTGAACTTGTCACGCCGACACCACGGGACGCAGTAGATTCGATCATGTATTTACGGCGGGGGATCCACGTGCAAGGCCGAGGGGAAACGTGCAGGTGCGACCAGACCAAGGAGTCGCGACACCCAAGGGGGGCTTAGCCATGAGCCAGGATTCCACCGCCGTCGTCGCGGACGCCGGCAGGAAGCTCGCGGGGCGTCGCCGCAGGGAGATCGTCGCGGTGCTGCTGTTCAGCGGCGGGCCGATCTTCGAGAGCTCCATTCCACTTTCCGTGTTCGGCATCGACCGGCAGGACGCGGGAGTTCCACGCTATCGACTGCTCGTCTGCGCCGGGGAGGACGGTCCGCTGCGGACCACCGGCGGACTCGAGCTCACCGCGCCGTACGGGTTGGAGGCGATCGCCCGGGCAGGCACGGTCGTCGTTCCGGCCTGGCGCTCGATCACTTCACCGCCGCCTCCGGAGGCGCTCGACGCACTGCGTCTGGCGCACGAGGAGGGCGCCCGGATCGTCGGACTGTGCACGGGGGCCTTCGTGCTCGCCGCCGCCGGTCTGCTGGACGGCCGGCCCGCGACGACGCACTGGATGTACGCGCCGACGCTGGCCAAGCGGTACCCGTCCGTCCATGTCGATCCGCGCGAGCTGTTCGTCGACGACGGCGACGTGCTGACGTCCGCGGGCACCGCGGCCGGAATCGACCTGTGCCTGCACATCGTGCGCACGGACCACGGCAGCGAGGCGGCCGGGGCACTGGCCCGCCGGCTCGTCGTCCCGCCGCGCCGCACGGGCGGCCAGGAACGCTATCTCGACCGGTCGCTGCCGGAGGAGATCGGTGCCGACCCGCTGGCCGAGGTCGTCGCCTGGGCGCTGGAGCACCTCCACGAGCAGTTCGACGTGGAGACGCTCGCCGCCCGCGCGTACATGAGCCGGCGCACGTTCGACCGGCGCTTCCGCTCGCTGACCGGCAGCGCGCCGCTGCAGTGGCTGATCACCCAGCGGGTGCTCCAGGCGCAGCGGCTGCTGGAGACCTCCGACTACTCGGTCGACGAGGTCGCCGGGCGCTGCGGGTTCCGCTCGCCGGTCGCCCTGCGCGGGCACTTCCGGCGCCAGCTGGGGTCCTCCCCCGCCGCCTACCGCTCGGCCTACCGGGCACGCCGGCCGCAGGCCGACGTGGCCCAGGTGGCCGAGATCCAGGGGTCCCCGGTACCGCACCAGCGCACTCCGCAGCCCCAGCGGGCCGCGGCGGCCCTGGCCGCGGCCGGCCCGACGGTGACGGAGCTGTACGCACCGAACCGGGTCCTGCGCGAGCACGCGTAGCTCCCGCGACGGGCACTGCCTGACGAAGGTCCCCCGCATCGGTCGTCACCGATGCGGGGGACCTTCCGCGTAATCCGCATAAGCTGGGCCGCATGAACGATCGCATGGTGTGGATCGACTGCGAGATGACCGGGCTCTCGTTGACGGACGACGCACTTATCGAGGTGGCCGCACTGGTCACCGACTCGGAGCTCAACGTGCTCGGCGAAGGCGTGGACCTCGTGATCCGCCCGCCGGACGCGGCCCTGGAGACCATGCCCGACGTGGTGCGCGAGATGCACACCGCCTCAGGACTGCTCGACGAGCTGGCCGCCGGGATCACCCTCGCGGACGCCGAGGCGCAGGTCCTGGCATACGTACGGGAACACGTGAAGGAGCCCCGCAAGGCTCCGCTCTGCGGGAACTCGGTCGGCACCGACCGCGGCTTCCTGCTGCGTGACATGCCCGCACTGGAGAGCCACCTGCACTACCGGATCGTGGACGTGTCCTCGGTCAAGGAGCTGGCGCGCCGCTGGTACCCGCGGGCCTACTTCAACAGCCCGCCGAAGACCGGCAACCACCGGGCGCTCGCGGACATCAAGGAATCCATCGCCGAGCTGCGCTACTACCGGGAGGCGGTCTTCGTTCCGCAGCCCGGGCCCGACTCGGACACCGCCCGGGCCATCGCCGCCAAGCACACCCTGTCCGCCGAATAGGACCCGGCAGGACGCTCCGCAGACGGGTCGGGGAAAAGGAGGGCGCGAGCACCCTCCCGGACCCTGTACCCTTTTCTTCGGCCGGTCGGTTTTCCGACCGGACATGGTGGGTGTAGCTCAGTTGGTAGAGCACCTGGTTGTGGTCCAGGTGGCCGCGGGTTCAAGTCCCGTCACTCACCCTGCGAGAGGGCCCCGGTCCGCGAAAGCGGACCGGGGCCCTCTGTGTTTTCCGGGCTCTGGCTGCGTTTCGGGGCGCTGTCGCCGGTCCACCGCCGAACGGTCCGGCTGAACTCCCGCCCGGAACACCGCCGCCGGCCCGCGCGGAAGAGGGCCGCGGCGGTCAGGCGTGGAAAGCGGCCGCGTGGTCCTCGGCCCAGGTTTCGAAGGAGCGGGCCGGGTGGCCGGTGAGGCGCTCGACGGCGTCGGTGATCTCGACCGGGAGACCGTCGCTCGCGGCCCAGTAGTCGAGGAGCGCATCGGCATAGGGGCCGGGTATGTAGCCCTCGACCCCGGACTTCCACTGCTCGGCGGTGACGGACTCGAAGGGCACGGGGGCACCGAGCACCCCGCCGAGTATGGCCAGTTGGGTCGCGAAGGTCAGGGAGTGCGGGCCGGTCAGGTGGTACGCGCGGCCACCGAGGGCGGGGTCGGTGAGGACGGCGAAGGCGGCCTCGGCGAGGTCGGCCTCATGGACCGGGTCGCAGTGGGCGCCCGGGTAGGGCAGCTGCACCGCGCGGCCGGACTTCAGCGACCAGGCCCAGCCGAGGGCGTTGCTCGCGAACGCGCCAGGACGCAGCAGGGTGGTGCGCAGCGGGGAGGCCAGCAGGGCCTCCTCGACGGCGAGATGCGAGGCGGACAACGGGCTCTCGGCGGCGGCGGGGCCGAGCACCGAGGAGGAGGACAGGAGCACGACGTGCTCGACTCCGGCGCTGACGGCCTCCTTGACGAAGGCGCCGATGGCGGCGGCCTCGGCATAGAGGAAGACGGACCGGACGCCGGCCAGGGCGCCGGGAAAGGTCGACGGATCGGTGAGGTCGCAGTGGACGGCATGGGGCGTATCCGGCTCGCGGGAGGCGAGGCGGTGGGGGATGCCGCGGGCGGCGAGGAGGGGGACGAGGCCGCGGGCGACGGCGCCGCGGGCACCGGTGACGAGGATCGACATGGCGGGTTTCTGTTCCTGTTCTGGTTGCAGTTCTCTTGCTGGTCTTCTTGCTCGTCTTGTTGCTGGTCTTCTTGCTGGTCTTGTTGCTGTCCTGGCGTGCAGCCCACGCTAGGATGAGTACGTGGCACAGATTCTGCACGATCAATATTCTGCGTCACGCAGATAAATTTCAGGCATGGAGAAGCCGATGTCAACCGATTCCCCTCGTTCGAGTGACACGCGTGCCGAGTGGAGCCGCGCCGAACTGCTCACGCGCATCGTCACCGAGAGCCAGCGCCACTACGCCGACTACTCGCTCTTCAACCAGGCCATGGCCGACCACGTCGGGCTGCACCCCACCGACATGCAGTGCGTCGCCCTCCTCGACATGGAGCCCGGCCCCGTGAGCACCGGCGACATCGCCCGCCTCACCGGCCTGACCTCAGGGTCCGCCACCCGCCTCGTCGACCGGCTGGTCAAGGCCGGCGTCGTAGAGCGGCACGCCGACCCCCACGACCGCCGCCGCTCCCTCGTCTCCCTCGCCCCCGGGGCGCGCCGGCGCATCGGCGAGGCGTGGGAGACCCCGGGCCGGGCCTTCGGCGCGGTCCTGGAGAGCTACTCCGACTCCGAACTCGCGGTCATCGCCGACTACCTGCACCGCGCCGCCGAGGTCGGCCGGTCCCAGGCCCAGCGCCTCAACTCCGGCGGCTGACCTCCGGGCCCCACCTCGCCAGGGCGAGCACGCGGGACTCCCGAAGCCCGCATTCCGCGGCTACGGTCCTGCTCACGGGCAACGGTGCGCGCCGGAGACACGGGAGGGTCGGCGTGCGGATGGAGGTTGTCCGTGTCCGGATCCGACGCCGCCCCCGGCGGCTTCCGCGGAGTCTTCGCACTCGGCGGCAGCGCCCTGCCCGTCTACGCGTTCCTCGCGCGGCTGCCCGCCGCGCTGTGCCCCATCGGGACGCTCCTGCTCATCAACGAACGCGACGGCATCGGCGACGCCGGCACCGTCGCGGCCGCCCTCTGGCTCGGCCAGGCCCTCGGCGGCCCGGTCATCGGCCGCCTCGCCGACCGGCGCGGCCACCGCCCCGTGCTCCTCGTCGCCTGCGTCGCGAACGCCGCCGTCCTGGCCGCCCTCGTCGCGGCCGTCCTGGCCGGGCTGCCGCTGCCCGCCCGGACGGCCCTCGCCGTCGCCGCCGGGCTCACCGTGCCGCAGGTCGGCCCGCTGGCCCGGGCCCGCTGGGCGCACCTGGCGGGCGAGGACGAGGCCCTGGTCGGTACGGCCCTGTCCTTCGACACCACCCTCGACGAGCTCGGGTTCGTGGTCGGGCCCGCGCTCGCCGGGATCCTGGCCGTGACCGTGCACCCGGCCTCCGCGCTCGTGCTCGCCGCCGGGCTGATCCTGCTCTTCGGGACCCTGTTCGCCGTCCACCCGACCGCGCCCGGCCCCCTCGGCGCACCGGATGCCGATGCTCGTGCCGACGTACGACTGTGGTCGCCGGAGCTCGTGCTGCTGTGCACGATGGCCGTGCTGCAGGGCGCCGCGTGGAGCGGGGCCAACACCGGGGTCAACGCGCTCGCCCAGTCGCTGGGCGAGCCGGGAGCGGCCGGGCTGGCGTGGGCGGCCATGGCCGTGACCAGCTCGATCGCCGGCTTCGTGACGGTCGCCCGCCCCGGGTCCGCGGACCTGGGCGTACGGCTGCGCCGGACCATCGGCGTCCAGGCGCTGCTCACGCTGCCGCTGCTCGCCGTGTCGGGACTGCCCGGCGCCGCCTTGGCCGTCGCCGGGATCGGGCTGGCCGTGGCCCCGCACCTCATCGCGCTGTTCGGGCTCGTCGAGCGGGCGGGCCCGGCGCAGCGGAGGGGCGAGGCCATGACCGTGGTCGGCAGCGGCCTGATCGTCGGTCAGGCCCTGGCCGCCGCGGCCGCCGGACCGCTGGCGGCGGCACACGGCCACCGGGCCGCGTTCGCCGTGTCGTGCGCGGCGGCGGCCGCCTCCGCGGTGCTCGCGTGGGCGGCCGCCGGCCGGGGGCGGGGCGGGGTACGGGGGCTGCCGCCCCGCCCTACGAGGACTTCATCGCCCCGAGACCCTTCGCCAGGTCCTCGGTGTTCATCACCGGACCGACCTCGATCTCGGCGTTGAACTGCAGGAACAGGTCCTCCAGCAGCGGCGGCAGCTGCGAGCTGTCCTGGAGGTCGAAGACCATCCAGCACGACCTGACGCCCTCGTGGAGCCCGAAGTAGGCGGCCTCCGGCTTGATGGCGTCCGTGAGCTTCTTCATGGACTGCTGCAGGGCGCCGCTCTTGATGCCCTCGTTCGTGGCCGCCGTGTCCAAGTGGGCCCGGAGCATGACTCTCATGCCTGACTCCTTCCGTCAGGCCCACACTCCGCGCGGCCACCGGGACCGGCAACATCTCGGCGCCCATCCGGGACGGGCAGGTCAGCCGCCCTGCTGCGCGCCCTGGATGTGGAAGTTGAAGTCCGTGTGGCCGAGGGTCCCCATCAGGCGGAGCCAGATGGGGAGCAGCATCTCGGTGCCGCGGGCCGTCTCGATGCCGCCGAGGTCCAGCACGCTCGCCTCCGGCCAGCCGAAGGAGTACAGCAGCTCGCGTACGGACTTCTTGGCGTCGGCGTCCTCGCCCGAGAGGAACACGGTGTGCTCGCCCGGCACGCGCGCCGGGTCGACCATGATCTGGCAGTTCATCGTGTTCAGCGTCTTGACCACCCGCAGCCGCGGGAAGGTCCGCTGCAGCAGCTCGCCCAGGCTGTCGTCGTCCACCGGGTCCAGGGTGGGCGGGAACCCCTGTGAGAAGTCCAGCGGGTTGGCGATGTCGATCAGCACCTTGCCGTCCAGGTGCGCGGCGTCCGCCTCCGTCAGGGCGGCGACGCTGACCTGCCCGCCGGTGGCGTTCACCAGGACCTCGCCCTGCCGGGCGGCTTCCGGGAAGGAGGCGAGGCCGACCTGTGGGTGGGCCTCCTGCCATTCGGCGTACTCGGTACGGGCGAGGGTCGCCCGGGGGTCCCGGGTGCCGATGACCACCTCGTGTCCGAGCGAGACGAGGCGGCCGGCCACCGTACGGCCGACGATCCCGGTGCCGAGGACTGCGTAGCGCATGACCAGTTCCATTCCGTTCGGGGGAAGGACAACCAACCACCCCGTACGGTATGCCGCCCGCGCCCTCCGTGGGCGAAGGCGGGCGAACCGGCGAACCGGCCAACCGCCCGTCAGCCGCCGCGCCGCTTGCGGCGGCCGCGGCGCGTGCGCACACCGCCCGCACCGCCCCGCGCCCGGTCGTCCAGGGCGATCCACACCCGGACCTCGGTCCCGCCGAGCATCGAACGGCCGATCCGCACGTCGCCGCCCGTCGATTCCGCGACCCGGCGCACGATGTCAAGGCCGAGGCCCGTCGAGCCGTCCCGGCCGCCGTCGTTGCCGCGGCGCAGCGCCGCGTCCGGATCGGCGATGCCGGGGCCCGCGTCCGAGACGAGCACGATGACGGCGTCCCCCGCGTCGTGGACGTCCACCGCGAACGGGGTGCCCTCGGGGGTGTGCCGGAACACGTTGCCGAGCAGGGCGTCGAGGGCGGCCGCGAGCTCCGGCCGGGCGACGGGGAGCCTTACCGTGCGGTCCACGCCGGCGAGCCGCACCTCGCGCCCCTCGTCCTCCGCCAGTGCCGACCAGAAGTCCATCCGGTCGCGGATCACCTCGGAGGCGTCGCAGCCCGCCCCGGCCCCGCCCGCGGCGGCCGCGGGTGCGCGCTGTTCACGGGCCGTACGGATGATCGTGTCGACCTCCCGTTCCAGCTGCTCCACCGCCGCCCGGGTCTGCTCCGCGGCCGGCCCGTCGCCGAGCGAGGCCGTGTTGAGCCGCAGTACCGTCAGCGGCGTCCGCAGCCGGTGCGAGAGGTCGGCGGCCAGCTCCCGCTCGTTGGCGAGGAGTTCCACCACCTGGTCCGCCATCGAGTTGAACGCGACGGCCGCCGAGCGGAGTTCCTTCGGCCCGTCCTCCGGCACCCGCGCCCCCAGCCGGCCCTCCCCCAGCTGGTGCGCGGCGTCCGCGAGCCGCTCGGCGGGCCGTACCAGCCGGGCGCCGAGCCGGTCGGCGACCGCCACCGAGCCCACGATCAGCGCCAGGCCGACGCCCGCGAGGACCACCCAGGCCGTCGCGACGCCGTTGCTGACCTCGCTCTCCGGTACGAAGATCTCCACGACGGCGATGTCCCCCGACCCGAGGGCGGTCGGCTGGAGCAGCGCCGAACCCCCGCCGGCCAGCGGGGTCGTCATCGCCCGGCCCATCCGCCGGGTCTCCGCCACGGCGTGCGACCCCGCCCGGGCCGTGCCGATCTCCACCGGCGCGCTGCCGCCGATCGCCGGCACGTGGACCGCCATCCGCTGGGCCGCGCCCATCTGCGTGGACTCCACGGCCTTGCGCAGCTGCACCGGGTCAGTGGTGATGGACAGGGTCGGCCCGATGGTGGCCGCCTGCCGCTCGGCGTTGGAGAAGGCCCGGTCGCTGGCCATCTCCTGGACGACGAGCCCGAGCGGCACGGCGAAGGCCACGACCACCATGGCCGTGACCGCGAGGCACACCTTGACCAGCGCCCATCTCATCGCGCGCCCACCGCGCCCGCCGCGCCCGCTGCCCCCCGCGCGCTCACCTGGGCGGCTCCAGCTTGACGCCGACCCCCCGCAGGGTGTGCAGATAGCGGGGGTTGGCTGCCGTCTCACCCAGTTTGCGGCGCAGCCAGGACAGGTGCACGTCGATGGTCTGGTCGTCCCCGTACGACTGCTGCCAGACCTCGGCGAGCAGCTCGCGCCGGGCCACGACCACCCCGGGCCGCCCCGCCAGGAAGGCCAGCAGGTCGAACTCCCGCCGGGTCAGGTCCAGCACGGCCCCGTCCAGCTCGGCCTGCCGCCGCAGCGGGTCGATGGCCAGCCCGCCCACCCGCAGGACCCGCGAGGGCGGCTCGGCCCCGACGGCGGCGCGGGCGCGGCGCAGGACGGCGGACATCCGGGCGGAGAGGTGCTCCACGGAGAAGGGTTTGGTCAGGTAGTCGTCGGCGCCGTCGTTGAGGAGCCGGACGATCTCGGCCTCGTCGTCGCGTGCGGTGGCGATGATCACCGGTACGTCGGTGATGCCGCGCAGCATCTTCAGCGCCTCCGACCCGTCGAGGTCGGGCAGCCCGAGGTCGAGGATGACCACGTCGAACCGGTGGTGGGCGACCTCGCGCAGCGCCTCGAGGGCCGTACCGACGCTCCGCACGGTGTGCGAGGCCTCGGTCAGGTGCCGGATCAGGGCGGAACGTACGAACTGGTCGTCCTCGACCACGAGCACACTTGCCATGGGCGGCACCGTAGTCCATTCGGGGGACCACGCGGGGTGTCGGGACGCCTCTGGGGCGAGTGGTGCAGTATGTGCCCTGATGCACCGAGGACTTGTTCATGCTCTCGCCTGGACGCTGGCGACCGGGGCGGCGGTGACGCTGTCCTGGTGGGGCGTGCACACCGTCATGTCCGGAACGGCCTACGATCCGCCGCTGGCGGTGCCGCTGACCACGCAGCCGCTGTCCTCCTCGACGCACCGTGCGGCGGCGCCGTCGCCCGAACCGGCCCCGGACTCCCCGTCCCCGTCTGCCTCCCCGTCGGCATCGCCCTCCGCCGGCGCCTCCTCCGCGAAGCCCCCGCAGAAGGCGGCCCCGCCGAGCCCGCGCCCGGAGGAGCAGCAGGGCGGCGGCGGGGATCCGGGCAAGGTGAAGGCCTACCCGGTCACGGGTGGCCGGGTGGTCTTCGACCTCGGAACGTCCTCGGCCGAGCTGGTCTCGGCGACGCCGGACGCCGGCTGGCAGATGCAGGTGTGGAAGCAGCCGTACTGGATCCGGGTCACCTTCACCAAGGCGGGCCGGGAGATGTCGGTCTTCTGCACCTGGAACGGGCATCCGCCGCTGGTGGAGACGTACGAGGGGTAGTGCGCCGTCAGAGGGTGACGATGTTCTGCGCCTGCGGCCCCTTCTGCCCCTGCCCGACCTCGAACTGGACGCGCTGGCCCTCCTGGAGCTCCTTGAAGCCCTGCCCCTGGATCTCGCTGTAGTGGACGAACAGGTCCTGGCCTCCGCCGTCCGGCGCGATGAACCCGAATCCCTTCTCCGCGTTGAACCACTTGACGTTGCCCTGAGCCATGTCCGTGTCTCCCTGCTGCCTGCGGATGACCGCTCGCCCCGGCGGGGCGCTCGGGACGAAGACCTACCCGCCCCCGCGGTGTTCGGAGCGCAAGGTCATCCGTACGAGGGCGTGGCGCGGCAGGTCACGGCCCCTCAGCGGAAGACCGACGGCGGGGGCTCCGGCGAGGCCGCCGCCGAGGCGTCGCAGACCGGGGCCGCGCCGCCCGCGAAATCGGCGAGGGCCCGGCCGTGCTCGACCCGGCCGGGATGCGGGTCGCTCGCCACCCGGCGGGTGAACTCAGCCACCGGCAGCTCCCGGTCGGCGGCCGCCAGCACCGCATTGCCGAACCGTTTCCCCCGCCACACCACCGGGTCGGCCGCCAGCGCCAGGTGCTCGAAGCGGGACGCGGCGGTCGCGATCTGCCCCTTCAGGTGCGCGAGCGGCGGGCCGTCCGCGAGGTTGGCCACGTACCACCCGCCGGGCGCGAGGGCACGGCGTACGTCGTCCAGGAACTCTCCGCTCGTCAGGTGCGCCGGGGTGCGCGCGCCGCTGAACACGTCCGCGATCACCAGGTCCGCCCAGCCGTCCGGGACCTTGGCCAGGCCCGCCCGCGCGTCCACCGCCCGGACCCGGACCCGCGCCTGCGGGTCCAGCGGCAGGTGTTCCCGTACGAAGGCCACCAGCGCGGCGTCGATCTCCACGACCTGCTGGGTCGAGCGGGGGCGGGCGGCGGCCGTGTAGCGCGCGAGGGTGAAGGCGCCGCCGCCCAGGTGCACCACGTTCAGCGGCTGCCGGGCGGGCGCGACGAGGTCGATGAGGTGGCCGATCCGCCGCTGGTACGCGAAGTCCAGGTACCCCGGATCGGCCAGGTCCACATGCGACTGCGGGGCTCCGTCGACGAGCAGCGTCCAGGCGTCCGCGCGCTCGCGGTCGGGGGCCAGCTCCGCCGTGCCGCCGGCCACCTGCCCGACGACCGCCTCGGAGGTACCGCGCCCGCGCTGTCTGCTGCTGCCTCTGCCCTTGCCTGCCACCACCCCATTGTCGCCGGTCAGCGGCAGTTGTCCGCCGCCTCGATCAGGCGTGCGGCCTCGCCGAGCGCCGCGCGCAGCACCTCGGGGTCGGTGACCGGACCGACGGCCTCCGGGGGGAGCAGCCAGCCGGTGTCGCCGGCGGTGGGCGACACGTCGACGTCGCCGAAGCGCATGCCGCGCCCGTTGGTCTGGGTACAGGCGCTGCCCGGCAGGTCCCAGGCGTCGGCGGTGCCGGGCGGGACGAGGAAGCCGAGGGTGTCGCCGGACCCGTCGTGCAGCACCGGGCCGACGCCGCCGGCCAGGCTGGCGGCGCGGCGGATGATGTCCACGGCCTCCAGACCCTGCCGGGTGGGCACGGTCACCAGGTCGGGCGCCTCCGCCGGCGCGGCGACCGCGACCGCGACCGCGACGGCCACGACGCCCGGGGCGACCGCGACGGCCGGGACGGGGGTCGCGCCCGAAGACGCGGGCGCGGTGTTCGTTCCAGTGCTCTCCATGCCGCCCTCCACCAAGGGAACCCCTCCTCGATCCGCGTACTACGAGCGGGGCGGGAGTCAGCTCACACCCCGCATGGGCTCAACGCGCCAAAACGTCAACGGGTGCGGCGGCAAGACGCTGCAAAGGATGGCAGTTCATGGCGGATCGCGGGTGAGATATCCCTTTTGTAGCCAAACACCGCATGAACCGTCCGCCGCTGGCGGTACGTTCATGCGCGCCGGGCCCGGCTCCATCCCGCGGAACCGGCGGTGCGTCCCTTGCCAGAGAGGCCACGTCCATGGCGGCGTTCCCCCACTCACCCAATCAGACGTTCCGGCGGCTGCGCGGGCAGCACTCCCCGGCCGAGTTCGCGGGCATGGTGCGCCGGGCCGCGAAGGAGATCGGAGAAACGGTTTCCTGCGACGCCCGCTACATCGGCCGGGTCGAATCCGGCGAGATCCGCTGCCCCAACTACGCGTACGAGCGGGTCTTCCTCCACATGTTCCCCGGCCGGACCCTGGCCGACCTGGGCTTCTCCCCGCGCGAGGCGGTGCGCGGCCGGTCGGCGCAGCGCACCGGCCCCTTCACCCACAAGGAGAGCGACGTGCTGCGTCGCGCGTTCATGGCGGGCGGCTCCGCGGCCGTGGCGGCCGCGACGATCGGCCTCCCCCTGCTCGGCGACACCCGCCGGCCGCCCTCCCGGGCCGGCGAGTCCGAGGCGGCGGCGGTCGAGGAGGCCGTGCGCCAGATCCGGCTGCTGGACGACCGGCACGGGGCCGACGCCCTGTACCGCCGGGCCGCCGAACCCCTGCGCGCCGCCTACGCACTGCTCGACGCGGGAGCCACCCGGCAGTCCACCGAGGACCGGCTGCACGCGGGCGCCGGTGAACTGGCCATCTCGGTGGGCTGGCTGGCCCACGACTCCGGCCGCTTCGAGGACGCCCGCTCGCACTACGCGGAGGCCCTGGCGACGGCCCGGGTCGCCGGGGACGCGGGCCTGGAGGCGCACGCCTTCAGCAACATGGCCTTCCTGGCCCGGGACTGCGGACGGCCGCGGGAGTCGGTACGGGCGGCCCAGGCGGGCCGCCGCGCGGCCCGCTCCCTCGGTTCCCCCCGGCTGCTCTCGCTGCTCGCCCTGCGCGAGGCGGGCGGCTGGGCGGGCCTGGCGGACCGCAAGGCCTGCGAGGAGGCGCTGACCCGCGCGCACACGGAGTTCTCCCGCGGCGGGGCGGGCGCGGACCCGGAGTGGATGTCCTTCTTCGGCGAGGCCGAACTGGAGTCCCTGGAGTCGCGGTGCTGGGCGGCCCTCGGGGAGCACGCCCGCGCGGCCCGGCACGCCCGCCGCGCGGCGGACCTCCAGGATCCGCACTTCGCCCGGAACGTGGCCCTCTACACCGCCGAGCTCGCCGACGACCTGGCACGGGCCGGTGCCCCCGACGAGGCGGCCTGGGCGGGCGGTCGGGTCCTGGACCTGCTCACCGAGGTCCAGTCCACGCGGATCCGGTCCATGCTGTCGGGGACGGCCCGCACCCTGGTCCCGCACCAGCGCAGCCCCCGCGTGGCGGACTTCCTGACCCGCCACGCCACGGCCTGACCGGCCCCGGCCCCGGCCACGCCGCGCGGTCCGGTCCGGTCCGGTCCGGTCAGCCGCTGACGTACTCGTACACGGCGCCGTCCGGGTGCCGGAGCACGGCGCGCCGCCCGTTCGGCGTCTCGGCGGGCGCGGCGACGACCTCGGCGCCGGCCGCCTCGCCCTGCGCGACGACCGCGTCCAGGTCCGCCACGCCCAGGGTCGCCGCCACCCCCGCGAACCGCTCCGCGACCGTGTCCGGTCCGCTGAAGAGGAGGAAGGGGCCGACGGCCGCCAGCTCCAGGCCGGCGAACGCGAACCGGTTCGCGGGCTCGCCGGTCAGCTCTTCGTAGAAGGCCGAGGCCGCCTCGAGGTCGTCCACTCGTCGTCGCAGCACCACGGAAGTGATCGTCATGACCTCATCCTCGCAGCCGCAGCGATCACTCAACCACCGGCCCCTGCAAGGGACTTCGGGCTGCGGTCAGACGTCCAGGTGGCCCGTGTCGTTCCAGCGCTCCAGTGCGGGGGCCCCGTAGGCCCAGCCCAGGACCGAGAGGGAGGTGGGCTCCAGACGGATGCGGGCGCCGAAGGAGGCCTCGAAGCCGAGCCAGCGGGCGGCCAGGGTGCGCAGGATGTGGCCGTGCGCGAAGACCAGCACGTCGCGCTCCGCCGCACGGGCCCAGGCGACCACTTCGTCGGCACGGGCCGCCACGTCGGCGACGGACTCGCCGCCCGGAACGCCGTCGCGCCAGATCAGCCAACCCGGGCGGACCGCCTGGATCTCGGCCGGGGTCATGCCCTCGTAGTCGCCGTAGTCCCACTCCATCAGCGCGTCCCACGGCTCCGCCCGGACGCCGAAGCCGGCCAGGTCGCAGCTCTCGCTCGCGCGGACCAGCGGGCTGGTGCGGACCTCCACGCCGGGCAGGCCGCGCCACGGGTCGCGGGCCAGCCGCTCGCCGAGCAGCTTCGCGCCCCGCCTGCCTTCCTCCAACATGGGCACGTCCGTGCGTCCGGTGTGCTTGCCGAGCTGGGACCACGCCGTCTGGCCGTGGCGGGCCAGGAGGATGCGGGGGGCCATAGGAGATTCTCCCGGTACGTAAGGGCATGAGGCTGTAAGGGTTCGCGTGCCTTTGTGGCGGTTCGGGCGATTGCGTCGTCCGTCCATCATCCATCACATGAACACCAGGCAACCCACCCTGTCGTACAAGCGTCCTACACCGTATGACTGATCGGCAGAAGCCCACCCGGTGGTGGGCCGAACTGCTGCTCCTGGGGCTCGTCTACGGCGCGTACACCGGTGGCAGACTCCTCGCCCGGGGCGACGTGCACCTCGCCGTCGGCCACGGCCTCGCGATCCTCCGGGCGGAGGAAGTGCTGGGGATCGACCTCGAACGGCCGCTCAACCGGCTGTTCTCCCACCAGGGACTGCTCGGCATACCCGCCGACTTCGTCTACGCCTCCCTGCACTACCTCGTCACCCCGGCCGTGCTGGTCTGGCTGTACCTGCGCCGGCCGCAGCAGTACCGCAGCGCCCGCACCTGGCTGGTGGTCTCCACCCTCCTCGGGCTCGTCGGCTTCACCCTGATGCCCACCTGCCCGCCCCGGCTGCTGGACTCCGTGTACGGGTTCACCGACACGATGGCCCAGTACAGCGCCTACGGCTGGTGGGGCGCCGAGGCCAGTGCGCCGCGCGGGCTCGGGGGCCTCACCAACCAGTACGCGGCCATGCCGAGCCTGCACGTCGGCTGGGCCCTGTGGTGCGGGGTCCTGCTGTGGCGGTACGGGCGCCACCCCCTGCTGCGGGGGCTGGGCGTCGCCTATCCCGCCGTCACCACGCTCGTGGTCATGGGCACGGCCAACCACTACTTCCTGGACGCGGCCGCCGGGGCCGCCGTGATGGCCGCCGGGTACGCGATCGCGCGCCGGCTGCCCGCCCGAACGGCCCGATTCCGCAGTAAGACCACGATTGTCAGTGGCGGATGGGACACTTCCGCCCGTGAGCTCCTACCCGCCCAGCGGCCCGCCCCGGAAGACGACTCTGCGGCAGCGGCTCGCTGACCTGCGCGGCCCCGCCGTGCCGCCCCGCCCGCTCGACGCCCGCGCGCTGGCGGCGCTCGCCGCCAACCCCGGATGCGGCAGACGCGCCCTCCTCGACGGTGCCGGCGTGGACAAGACCGCCCTGGCCGCGGCCCTCGGCTCGCCCGCCGCCTTCGGCCAGTCGCAGTTCGCCATCGTCCGCGGGAACTCCTTCGAGGCCAGGGTCAAGGGCGACGGCGGAGCGGTCCTGCTGGAGCTGGTCCACCGGCACCTGGGCGCCGGCGCCGAGCCGCCCGGCCCCGGCGCCCGCGTCCCCGACCTGACCGCCGCCGGGCCCGAGGGCCGGGCCGCGCGCACCGCGCTCGCCCTGCGCGAGGCCACCGCCGCCGGCGCGGCCTCCGGGGCCTGGACCCTGCTGGACCACCCGATGCTGGCCCTGGAGGTGGCGGGCACCCCCGCCTATCTGGAGCCGGATGCCGTCGTGGTGCATCCCGACGGCCGCTGGACCGTCGTGGAGATCAAGTCGTTCCCGCTGATCGACGGGGCGGCCGATCCCGCGAAGGTCGGCGCCGCCGCCCGGCAGGCCGCCGTGTACGTCCTGGCCCTGGAGAGCACCGCCGAGAAGCTGGCCTCCGCCGTGGTCGGGCACACCGTGCTCCTCGTCTGCCCGAAGGACTTCTCCAACCTGCCCGCCGCCGCGCCCGTCGACGTCCGCCGCGAACGCGCCGTGACCCGGCGCCAGCTGGACCGGCTGACGCGGGTCGAGGAGCTGGCCGCGGCCCTGCCCGAGGGGCTCAGCTTCGACCCCGCGCGGCCCGCCGAGGAGCTGACCGAGGCGGTCTCCGCCGTCTCGGCCGCCTACGCCCCCGAGTGCCTGGCCGCCTGCGAACTGGCCTTCCACTGCCGGGAGCGGGCCCGCGCCGGCGCCGAGGTGACCGCCCTCGGCCGCTCCGTACGGGGTGAGCTCGGTGCGCTCACCACCGTCGAGGAGGCGCTCGCGGCCGCCGCCGGCGACGGCTGCCCCGACGACCCGACCGCGGCCGCGCTGCACCAGGCGGCCCGGCTGCGCGCCGAGGCCCTCGAGGCGGCCGCATGTCCCTCCTGAACACCCTCGCGCGCCTCGAAGCCGTCCGGGCGGGCCGGGCCCAAGCGCTGGCGACCGTACGGCACCGGCATCTGAGCGAGCGCCCGCTGGTCCTCGTACCCCTGACGACGGCGGGCGAGGCCGGGGCCCCGCTCGGCGCGCTGATCGGGACCGATCCCGCGCAGCCGCGGCTGCTGGTGGTGCCGCAGCCACGCGACCGGGACCTGCGCTGGACGTTCCTGGCGGAGCTGGCGGACGTGGTCCTGCCGTACGTGGAGGGGTACGCGGACGACGTCGAGTACGTGGAGCGGACCGAGACCGATCCGGAGACCGGCGCGAAGAGCAAGGTCTCCGCCGAGCTGTGCCTGGACGCGCCGCAGGTGATCGTGCCGAGCCGGGCCGGCATCGAGTACGTCCGGCTGCTGGGGCGGTCGATGCGGTTCCGGCGGACGGCCGAGGAGGATCCGGAGAATCCCTATCCGGCACCCACCCGGGTCCCGCTGCTGGGGCGCTGGTTCACGCACCTCGGCGAGCGCTCCCGGGTCCCTGGGGCCTCGATGCTGCTGTCGGCGACGGAGCTGCTGGGGCGGCACTGGGCCACCGGCCAGAGCAACCTGGAGGACCAGCACCTGGGCGCGCTGCTGTCGTGGATAGTCCCGCCGGAGGGGGAATCGGGCGCCGAGGCGGCCCTGCGGGCCGAACTCGGCCGCGACCGGGACGGGCAGCTGCTCGTCCCGCCCGCCGGACCGGCCACCGACCCGGCCTTCGACAACAAGCTGCTCGCCCCGGCGATGGCCCGCTACGACGCCGCGCGCACCGGCGAAGATCCGCAGGCCCTGGCCCGCGCCGAAGCGGCCGTACGGGAGCTCCTGGCGGAGCAGATGCGGCCCACCTGGCGGGCGGTGTGGCAGTCGCTGGAGCTGCTGCGCGCGCTGCCGCCCGGGGAGCGCGCCGAGGAGCGCTGGACCCGCGACCGCTGGTCGTACACCGGCCACCGGGACCGGGTCCGGGCGGGCGAGCCCCCGCAGCCGCGCCGCGACGACGCGGTGACCGCTGCCCGGAAGCTGGCGACGCGGGAGACCGAGCAGGTGCGGCTCGACGCCCAGGAGGCGCTGGACGATCCGCTGGTCATGGCGGGCCGGCGGCTGTCGGGCGAGGCCTTCGCGGGCGAGGTCACCGAGGTGGTGATGGAATGGACGGAGTCGAAGCGGCCGAGCCCGCGCCCCCTGGTGACGGTGGCCACGGAGGACCGTCCGCAGCTCGCGGAGGGCGGCGGCGGCAAGGTGTACCGCTCGCTGGAGGGCCGCCCGCAGGCGGCGCAGTTCGTCCGCTTCGAGGACGACGGCCGGCTCGTGCTGCGGCTGCTGGACAAGATGGGCCGCGGCCGGGAGCCGGAACCCGGCTCGGTGCCGGAGAAGGGCGACCGGATCTGCTGGACGCTGTTCGAGCACGACGCGCGCGGCGGCCCGAAGCTGCCGGAGCCGGAGCAGACCCCGTGGACGCACGGCGGACCGCCGGGATCCGCGACCGCCGCCGTGCTGCCCGACGCCGCGCCCGACCCAGTGACCGCCGAGGACATCCTGTGAGCACCGTTTTCGATCCGGGCGCGGCCGCCGCCGAGGCGACCGCCGCCATCCTGCGCGACACGCTGCACGGCAGCGAGCGCGGCGTGGTCGTCGACTCCCCGCCGGGGGCCGGCAAGTCCACCCTCGTGGTGCGGGCCGCCCGGGAGCTGGCCGCGGCCGGGCGTCGGCTGATGGTGGTCGCCCAGACCAACGCGCAGGTCGACGACCTGGTCCTGCGGCTCGCCGACAAGGACCCGGAGCTGAAGGTCGGCCGGCTGCACAGCAGCGACGGCGACGCGTACGACCCGGCGCTGCGCGAGCTGCCCTCGGTGACCCTCTCGGCCAAGCCGGGGGACCTGGCCGAGCTGCCGATCACCATCTCGACGGCGGCGAAGTGGGCGTACGTGAAGGACACGGAGCCCTGGGAGCACGCGATCGTCGACGAGGCGTACCAGATGCGCTCGGACGCGCTGCTGGCCGTGGCCGGGCTGTTCGAGCGGGCGCTGTTCGTCGGCGACCCGGGACAGCTGGACCCGTTCAGCGTGGTCGGCGCCGAGCAGTGGGCGGGGCTGTCCTACGACCCGTCGGCGTCGGCGGTCAGCACCCTGCTGGCCCACAACCCGCAGCTGCCGCAGCACCGGCTGCCCGTGTCCTGGCGGCTCCCGGCGACGGCCGCGCCGCTGGTCTCGCAGGCGTTCTACCCGTACACGCAGTTCCGCAGCGGTACGGGTCCGGGCGAGCGGCGGCTGTCGTACGGGGTCGCGGGCGACGGATCGGGCCCGGACCGGGTGCTGGACGAGGCCGCCGAGTCGGGCTGGGGCCTGCTGGAGCTGCCCGCCCGGCACACCCCGCGCACCGATCCGGAGGCCGTGCGGGCGGTGGCCCTGGTGGTCCGCCGGGCGCTGGACCGGGGGGCGGTGACGGCGGACGAGCAGTCCGAGGGCCCGGCCCCGCTGACCGCCGACCGGATCGCGGTCGGCACGGCGCACCGCGACCAGGCGGCGGCGGTCCGCGCCGCCCTGGCGGAACTGGGCGTCGCCGGGGTCACGGTGGACACCGCGAACCGGCTCCAGGGCCGGGAGTACGACCTCACGGTGGTGCTCCACCCGCTGTCGGGCCGCCCGGACGCGACGGCGTTCCACCTGGAGACGGGCCGCCTGTGCGTACTGGCCTCGCGGCACCGGCACGCCTGCGTGGTGGTGGCCCGGGCGGGCATAGCGGAACTGCTGGACGACCACCCGTCCACGGAACCGGTCCAGTTGGGGGTGACGGTGAAGTTCCCGGATGGCTGGGAGGCCAACCATTCGGTCCTGGCTCACCTGGCGGAGCACCGGGTGGTCTGGAAGCCCTGAGGGGCGGCGCTCTTGCGCGGCGTTGGACAATGGAGGGTGGCCCGGAAGGATCCCGAACGCGCAGCAGGAGGACACGCATGGCAGAGCCCGAGCGGACGACCGAGCGGAAGCTGCGGCCCGCGCCGCTGCTCTTCGAGCCCTCGGAGGCCGCCACGGACCCGGAGCACTTCTTCGACCTGGAGTCGATCGAGGACCCCCGGGAGCTGCTGGCCCGCGCCACCGAGCTGACGCTCGCCTTCCGGGCGGCGCAGGACCGGGCGGTGGAGTTCCAGGCCCTGGCCGCCGCGCAGCTCGCAGATCCGCGGCGGTTCGACCGGCTGCCGCCGGCGGCGATCGCCGAGCAGGCGGAGTGGACCGAGGACTACGCGCTCAAGATGATCGAGTTCGGCGAATCCCTGCAGCGCGAGGCGGGCCCGGAGACCCCGTAGGCCCCCGTGGTCCCGGGACGGGCACGGACGGGCAGGGACGGGCCCGGCTACTGGGGGGCCTCGCGGCACGCCGCGGTCGCGACGATCCCCGCCACCCCGGCCTGGGTCAGCCCCTTGGTGCAGCCGTCCTCGTCTCCCACGAGACCCACGTAGCACCCGATCCGGATGGCGTCCGTGACCTCGACACCCTGCAGCTGGACGATGTCCTGGCAGGCCTCGATGTCGGCGTGGGCCGCCGGAGCGGCGACGGCGACGCCGCCCAGGGCGAGGGCCAGGGCGGCGAGGACACCGGGGATACGAGCCGAACGACGCATGGGAACGCACCTGCTCTCGGTCGGGACCGCGGTCCCGGGTGTCCCGGACCGCGCGCGGCGGCGGCAGCCGGACGACCAGGGGCGGAGGCCGGATTCCCCGGTGCCGCAGAGCGGGCTCACCGGCGCGCCGAGCGGGCGAACCCCCGCTCATACGACGCTAGAACAGTTCCGGAACGCACGCACTCGCGACCGCCACGGCCCCGCCGCGGGCCCGGTGTGCCGCCCTCGCACCGCCCTCGCCCCGCCCTCGCCCCGCCCTCGCGCAGGCCGCGGCGTACGGCGCACCTGGCATATGCGGGGTGCAACATAGCCCACCATCCCCCTTCCTGTCCCGGCTTTCCGTAACTCCTGGAAACCGCATCACTACGCCCGGTAGACCGGTCCGCATGACGACGCTGACGACGGCACCCGCCTGCCCCACCCACGACGCACGCCCCGCCACCCACGTCACCCCCCAGGGCGCCGCCTGGCTCGCCTCCGCGTCCGCGCACCCGCACAGCACCCTCGCCCTCTGGGAGGCCCGGGCCACCGCCCCCGCCACGCTGCCGTGCGGGACCGCCTTCGACGTCGTCAACGTCCCCCTCGTCCTCGGCCGCCGCATGCTCGACCTGCTCCGGGCCGAGGGCCCCGGCCCGGGGCCCGTCGCCGTGCACCGCGGGCGGATGCTGCTCTTCGCCGCCACCGGGACCGCCCACCGGCTCCCTGCACTGCTCGCCTGGGAAGAGTGGGGCAGCTCGGCGCCCGCCCCCCTGTGCCACGGCCGCGGCGACGCCGTCACCGTGCCGCCGCTCGCCGCCACCCCCGGGCCGTCACGCTGGCTCGTCGCCCCCGAGACCCGCACCCCCTGGCTCCCCGGACCCGAGGCACTCCTGTGGGCGTACGTCCGCGCCGCCCGAGCTGCGGATATCGATTTTTCCTTCCGGCCATCTCCCTGCTAATGTCTTCCTCGTCAGCAAGCGCCGCTAGCTCAGTTGGTTAGAGCAGCTGACTCTTAATCAGCGGGTCCGGGGTTCGAGTCCCTGGCGGCGCACAGACGGAAGAAGGCCCCCACGCAAGTGGGGGCCTTCTTCGTGTTCCGGTGCACGCTCCGATGCGCGTTCCGGCAGAACCGCGCTACGTGGTGATCTTGACCGTGTACGCACCCGACGGAGTGCGGTCCGCCACCTCGATCCTGATCCGCTCCCCCGGCACCGTGAACGCCTGCCCCACCTCGAGCGGCGCGTCCGCCAGCGGCGGGTACACCGAGCGGTCCCAGCAGGCCTCCGTGTCCGGATGCCCGTCGAGCACCTCGATCGGCCCGCCGCCCGACGCCGCCTCGTTGCGCACCCGGTAGACCAGGACCCCCTCCGTACAGGTGTCCCCGTCATTGCCCGCGGACCCCCGCGCCTCGACGGCGATCGCACTGCCGGTCCCCGTACGGATCACCGCGAGCCGGGTCCCGCCCGAGGCGCCGGCCACCGGCGCCTGGGCCAGCGGCAGCAGGGTGTGCAGCGAGGAGCCCGACTGCACGCAGTCCACCTGGGACGCGTCCAGCCAGCCGAGCTTCCACTTGTGCCAGGCGAACAGGTCCGGGGCCATCCCGAACTGGCTGCCCATGACGTCCCAGTCCCCGACGTGCGTGTCCCAGTCACCCTTGCCGTCCGTCGGCCGGTGGTAGAGGTCGGGCAGGTCGAAGACGTGCCCCGTCTCGTGCGCCAGCACGTTCCGGTCCGGCGGGTGCCGCTCGAAGACGGTCACGATCCGCCGCAGGTCCGTCCCGTCCGCCCTGATCGGCCGGTCGAAGTTGACGACCTTGGTGGCGTCCGAGTCCACTCCGGGCGCGTCCGGGTCGGCGACGAAGTACACGACGTCGTACCGGGAGAAGTCCACCTCCCGGTCGGCGGCGGCGACCGCGTCCCGCAGGTACGCGGCCCGGTCCTGGGACGCCCAGTCGCGCTGTATCCCGTACGCCGTGGACGGTTTGGGCATCTGGATCCACTGCTTCTGCGGGTGCGGGACCAGCCGGAACCTGCCGTACGAGGCCCGCTCGAAGAAGTCGCCGGTCGCGGGGAAGTAGTCGCCGGTCAGCTGCTCGGTCGTCAGGGTGGCCCGGTGGTCGGGGAAGGAGAGGAAGACCATGACCGCGTCGAGGGTGCGCTCCGGCTTGGGGTAGGAGCGGTTCCAGCTGTCCAGGCCCAGGGAGTGGTGCGCGGAAGTACGGGTCAGGGCGCACGGCGCGGCTCCCGGAACGGCGACCGCGGGACCCGCGACGAGCGACATGGCGGCGAGCGCCGTCAGGGAGGTGAGCGCGGCCGCCGTGCTTCTCATGCGGGAGCGTTCCACTCCCCCGGGTGTCTGCTGTCGCGCCACATCGACCTCCGGTGGTGGATTCGTACCATCTCGTTCCACCTTGGGGCGATTGTCTTACTAATGCCCTGTTCCGCTGCCCCACAAGAGTGAGCACTACGGCAAGCCGGTGACCCGGGGGGTTCACCCACATGCCTACAGAACGTCACGACCGATCACGGGAGATCAGCAGGAGGCTTCCGCTGCTCAGAGCTGCGCAGAAACGATCGCCCGGGATTCGCCCGGCGAGACGTCAGCACGCCGAAGTCCCGTGCCCCGCACGGCGACGCCGCTGGATAGGGCCGTACGGTGCCTCTATGATCGGCACACTTTCCTGCACGGACACTCACGAGCACTGCGGGAGCCAACGGTGAGCGGAACCTCAGAGGGAACCGGTTCGGCGGCCGACAGCATCCGATCGGCCATTACGGAGCGTCACCAAGCAGTGCCGGCCGTGCCGACGTCGACGCCCCGTACCGGGTCCGAACTGCGCGATTACCGGGCCGCCTTCAACGCGGCCCACCTGGCGATGGCCGTCGTCGACCGCTCCGGCTACGTCGTCGCCGCCAACGCGGCGCTGGCCGGGCTGCTGGGCACCGAGCCGCACGCGCTCGTCGAGCAGTGCGCGGCCGACCTGGTCGACCTGGGTGCCGAGGCCCGCACCTGGCAGGCCTACCAGGAGGTGCTCCGCGGCCGCCAGGCCAGACTGCGCTGTACCCGCCGGCTCAAACACCCGGACGGGCACTCGCTGTGGACCGAGGTCACCCTCGGGCCCGTGCCCGGGACCCGGGACGTGCTGCTGTCCGTCGCCGACATCAGCGACCGCCGCGACCTCCAGGCCCGGCTGCGGCACCTCCAGATGCACGACCCGGTGACCCGGCTGCCCAACCGGGCGCTGTTCTTCGAGCGGCTCTCCGCCGCCCTGGAGGCCTCCTCGTACGAGCAGGGCGGCACCGGGCGGATCGGCCTGTGCTACCTCGACCTCGACGGGTTCAAGGCCGTCAACGACACCCTGGGCCACCGCGTCGGCGACCGGCTGCTGACCGCCGTCGCGGCCCGGCTGACCCAGTGCGCCGACCAGTCCGGGTACGGGCGCACGGGCGGGCACCTCGTGGCCCGGCTCGGCGGCGACGAGTTCGCCCTGCTGGTCGAGGACTCCACCGGCACCGAGCAGCTCGCCGACCTGGCGCGTAGCGTACTGGCCGCCGTACAGGAGCCGTTCGACCTGGCCGGGCAGCGGCTGTCGGTCTCGGCGTCGATCGGCGTGGTGGAGCGGGCCACGGACGGGACCTCGGCGACCGGGCTGATGCAGGCCGCGGACACGACCCTGTACTGGGCGAAGGCGGACGGCAAGGCCCGCTGGACGCTGTTCGACCCGGAGCGCAACGCGCACCGCATGACCCGCCAGGCGCTCAGCTCGACGCTGCGGCCGGCCGTGGAGCGGGGCGAGTTCGCGCTCGAGTACCAGCCGCTCGTGGACCTGGAGAGCGGTGCGGTGCGCGGGGTGGAGGCGCTGGTCCGCTGGAACCACCCGCAGTTCGGCACGCTGACGCCGAATCGGTTCATCGGAATTGCGGAAGAGGACGGCTCCATCGTCCAGTTGGGGCGGTGGGTGCTGCGGACCGCCTGCCGGCAGGCCCGGCGCTGGCAGATCGAGCAGCCGAGCGACTGCCCGGTCTTCGTCTCCGTCAACGTGGCGGTCCGGCAGGTGTGGGACTCGGACCTGGTCGGCGACGTGGCGGAGATCCTGGCCGAGACCGGGCTGGCCCCGCAGCTGCTCCAGCTGGAGCTGACCGAGTCGGCGGTGATGGGCTCCGCGGGACGGCCGCTGCAGGCCCTCCAGGCGCTGAGCGACATGGGGGTGCGCATCGCCATCGACGACTTCGGCACGGGGTACTCGAACCTGGCGTACCTGAGCCGGCTCCCGGTTTCCGTGCTGAAGCTGGACGGCTCCTTCGTGCGGGGCTTCCGCTACGAGGAGGGCACGCACCCGAACCCGGCCGACGAGACCATCGTCGAGGCCCTGGTGCAGCTCGCGCACCGGCTCGGCCTGACGGTGACGGCCGAGTGCGTGGAGACGGCCGGCCAGGCGGCCCGGCTGCGCCGCGTCGGCTGCGACACGGGCCAGGGCTGGCTGTACTCGCGGGCGGTGGCCCCGGAGCTGATCGCCGAGATGATCGGCACCCGCCCCGGAGCCTGATCCCGTCTGCGCCGGAGCACGCCCGCCCCGTACCCCTCCTGTGCAGGGGTACGGGGCGGGCTGCCGCTCGGCGCGGGGTGGGGGGAGATCAGCAGGCGCCGAGGTCCTTCCAGACACCCCATTCACCGGTGGTGCCGGGCTCCTCGTTCTGCGTCCACCACTGGGCCTTCCACTTGTGGCCCTTGTGCGAGACCTCGTTGCCGCCGGTGTAGACGGTCCCCGCGACGTACGCCGGCGCCGGGCAGCCCGAGGTGGGCGGCGTGGTCGGCGGAGTCGTCGGAGGAGTCGTCGGCGGGGTGGTCGGGGGCGTGGTGGGCGGAGTCGTCGGAGGCTGCGTGGTGCCGCCGAGGGCGTCCGAGATCTGGTTGAGCAGCGTGGTCTTGTCGTCCAGGCCGAGCAGGGAGTACATCATCGCGCCGGCCAGGCCGCGCTGCTTGCCGTAGTCGACGCGGGCCTGGACGGACCGCTGGTTCAGGCCGGTGAAGAACTCGCCGTCCTTGTAGAAGTACGAGGCCTTCGCCTGGTCGTCCCAGAAGGTGGTCGCCGGGTTGTCGACGATCCCGCCGAGCTCCTTGTAGTTGGCGATGCCGGCCTGCTGGCTGGTGGGCCGGGCCGCGGAGGGGCCGGTCGCGCTCTGGGCGAGGCCGCCCGCGGTCCCGGCGGGGACGCCCTTCCAGCCGCGGTAGTAGAACTCGTAGCCCAGCGTCAGCTTGCCCGCCGGGAAGCCGCCCGCGATGCCGTACGCCGCGTTGCCGTCGATCCAGGAGTCGATGGCGTTCTTGATGCCGTACTTCTGGGCGCCCGGCGCGATCGGGTCGGTCGGATCGGCCGCCGAGTTGTCCAGCGGGGACTGGTGGTACGTGGGCCCGTCGCCGTCCCAGGCGCCGTGCATGTCGTACGTCATGACGTTCGCGTAGTCGAGGTACGAACCGATCTTGTCCGTCTCGATGTACTTGATCTTGTCCTGGCCGGCCGGGAGCGCCGCGGTCAGCAGGTACTTCTTGCCGCCGTTGGCCGCGCCGTACGCGTCGAGCTGCTCGCGGAACTCCTTGAGCAGGAGCGTGAAGTTCTGCTTGTCCTCGGGGGCGTAGTGGTTGCCCAGGTGCCCGCCGGAGGAGCCGGGGTACTCCCAGTCGATGTCGATGCCGTCGAAGATGCCGGCCGCGGTGCCCGGGCCGCCGTAGCCGCCCTCGACCGGCAGGTTGCCCTTGATGTACTGGTCGATGCAGGAGGAGACCAGCTTCTTGCGGGAGGCGTCGGTCTTGGCCGCGTCGCTGAAGTACTTCGAGTACGTCCAGCCGCCGATCGAAATGTTGATCTTCAGGTTCGGGTACTTGGCCTTGAGCTGCTTGAACTGGTTGAAGACGCCGACGATCGGCTGGTCCCACTTGTCGGCGACGCCGCTGACGCTGTCCGCCGCGCCGAAGGACTTCTGGTAGTCGGCGTACGAGTCGCCCGCGCCGTCACCGGCGTTGGGGTTGTTGTCGTCGCCCGCCGCCTTGTTCGCCTCGAAACAGGTGAGGTTCGTGGGGTGGATGTTGCCGAACGAGTAGTTGATGACGTCCAGCTTGCCCGCTATGCCGCGGGTGTCGAGGTGCTTGGGGTAGAAGGCGTTCCCGTACACGCTCCACTGGTCGTAGTACGCGATCTTGACGTTGCCGCCTGCGCCCGCGGCGGTGGCGGCGCCGGCGGCCTGTGCGGTGCCGAGCCCCGCGAAGCCGGCCAGCGCTCCGGCGGCCAGCGCGGCCGTGGCGGCGGCCGCGATGAGGGGTTTACGGAAGTGCATGAACTGCCTCCGGGGGGTGGGAGGGGGGAGCAAGAGGTTCGGGTGGGAGAAGAGATAGCGATCACCCGAGGGCCGCGTCAATGGTTTGGACCAAAGAAGGACTAGACCACTCGTCGCGCAAATCCCCTTGTCAGAGGCCTGGAAGCACAGCAGAAACCGCCCGCCACCCCGGGTGACGAGCGGTTTAAGGGTGCCTTAGGACACCCTCGCGCAAGGTTTCGGCAACAAACCAGCCGAACTGCGTTTGCGCGCGATCAATCAGCTCGCGGCGCCTCCACCGGCATCCCGTACACATCTGCGACGAGCTCGTAGGAGCGCAACCGGGCTGCGCCGCTGTGCGCGTTGGACGTCAGCATCAGCTCGTCGGCGCCCGTGCGCTTGGCCAGGTCGTCGAGCCCTGCGGCCACCTCGTCGGGGGTGCCGTGGACGACGTTCGCGAGCCAGCCGTCCACGAACTCCCGCTCCGGCGGGGAGAAGTCGTACGCCGCCGCCTCCTCGGGCGTCGGGATCAGCCCGGGCCGGCCGCTGCGCAGCCGCAGCATCGACAGCGCCCCCGTGAGCACCTGGGCGCGGGCCTGCCCGTCGGTGTCGGCGGCCAGCGCCGCGACCCCGATCGCGGCGTACGGGGCGTCCAGTACCGCCGAGGGGCGGAAGGCCTGCCGGTAGAGGTCCAGCGCGGGCAGGGTGCCGGCCGCCGAGAAGTGGTGGGCGTACGCGAAGGGCAGGCCGAGCTCGGCGGCGAGGCGCGCGCTGAACCCGGAGGACCCGAGCAGCCACAGCGGCGGCCGGCCGGCGCGGCCCTGCACGGGGCCGGGCACCGCGTGGACACGGGCGTACGGGTGTCCGTCGGGGAAGTCGTCGTCGAGGAAGCGGGTCAGTTCCACGAGCTGCCGGGGGAACTCCTGCGCCGCCTCGTCGAGGCGGCCGGGACCGCGCAGGGCCGCGGCCGTGCGGCCGTCGGTACCGGGCGCGCGGCCGAGCCCGAGGTCGATCCGCCCGGGGGCGAGCGCCTCCAGCGTGCCGAACTGCTCGGCGACGGCGAGCGGGGCGTGGTTGGGCAGCATGACCCCGCCCGAACCGAGCCGGATGCGGGAGGTGTGGGCGGCGAGGTGGGCCAGGATCACCGCCGGGGAGGAGCTGGCCACCCCGGGCATGGAGTGGTGCTCGGCGACCCAGTGGCGGTGGTACCCGCGGGACTCGGCGAGCCGGGCGATCGCGACGCTGGTGCGCAGGGAGTCGTGGGCGGTGCTCCCGCTGCCGACCGTGACGAGGTCGAGCACCGAGAGCGGCACCGGCGCGCGGCCGCGTACCGCACCCCGGATCGGATCTCCGCGGCCGTCCCCGTCCGCAGCCCGACCCGCGTCCCCGGTGTCACTCATAGTCGCTCCCGTCTCGGTTCGCCGTCCGTACGAAGAACTCGAACCATCGGCGGCCTGCGGCCATTCCCGGCATCCCGGGACAGCAGGCGTGACCTTGGCATATGCCATTGGATTAGACACAGACCAGGGGACCTGATCGAGCCATCAATCTCCTCAACAGGCGCTCCACATGGGCCTCTTGATGGCTATCGTGGTAGGGCAAGCGGTAACAACCTGCTAGGGGGAAAACCGTGGCGCTGAAGCCCGAGCCGACCGCGCCGTTCCACTCGGTGCAGTACGCCCTGCGCGTACTCGAAACGATCGCCCGCCATACCGGCGGTGTGACCGATGTACAGATCGCGCGTGAGACCGGCCTGCCCGCGGTCCATCTCGCCCCCATGCTCCTCATGCTGCGCCGTGAGGGGTACGTCCTCCAGGTGGCGGACGGCGCCTATGCCATAGGGGACTCACTCGTCCTGCTCGGCTCAGGCATAGACAGGCAGCAGGCCCTCCAGAACAAGCTGCAGGACACCCTGGACCGGCTGCGGGACTCGGTGGGCGCGGCGGTCTACATCAGCCGGTACGTGGACGGCGAAGTGAAGATCACGCAGTTCGCGGACAGCCCGCGCACCCCGAAGGTGCACGAATGGGTCGACTTCCGCTCCGCGGCGCACGCCAGCGCGGTCGGCAAGTGCCTGCTGACCCAGCTCGACCAGAACGGGCGGCGCGACCACCTCTCGCGGCACAAGATCGCCCGGCTCACGTCGAAGACGATCGTGAACGAGCGGATCCTCTTCTCCAAGCTGGACGCCCAGCCGGCCACGGTGCCGGTCCTGGACCTGCAGGAGTACGCGGTGGGCACCGTCTGCGCCGCGGTACCGATCACGGCCGGGGCCTCGGTGGGCTGCCTGGCCCTGTCGATGCCCGTCGAGCACGCGCACCGGCTGCGGGCCGCCGCGGACGCACTGAACCGGAAGGCCGCGCCGCTGCTCCTTTCACTCACCCTGTGACACCGGTCACGGACGGGCGTTGCCGACGGATCTCACGGCGGGAACGGCGGGAGAGGAGCCCCGGAAACACTTCGGGCGGTTCCCGGTGAACCGGAAACCGCCCGAAGTACAGGTGCGCCGCCAGGGACTCGAACCCCGGACCCGCTGATTAAGAGTCAGCTGCTCTAACCAACTGAGCTAGCGGCGCCTGACAGAGAAAATACTACCTGCTCCTCAGGGGTGCTCAAAACCAATACCCGCGGCCCGCGGATCAGCGCTCCAGGAGCTCGTCGCGGCCGTGGGCCGCGTACGCCGCGAGCAGCCCGGAGAGGTCGGCCGGGCCCAGGAGGCGGTAGCCGGCAGTGCCCGGCGGGGACCACCAGACCGGGTCCGGGCAGCGGAAGCCGGCCCGGCGCAGGGCGACCCGGTGGACCTTGTTCGTCGCCGTGGTCGGCATGGACTCCACGATCCGGACGTAGCGCGGGGACATCTTCGTGCCCAGGTCCGGCTGGGCGGCCAGGAAGGCGGAGAAGGCCTCCGGCGAGAACCGCTCCCCTTCCTCGAGGGCGACCGCCGCCATCACCTGGTCGCCGGCCGCCTCGTCCGGCACCGCGTACACGGCGACCGCGGCCGCCGGGGACCAGCGCGCCAGGATGTTCTCGATCACCGCGGCGGCGAGGTTCTCGCTGTCGACCCGCAGCCGGTCGTCGGTGCGGCCCGCGAAGTAGAGGAACCCGTCCGCGTCGCGGAAGAAGAGGTCGCCCGTCCAGTACCAGCCCTCCCGGGTCCGCGCGGCCTCCGCCTCGGGGTTGCGCCAGTAGCCCTCGAACAGGCTCCGGCCGCGGTTGACCAGCTCACCGATCGCGGCGGAGCCGTTGAGGAGGCGGCCCTGCGCGCCCAGGACGGCCGGCGGGCACTCCGCGCCGGTCTCCGGATCGATCACGGCCAGGTCGTCCCCGGCCCCCGCCCGGCCCAGGGCGCCCGGCGGGGTGTCCGGGGTCCGCTGGACGGAGGCTCCGCCCTCGGTGGCCCCGTACCCCTCGACCAGCCGGACCCCGAACCGCTCGGCGAAGCGGGCCGCGTCCACCGCGCCGGCCTCGGTGCCGAAGCCGAGGCGCAGGCTGTGCACGCGGTCGTCGGGGCGGGGCTCGGTGGCCAGCAGGTACTGGACGGCCCGGCCGACGTAGGTGAAGTACGTCGCCCCGTACGCGCGGACGTCGTCCAGGAACGCGGAGGCGGAGAACCGGGGGCGCAGCGCCACGGACGCGCCCCCGGCGAGGGCGGGCAGCCAGTCGGCGATGACCGCGTTGCCGTGGAAGAGCGGCATGCAGATGTAGTGGACGTCGTCCGGGGCGACCGAGAACTGCCGGGCCAGGGAGTCCCCGGCGGCGGCGATCCGGCCCTGGCTGCACAGGGCGGCCTTGGGGGCGCCGGTGGAGCCCGAGGTGAAGTAGAGGAGGAAGCGGGAGCCGGGGCCCGGGGTGCCGATCGCCGCCTCACCCGGCTTCGCGGCCGCGTACGGGGCGAGCAGGTCCGCGTACTCCTCGGTGTCGGTCACGAGGATCCGTACGCCCGGCAGGTCGAGGCCGCGCAGCAGCGGCAGGTGGGCGCGCTCGGTGACCAGGATCCGGCAGTCGGCGTGCAGGACGTCGCGCGCGAGCTCCGGGCCGCGCCGGGTGGGGTTGATCCCGGCGACGGCGGCCCCGGCGAGGGCCGCCGCGCCGAGCCAGAACGGGAACTCGGGGGTGTTGTCGAGCAGCACCCCGATGTGCGGTTCGGCGTCCGACGGCAGCAGGTCGACGAGCAGCGCGGCGCGCGCTGCGGCCTCCTGGGCGGTCCGGTGCCGGCTGAGGACGGCGGTGTGCGTGCTGCCGCCGTACTGCAGGCCGGGCCGGTGGTCGCCCCATTGGCGTGCGATGAGCTCCGCGACGGTTTCGGGTGTCGTCCGCATGCCGCCGGAGGCTAGCTGACGTACCGTCAGAATTGAAGGTCGGAAGTGAAGGTCAGAACTGGACGTCGGAGCAGGCGTAGAAGGCCATGGCCGTGTCGTTGACCGTCCAGACGGCCAGGATCATGTGCCGGCCGGTCTTGCCGCTCGGCATGGTGCCCTGGTGGACGGTGGTCATGGGCGGCCGGGCACCGTTGTAGGCGACGGTGAGGAAGGGCTGGGACTCGAGGGCGGCGCGGGTGAGCGGCTTGGTCGGGTCCCAGCCGTTCTTGGTGACGTAGTACTTGAAGTCGGTGGTGGAGTGGTTGGCGGTGAACTGCCACCGGAAGCCGTAGCTCTGCCCGCTGGTCACCTTGGTGGCGGGCCAGGCCCCGCCGCGCGGGTCGTCGAGCTGCGCGAACTCGCTGTGTCCCCCGGCGCATATCTTCCCGTCCGCCGGACCGGCGGCCGGGAAGCCCTTGTAGCCCTCGACGCTCTGCGGCTCCCACTGGATCGGGCCGCAGTCGGAGACCGTCTTGTTGGCGCAGAGCTTCTGGCGGCTGATGGGGGTGTCCGTGTAGCCGTGGCCGCTGGCGGTGGGGGCGGTGAGGAGCGCCAGGGAGGCGACGGCCCCCAGGCCGAGCGCGGCGGCGCCGGCTCGTCTGGGCAGGTGAACGGGCATGCGGATGGGACGCATGATGCTCCTTGAACGTGGGGGGAGTTCGGCGAGAGCGTGCGCACGCGTGGGGTCGAGCATGGGGATTCAGGTCTAGACCAAGTACCAGACTATTGACGGGAGTTGGCCATGTCCAGACCAATGGGGGAACGGGTGGTCCGGTCGATTCCGGCCACCCGTTCCGCATGCGGTGCGTTTCCCTCGCTCCGCCCTACTCCGGGCGTCCCGTGTAGAAGGCGACGGTGAGGTCCTTCACGAGGGCCTTGCGCTCGTAGTCGTCGAGTTCGACCAGCCCGCGTGAGGTCAGCCGGTGGACGGTGTCGTCGACCGCGTCCACGATCGAGGTCAGCACCGTGTCCCGGTGCTTGGCGTCGATGGCCGCGACCCGGCGCCGCCGCATCGCCTCGGCGACGTCGGGGGCGTACTCGATCCGGGTCGGCTGGGCCGAGTACACCTCGATCCCGACCGCCTCGGTCTCGGTCGCGAGCATCCGGGTCAGCGCGTCGCCGACGGCCTCGGCGTCGCGCAGCGTCGGGGCGTCCTCGTGGAAGGCATCGGCGGGCAGCTGGGACAGGACCCGGGCCATCGCCGATTCGACCTGCTCGGCGAGGTAGTCGGTGTGGTCCTCGACGGCGAGGGTGGCCCGGGCGGTGTCCTTGACCTGCCAGACGACCTGGACGACGACCCGCAGGGCCAGGCCCCCGGAGTCCACGGCCGGCATGGGCTCGCTGCGCCAGTGCCGCAGCCGTACGTCGACGCGCTGGCGCAGGAGGAGCGGGCTGACCCAGGTGAGGCCGGTACGGCGGACCGTGCCGCGGTAGCGGCCGAAGAGGGTCAGCACCCAGGCGTGGCCCGCCTTGGCGCGGCCCAGTCCGCCGAGCGCGAGCAGCGCGACGATGCCGAGGAAGGCGAGCGGCGGCCAGTGGGTGGCGCGGAGCCCCTCGTAGGGGCGGGGGGTCGCGCCGAACGCGGCCACGAGGGTGGCCGGCACCGCCCCGGCCCTCCAGAGCACCGCCAGGCAGCCGGCGAGGGCGAGCCCGCCGACGCCGACGCCGACCCAGCCGGGCAGCACGGGCCCGCGGTGTTCCCGGAGCCGGTCGTCGCCGCGCGGGACCCGGCGGCTGGGGGCGGGACGGGCGGCACGGGACCGCGGCGCGGCGGCGGGGGCCGGGGGCCGGGCCTGGGCCTGGGCCTGGGACTGGGCTTGGGCCTGGGCCTGGGCCTGGGCCTGGGACTGGGCTTGGGCCGGCCGGGACTCCCCGGGGAACGGCAGGTGCACCGGCACCTCGGTGACCGCGGCTCCGCGGGCGGGCGCGGTGCGCGGCAGGTCCTGCGGGTCGGACCCCTGGCGCTCCGCGCCCATCCCGCGGGCCACGGCCTGCGCGACGATGTCCGCGACCGCGGGTCCGGGCACTGCTACGGGCACTGCGACGGCCGGTTCGGCCGGGCCGTACGGCCCCCCGGGTCCTGCCGTTCCGTGCCCCTGCGCGTGCCCGAGCGTGTGCGCGTGCCCGTGGGCGGACTCGGCGGCTCGAAGGCCGACCTGGCCGTACGCGTGGGCGGACTCGGGATCGGCCTGGAGGCCGGCCCGGCCGTGCGGGTGCGCGGAGTCGGAGCCGGCCTGGGGGCCGATCTGCCCGTGCAGGTGCGCCGGCTCGGGGCCGGCCTCGGGCTCGGCCTCGGGGCCGACGGCCACGCCGTACGCGGGGGCGCGAACGTGTGCCGCGGCCTCGGGATCGGGCTCGGCCTGGGGGCCGGCGGGCGGCCACGCCTCGCCGTACCGCTGTGCGGGGCGGTCCGCCGCCGGCTCGGTCCCGGCATCCGCCTCGGGACCGGCGGGCGGCCACACCTGCCCGTGCGGGGGCGCCGACTCGCCCCCACCGTCGAAGCCGCGCAGGCGCAGGGTGGCCACGCCGGTGTGCGCGGCCTCGTCCGGGCCGGGCCCCGCCGGGGCCGGTACGCAGACCAGCGGATCGGGTTCGTGGCCGTACGAGCCCCCGCCGGACTCGGCGCGGTCGACGGCCCCGGCCAGTGCGGGCACCGGCTCGGCCTCGGCCCGGTTCCGGGCCGCCGGGACCTCGCTCCGGGCGGCCTCCGCCGCCGGGCGCCCGTGCGGCAGGGCGACCTCGCGCGGCGCGGCCACCAGCCTGGCCGGAGTTCCGGCGACCCACCCCCGTCGGCCGGGATCCGCCACCCCTGCCACCACGCCCGAAGACCCGGCCCCTGGCCCGGTCTGAGCGGCGTACGAGAGCGGGCCCGCAGCCGGAGCGGCCTGCGCCGCGTGCGGGAGCGGAGCCACGGGGCGCGAGGTCTCGGCGGGAGGCTCGGCCCCCGCCCCGGCCGGGTGCGCGGGCAGGTCCGCCGCTGCCGCGGCCACCCGAGCGGCCTGCCCGGGGTCCGGGAGGACGGGGTCCGGGAGGACGGGGTCCGCGGCCGGAAGCCCGGCCGTCGGAGCTGCCTGCGCCATGTCCGGGAGCGGATCCGTGAGCGCGGTGGGGACGCGCAGCGGGTGGGGTGGGGTCGGGTACAGGTTGCCCGTGCCTCGCACGGCCGGGGCCTGGGGGGCGGGCGGGGGCGTGGCTGCCGCGGAGGGGACGCGGAAGGTGCCCGTCGTCGAGGTGGTGTGCGTGGGGTACATCGTTGCCTCCGTCATGCGAACAGCCGGCGCCAGGTTTCCGGGCCCGGGTAGCCGTCGGCCGCGGCGCCGCGCCAGCCCTGGGCGCGCTGGAAGGCCTCGACGCTGCGGCGGTCGGCCTCGCTCCAGCGGACCCCGGGGCCGGACGTGTAGTTCTTGCCGAAGCCCTTCTTCACCAGCTGGCGGCCCAGGCCGGCGATGAACGGGTGGGTGGACCCGGGGCGGAACGCCGACGGCCCCGGATAGGCCGGCACCCCGGCGGGGCCCGGTGCGGCGTCCACCGTCGGCCGGATGTCATTGCCCTTGTGTTCGACGAGCAGTTGCCAGGTGTGCGCGCCCGGGATCCCGTCGGCGTCCGCGCCCGTCCAGCCCTGGGCGGTCTGGAAGGCCTGGGTGGCCAGCCGGTCGGAGTCGCTCCAGGCCGTGCTCGCGCCCTTGGGGTAGAAGCGGCGGCCGCCGCGGTCGATCAGCATCCGGCCCAGCTGGGCGACGTACTCGTTGTTCGCGCCCGGCCCGAACTGCGTGGCGCCGGGGAAGACCGTCGGGACCGCCGGCTTCGGGTCGGTCGCCGGGTCCGGCTCCGTGATGCCGCCCGTCACCCCGTTGAACCGGTACGGCACGTACTTCGTCGCGTTGGTCCAGTAGCCGTACGGGGTGGCCCCCTTCCGCGTGGTCGGGCGGGTCTGCTCGTACGCGACGTAGTGCGTGCGCGTCTCGTCGACCCACCCGCCGAAGAGCACCACGTGCGAGCCGTTGGTGGGGTTCGACGGATTGTGGAAGAGCAGCATGTCGCCCGGCAGCAGCTCCTCCTTGGTGATCTTGGTGGCGAATTTGTCGAGGCTGCCGGTCCACTCGTTCGTACCAAGGTTCCAGGCCATCGAGACGTAGCCGGAGCAGTCCTGCCGGTAGCCGTCGGACCAGTACGTGGACATGCTGTACGGGACCTGCGCGTCCAGCCACAGCTTCGCCCGGGTGATGATCGACGTCCGGTCGATCCGCTTGACGGCCGACGGCGCCCCGGGCAGACCCGCCGGCTTGGCCGGTGCCGGGCGCCCGTGCAGCGGGGACCGGCCGCCCTGCGGGGAGCCGGGGATGTCGGGCGCGGGGGCCTCGGGGGCGGGGGCATCGGGGGCCGGGACGTCGGCGGCGGTGGTGTCCAGGGAGACCGGCTCCGGGCCGGGGGCCGGGGTCGCCGCCGCCAGTGCGGCCGAGCCGCCACCGCTCAGGACCACACCCGCCGTGGTGGCCAGCACCAGCGCCCGACGGGTCCCGCGGGCGGCCGGGTGGCCGCCGTCACGGAGCGGTATGGCCCTCGCGCGGGCGAGGGCACGACGGCGCTGCGTGCAGCCGAGGCAGGCGCAGTCGCCTGCGGGCTCGTACTCCTCGAAAACGGGCATCGGCATCGCTGCAGGCATGGGTGCAGGCACCTGCACATGCATCGGCGGCTGGATCGTCATGCGGTTCCGTCCACTCCCCTGCTCGTCGCTGGTCCGGCGGGCCACGCATCTGTCGGGGCATCAGATTCGGCTCGGCCCAGACATATCGTGCACGATAAACCCCTCAAACATGGGTTAATCGGACAAGGCGGGCGCGGCTGGTCACGAGCACCACTCGAGGTGGGGTAGAGTTTTCCCTGTCAGCAAGCGCCGCTAGCTCAGTTGGTTAGAGCAGCTGACTCTTAATCAGCGGGTCCGGGGTTCGAGTCCCTGGCGGCGCACAGACAGGGGAAAGCCCCTCGCAGCGAAAGCTGCGAGGGGCTTTTTCGTCGTGTCGCGCGGCCCTAGGGTGGCGGGGGGCCTCCTGCGCCGGTCCCCGGACTCCTCCCGCGGTCCGGGCGCGCCGCGCGGTCGAGGACCGGACGGCCGGCGGTGCCGGGGCGGGTGCGCGCGAACGTGCGCGTGTCGCCTCACGCCGCCGCGCCGGGCCGGACTGCCGCTCCGGCGCCACCGCCCGCGCCGGTACGTGCGCCCGTACCCGGCCCCGGGGGCGGGGTCGTGCCCGTCAGGTAGGCCGAGACGACCACGTTCGCCGTGTACTCCTTGGCCGCCTTGTCGTACGTTCCCCCACAGGTCACCAGGCGCAGCTCGGCCCGGCCGGGGACCCGCTGTCCGTAGGCGCGGTGCGCGTCGAAGCGGGCCCGCTCGTAGACCCGTACGTCGTCGATCGTGAACTCGGCGACCGAACCGTCCATTCGCACCACGCGCACCGTGCCGCCCGGGCGTGCCGAGCTCAGGCCGTAGAACACCGCCGGCTTCGAGGCCGTGTCCACGTGCCCGACGAGCAGCGCGGCCCCGGCCTCGCCCGGCTTGGCGCCGCCGCCCCACCAGCCGACCGTGCCGGGGCGCTCGAACGGCGGGGGCTCGATGGCGCCCTGGGCATCGAGGCCGCGGGAGATCACCGGTGCCTGGATGCCCATCGACGGCACGTCGACCCGTGCCGGCACGGACGCCGCCAGCGGCGCGTGCGCGACGGGCAGCCCCGGGACCGGGATCGAGGAACCGCCCGCCGCTCCGGCGGACGGGCTCGGCGGGACGCCGGTGATCTCGCGGCCCCACAGCCACAGGCCGAGCACCAGTACGGACCATGCGGCGAAGGTCAGCAGCCGCCCGCCGCCGGAGGACCTGGGCTCCCCCGAGCCCGTCACCGGCGGGCCCTCACTCGCCGCTGCGGCGCCGGCGCAGCGTGAGCGCCCGGAACGCGACGGCCAGGGTGGCCGCGGCGGCGAGCACGGCGCCGATCACGGTGTGCGGAAGGCCGGGGCCGTCGCCCCCGTGGTTCTTCTTGGCGGCCGCGGCCTGGTCCTGCGCCGCGAGCTCGGCGGACATGCCGCCGCCGCCCGCGTGGACGGGCCAGACGGGAGAGCGGTGGGGATCCGGCCGGTCGCGCTCCTTCTCGCGCTCCTTGTCATGGCCCTTCTCGTGATCGTCGCGCCGGCGGACGACCTCGATGGAGCCGCGGACGCGGTCCTCGCCCCCGTCGCATTTCACCCGGATGTCGTGCCAGCCGGGCTGGGCCGTGGAGCTGACCATCGCATCTCCCGTCAGCGTCCTGTCCCCGTCACGGCCGGACGACAGGTGGACCTCCGACACGAAGACGGCGGACTTGGCGGACGCCCATTTGTCCTCACATCCGCGGACGCGCAGCTTGACCTGCGCCCCCGGCTCGGCCTGGTGCGGATCGACCGAGACGCCGCCGCGGTTCTCCTCGCCCGCCGCGAGGACGGTGGGCGCGGACACGGCGGTGAGCGCCGTCAGGGCGACGGCCACCCCGGTGACACGGAGAGCGATCAGAGCACTGCGCATGGTGAACCTCCTCAACAAGGAGGTTCACGCGCGGCGCGGCGCTCCGCATCCCGAGCGCCGCGGGCTTGACCCGTTCGGATCAGACGAGATCGACCAGGTCGGCGATGGAGTCGACGGTCTTGGTCGGGCGGTAGGGGAACTTCTCGGTGTCCGCGGCGGAGGTCAGTCCGGTCAGGACGAGGAAGGTCTGCATGCCGGCCTCGAGCCCGGCCAGGACGTCGGTGTCCATGCGGTCGCCGATCATCGCGCTGCTCTCGGAGTGCGCGCCGATGGCGTTCAGGCCGGTCCGCATCATCAGCGGGTTGGGCTTGCCTGCGAAGTACGGCTGCTTGCCGGTCGCCTTGGTGATCAGCGCGGCGACGGCGCCGGTGGCGGGGAGCGGTCCCTCGGTGGAGGGGCCGGTCTCGTCGGGGTTGGTGCAGATGAAGCGGGCGCCGGCGTTGATCAGGCGGACCGCCTTCGTCATCGCCTCGAAGCTGTACGTCCGGGTCTCGCCCAGGACGACGTAGTCGGGCTCGTGGTCGGTCAGGATGTAGCCGATGTCGTGCAGGGCGGTGGTGAGGCCGGCTTCGCCGATGACGTACGCGGTGCCGCCCGGGCGCTGGTCATCGAGGAACTTGGCGGTGGCGAGCGCCGAGGTCCAGATGTTCTCGACGGGGACGTCGAGGCCCATGCGGGACAGCCGGGCCTGGAGGTCGCGCGGGGTGTAGATGGAGTTGTTGGTCAGGACCAGGAAGGGCTTGCCGGATTCGCGCAGCCGCTTGATGAAGGCATCGGCGCCCGGGATGGGGGTGCCCTCGTGGATCAGGACCCCGTCCATGTCGGTGAGCCAGGATTCGATCGGCTTGCGCTCTGCCACTGGACTGTTCTCCGCTCTCGGTGGCCGTGACCTCTGACCTGTCACCTTCGGCCTGCGACCGCTGGTCTGAACCACCCTATCGGGGCCGGGCCGTGGACGCTTCGGGCGTCCACAGCCCGGACCGCGGGGGGCCTGGATCAGCCGAGCTTGACGTTGTCCACGGTCCAGTACCAGTTGTTGGTGCCGGCGTAGCGGAAGCGGATCTGGACGTCGGTGGCGCCGGCCGGGACCTGGAGGGCCAGGGACTCCGACCTGGCGACCGCGTCGGCGGTGTAGCTCTTGACGACGGTCGGCGTACCGCCGTTGTAGGAGACCAGGACCTGGGCGGTCTGGCCGGCCTCGTGGTGGTAGTGGGTCTGGAAGGTCAGGTTCTTCGTGGTACCGCCGGTGACCGCCCACTTGGGGGTGATCAGGGTGGAGTCGTAGGAGCCGGTGTGGGACTTGTCGTCCCACTCGTCGGAGTCGGCGACGGCGAACACGTCGCGGGAGCGGACGTTCAGCTCGCGCCACTGGTCACGCTGGGCCTGGCTCCAGAACTCGTCGGTCGCGAAGGCCCAGCCGGCCCACTCGGTGACGCCGCCGGTGCCCATCTTGGAGTTGTCGACGGCCCAGCCGGCCGGCGGCGTGTGCGTGAAGCCCTTGACGCCCGCGGGGATGCCCGTCTCGCCCACGCGGCCCTGGAGGTTCGGCCGCAGGGTGTCGAACGGGTCGTTGTCGTCGGGCGCGTTCAGCGGGATGCCGTCGATCGCGGAGCCGGGGTCGACGCCGACCTGCGCGAGGGCGGTGGCCGCCACGTCGACGAGCTTGACGTCGGTGCGGACCGAACCGGCCGGGATGCCCGCGCCCTTGGCGATGACGAAGGTGCCGCGCTCCTGGATGGTGGAGCCGCCGTGACCGCCGGCGTCGGTGTGCCCGTGGTCGGTGGTGACCAGGATCTTCCAGTTCTCCTGGGCATACGTCGGGCGGTTTTGGACGGCGGTGAGGAGCTGGCCGACCATCGCGTCGACGCGGCCGATCGCGTCGAGGTACTGCTGGCTGGCGGCGCCGTAGGAGTGCCCGGCGCCGTCGACCTGGCCGAAGTACACGAACGCGGCGTCCGGGTTCTGGTCACGCAGCTCGGCGGAGGCCGCGGCGGCGATCTTCGGGTCCTCGGTGCCGTAGCCGTCCCGGTCGCCTTTGAGGCTGAGGCGCTTGTCGACCTTGGCGGAGAAGATCGGGCCGCCCGCGTCGGTGGAGGTGATGGGCTCCCAGTCCGCGGCCGCGTACGTGTTGAGCGACGGCTTGGCGTTCTCGATGCGGGTCAGGAAGTCGGGGTGGGCCGTGTAGTTCTTGCCGGTGAAGGTGTTGTCCTTCACGCCGTGCTTGTCGGGCCAGACGCCGGTGGCGATGGTGGACCAGCCGGGGCCCGAGGAGGTCGCGGCCATCGGGTTCGCGTAGAGGGTGCTCTTCGCGGTGAGGCCCTGGGCCATCAGGCCCTGCAGGTGGGGGGCGTTGGCGGCCTTGACGCGGTCCAGGACCGTGCCGTCGATGCCGATGACGAGGACCTTGTCGGTGATCGCCGCAGTGGTGGCGGCCGTTTCGGCGGTGGCGGCGTGCGCCGTGAGGGCGGTGGCGAGCAGGGCCGTGGCGGTGGCGGTCACGGCGAGGGCGCGTCCTGACAGGACAGTGGGCACGTACTCCTCCGGGAGTAATCGTGGGGAAGGCGCAGGTGGACTTGCATGGGGGCGTATCTGAGGGCGTACGCCGCGAAGTGCGCGGGGACGTGCGCCGGGTCCGGACCGAAGGTGCGGGCTTCGGTCCAGACCCGTTATGCAAGCGTCACTTTCCTGGTCGTGGGTGACCAGGAGGCAACCAGTCAGCTTCCGGTGGCCGACTTCCACGCGTCGACGTAGCCCGCGAGGTTCTTGTCGATGTCGGCCCAGTCCGGCTCGAAGACCTCGACACCGGTCATCAGCTTGGTGAGTTCGACGGCGTTGGCGTCGGTCGGCTTGACGTCGGTGCGCGCGGGGAAGCCGCCGCCGACCTCGCTGACCAGCTTCTGGGCGTCCTCGCTGAGCAGGTAGTCGAGGAGCTTCCTGCCGTTCTCGGTGTGCGGGGCCTTGTCCACCAGGCCGGCCGCGTACGGGAGGGCGAAGGTGGTCGGCTTGCCGCCGTCCTTGGCGGGGAACCAGATGCCCAGGTTCGGCATGGACTTGGACTGGGCGAAGTTCATCTGGACGTCGCCGTTGGCGACGAGCAGCTCGCCCTTGTCGGTCTTCGGCGCGAGCTTGCTGGTGGAGGAGGACGGGCCGACGTTGTTGGCCTGGAGCTTCTTCAGGTACTCCAGCGCCGGCTCCTTGCCGCCGAAGTCGTGCATCGCCTTGATGAGGACGGCGGTGCCGTCGCCCGCGACACCCGGGGTGGAGTACTGGAGCTTGCCCTTGTACTTGCCGTCCAGCAGCTCCTCCCAGGTCTTGGGCGCCTCGGCGAGTTCCTTCTTGTTGTAGACGAAGCCGAAGTAGTTGTTGACGACCGAGGTCCACTTGCCGTCGGCGGCCTTGTTCGCCCCGTTGACCTTGTCGGATCCCTGCGGCTTGTACGCCTGGAGCAGGCCCTTGCCGTCCGCCTGCTGGATGAACGGCGGCAGGGTGGCCAGTACGTCGGCCTGGGTGTTGGTCTTCTCGCGGACGGCGCGCTGCACCATCTCGCCCGAGCCGCCCTCGACGTACTTGACCTCGATGCCGGTCTTCTTCGTGAAGTCGGCGAAGACCTTGTCGTACCAGCCGTCGCCCTTGTCGCTCTTGAGGCCGTCGGCGCTGTAGACGGTGACGATCTTCTCGCCGCCCTTGGACCCGTCGGAGGACGAGCCACCGCAGGCGGTGAGGCCGGCGGCGAGGGCGAGGCTGCCGGTGGCGGAGGCGGTGATGCGCAGGAGGCGGCGACGGCTGTCGGCGTTTCTGAGGTTGCTGGACATGGAACTTCCTTACGGGGAAAAGGGAGTCAGCGGTACGTGGCTCTGGTGCGGATGCGGGAGACGGCCAGGAGGACCAGCAGGGTGGCGGCCATCAGGACCACGGCGACGGCGGAGCCGCCGAAGAGCGAACCGCGGTCGGTGGCGGTGAAGATCCGGACCGGGAGGGGCATCCAGTCCGGCGGGTAGAGCATCATCGTGGCGCTCAGCTCGCCCATGGACAGGGCGAAGCAGAGTCCGGCGGCCGCCGTCAGGGACGGCAGCAGGAGGGGAAGCTTGACCCGCCACAGCACGTAAGCGGGACGGGCGCCCAGGGAGGCCGCCGCCTGTTCGTGCGCGGGGTCGAGACGAACGATGGCGGCCGAAACCGACTGGTGGGCAAACGCCGTGACAAGAATCGTGTGCGCCAGGATCACGATTGAGCTGGTGCCGTTGAGCAGCAGCGGGGGCTTGCTGAAGGCGACCAGGACGGCGAGGCCGACGACCACGGACGGCACGGCGACCGGCAGCATGAACAGGGCGTCCAGGGAGCGTCTTCCGCGCTTCTTCAGCCCGGCTGCGGCCAGCGCGGCCCACGTGCCGACGGTGAGCGCGAGCAGGCTCGCGACGAGGGCGGTGACCAGCGAGGTGGTCAGCGCCTGGAGGGATTCGCCCTGTACCGCGGAGGCGTAGTTCCCGGTGGTCGGGCCGGAGGGGAAGGCGCCCGACCAGTGGGTGGAGAAGGACGCGGCGACCACGACGAGCAGCGGCAGCGCGAAGAGGGGAAGGAAGAGGAGCCCGAACAGGCCCCAGACGGCCCAGCGGCCGCTCCTGCTATGCACCAGCACGCTTGCTCACCACCCGGTAGAGGCCGAACAGGCCGACGGAGATCGCGATGTTGACGACGGCGACCACGCAGGCGGCCGAGTAGTCGGATTCGAGGATCGCCTTGCCGTAGACGAGCATCGGGAGCGTGGTGACGTCCTTGGCTCCAGTGAACAGGACGATCCCGAACTCGTTCAGGCACATGACCAGGACGAGGCTGCCGCCGGCGGCGAGCGCCGGAAGGGCCTCGGGGAGGATCACGCGCCGGATGATACGGGCGGGCTTCGCCCCGAGCGAGGAGGCCACTTCGAGCTGGGCGGTGTCGAGTTGGGAGAAGGCGGCGAGCAGCGGACGCATCACGAAGGGCGTGAAGTACGTGATCTCCGCGAGCAGCACGCCCCACGGCGTGGTGAGGAAGTGGAACGGCCCTTCGGCGGCGCCGGTCACGTCGGTCCAGACCCCGTTGGCCATGCCGACGGTGCCGTAGATGAAGAGGAGGGCGAGTGTGATGAGGAAGGAGGGGAAGGAGAGGAAGACGTCGATGAACTTCGCGACGCCGCGCGCCCCGGGGAAGGGCACGAACGCGATGATCAGCGCGAGTGCGAAGCCGAGGGCGAGGCAGCCGACGGTGGCGCCGGCGGCCAGCCAGACCGTGGTCCCGAGCGCCTCGCGGAAGGCGTGGGAGCCGAAGACGGAGGTGTACGCGTCGAAGGCGCCGCCGCCGCTCTCGGGGGTGAGGGACTGCTGGACGACCAGCGCGAGCGGGTAGAGGAAGACCAGCGCGAGCACGGCCACGGGCGGTACGGACCAGAGCCAGCCGGGCACGGTACGGGGCGCCCGTGCGGCGGGGGCCGCAAAGCCGCCCGGGGCTCCGCCCGGGCCGTCGGGACCGCCCGGTGCGAAGCTTCGTACGGTCTGGTTCTTGTTCCGGTGCCGGGCCCCGGCCTGGTGTTCGGGGCGGGCCTGCTGCGGGACGGTCGTGGTGGCCGGGGCGGGGACCTCAGCCATCGCAGACCCCCGCCGACAGCAGGACCGCGTCGCGCGGTTCGAAGTGCAGCGTCACCGTGTCGCCCAGCGCGGGCGTCTCGCGCAGCTCCGGCAGGTCCGCCTTGACGCGGTGGCCGTCGACGTCGACGTACAGCCGGTGCGTCGAGCCCCGCCACTGCACCTCGGCGATCGCGCCGGTCAGCGCGTTGGGGCCGGGCCCGAGGCCGAGCAGGTGCGGCCGTACGCACAGGGTCGCGCTCGCGCCCGGCGCGGCCTGCCCGCGGTCCAGCTCCAGCGCCCGCCCGGCGAAGAGCGCACCCGAGTCGGCGACGGTGACCGGCAGCAGGTTCGCGTTGCCGACGAACGACGCGGTGAACTCGGTGCGCGGCGCCCGGTACAGCTCCTGCGGAGTGCCGCAGTCCTGCAGCCGCGCCTTGTCCATGACCGCGATCCGGTCGGCGAGGGTCAGTGCCTCCACCTGGTCGTGCGTGACGTACAGAATCGATACGTCGGGCAGTTCACGGTGCAGCCGGGCCAGTTCGGCGAGCATCCCGGAGCGCAGCTGCGCGTCGAGCGCGGACAGCGGCTCGTCGAGCAGGAGCACCCCGGGCCGTATCGCCAGCGCCCGGGCGATCGCCACGCGCTGCTGCTGCCCGCCGGAGAGCTCGCGCGGGTAGCGCTTGGCGTACGCCGCCATGCCGGTCATCTCCAGCGCCTCGGCGACGCGCCCGGGTATCTCGGCCTTGGGGGCCTTCTGCGCCTTGAGGCCGAACGCCACGTTGTCCTCCACCCGCATGTGCGGGAAGAGCGCGTACTGCTGGACGACCATGCCGATGCCGCGCTTGTGCGGCGGGAGCGCGGTGACGTCCCGGCCGCCGATCAGCACCCGGCCCGCGCAGGGCCGTACGAAGCCGGCGACCGCGCGCAGCGCCGTGGTCTTGCCCGAGCCGGAGGGACCGAGCAGCGCCATGACCTCGCCGGGTTCGACGCTCAGGTCGAGCCGGTCGAGCACGGTGTTGCCGCCGTACGCGACGCTGACGCCCTCGAAGCGGATGCCGCTCACGCCGACTCCAGCAGGACCGAGGGCAGTTCGGCGATCGAGTCGAGGACGTGGGTCGCGCCGTGCTCGGTGAGCGCGGCGAGGTCGTGGGCGCCGGTGAGGACGCCGGCCACGATCCCGGCGCCGGAGCGGCGGCCGCTGAGCATGTCGTACGCGGTGTCGCCGGCGACGACGACCTCCCGTACGTCGTCTGCGGCCCCGGTGCGCAGGAAGGCGGCGAGCACCATGTCGGGGTAGGGCCGGCCGCGGCCGCCCGCGTCGGCGGGGCACAGGGTGAGGTCGGCCAGGCCCTGCCAGCCGAGGGCGTCGAGGATGGCGTCCTGGGTGACGCGGGCGAAGCCGGTGGTCAGGACGACGGTGCGGCCGTCGGCGCGGAGCTTCTCGATGGCCTGGCGGGCGCCGGCGATCGGGGCGATGAGCCCGCCGTCGACGAGCTCGCCGTACGCCTCCTCGAAGGCGGTGTTGGCGCGCTGGGCCATCTCCTCCGTGCCGAAGAGGTGGCGGAAGACGGAGATCTTCGACTCGCCCATGGTGTCGCGGACGTACTGGAGCTTGGCCGCGTGCTCGGCGGTGCCCGGCTCGACGCCGATGCGTTCGGCGGCGCGCTCGAAGGCGCGCTCGACGAGGCCGCCGTCGGCGACGGTGGTGCCGGCCATGTCGAGGACGACGAGGTTGCGGGACGCGTTCTTCGTGCTGCTGTTGCTCATGTTCTCTACCAGCCCAGTTCGTTCGCGGTGGTCTCGGCTATGGCGGGCGAGCAGGTCATCCCGCGGCCGCCGGGTCCGGTCACCAGCCAGACGCCGTCGGCCACCTGCTGGCGGTGGACGACGCGGGTGGTGTCGGTGCACTGCGCGTACACGCCCGCCCAGCGGCGCCGGATCTCCGGCAGCGGGCGGCCCAGGAAGGACTCGACGACCTCGGTGAGGTACGCGTACGGGTCTTCGAGGGTGTCGAACGCGAAGGGGTGCTCGTACTCGTGGGTGTCGCCGATGGTCAGTCCGCCGTCCTGACGCTGGACCATCAGCAGCTGCATCTTGTGCGCGGCGGCGATCGGCGCCTGCGCCTGCCCGGCGTTGAGGGCGTCGAGCGCGTCGCTCTTGTACGCGGGGTAGTAGCGGAAGCTGTCGGCGTCCGCGATGGAGGTGGTGAGCTCCTCGCCGAGCGGGGCGGTCTGCATCATCTGGAGCCGGACGCGGCGTACGGGCAGGTCGGGGACCAGCTCGCGGACGAGTCCGGACAGCCAGGCGCCGGTGGCGAGGATGACGGCGTCGCCCCGGTGGACGTCGCCGTGGTCGTCGCGGACGGCGCCGTTGCCGACGACCTCGCGCACCTCCCGTCCGGGCAGGAAGGTGTAGCGGCCGCTCGCCCCGAGGGCTGCGCGCAGGTGGAGCTGGGCGGTGCGCGGCTCGACGGCCGCGTCCCGTTCGCACCACAGGGCGGCATCGAAGGCGCCGCGCAGGGCGGGGTTGATCTGCCGGGCCTCCTCGGCGGTGACCAGTTCGTAGCCCCGGGCGGCGGCGTCGGGGCGGGCGGCGGCCGCCTCGGCGACCGCGTACTCGCGGGCGCCCCGGACCGGGGTGAGGGAGCCGATCGCGCGGAAGCCCAGGCCGGGCACCTCCGCGCCGATCCGCTCCCAGAGCTCGCGGGCCCGCAGGGCGGTCTCGAGCTCCTCGCCCCCGGCCCGTCCGCTGACCCAGATCTGGCCGAAATTGCGCAGTGACGCGCCTCTGGCCTCCGCCTCTCGCTCGATCTGGACGACCTCGTGGCCGCGTTCGACTGCTTGCCAGGCGTGCATGGTGCCGACCACGCCGCCTCCGACGACTATGACTCTCACGCGCTCCACGGTGGTCTCGGCCCGTGGACCGGGGGGATCGCGGTGGCAACGGGACGGTGAACAACCCTCGACGCTTGGACTAGACCCGTTACCTTCTCGTTACCTGCATGGGCCTTGAGTACGTCCCTTTTCGGCATGTTGGCGGTGATCCGCTCGGGACTACTCAGGGCGGAGGTGGGTCGTGAAGCTGAACCGGTCACCACGGTAGAGCGAACGCACCCGCTCCAGGGGACGCCCGTCCTGGTCCCGGGAGAAGCGGTGGATGAGCAGCATGGGGAGGGCCGGCGGGGTGCCGATCAGCAGGGCCTCGCGGGGGGTGGCGAGGACGGTCTCCAGCTTCTCGTCGGCGTCCCCGAACGAGATCCCGAGCCGGTCGAGGAGGTACCCGTAGAAGGAGGAGTCCGGCTGGAATTCGGTGTCGAGGCGGGGCGCCCGCGCCACCCGGATGTACGTGCTCTCCAGGCCCACCCGCTCGTCGTCGGCGAGCAGGACGCGCTCCAGGTGCCAGACGGGCTCGCCGGGCTCGGCGCCGATGCCGGGGGCGAGCTCGGGCGGGCAGGTGAACTGCTCGAGCCCGATGAGGTGACGGCCGGGCCGGCGGCCCTGGCGCCGTACGCCCTCGGTGTAGCTCGCGAGGGAGAGGGGCTGTTCGAGCTTCGGCCCGGCGACGACGGTCCCGCGGCCGGAGCGGCGGATCCGTCCCTCCAGCAGCAGCTCGCGCAGGGCCTGCCGCACGGTCTCGCGGGACACCTCGTACCGCTCGGCGAGATCCCGCTCGGTGGGCAGCAGCCCGCCCTCGCCGAGGTCGTCGAGGAGGTCGGCGATGAGGGCCTTGACGGCGTAGTACTTGGGGATGCGCCCGTGCTCCGGAATCCCGGACCGAACGGGCGAGCCGGGACGGTGGTGCTGGTTCTGTTCTTCCACCCTGGGACTGTACGCGGCGGGGGTGTACGCAGATCAGCGCGACGGGGTACGGGGGCGGCGGCCGGGCTACGCGGGGGTACGCAGTCGGCGGGCCGTCAGCAGGAGGCCGCCGCCAGCGGCGAGGGCGGCCGCCGCGCCGCCGGCGAACGCCCAGTCGCGGGGGCCTGTGTGGGCGAGGGATCCGGCCTCGCCCCTCTCCCCCTCCGGCCCCTCGACGGAGAACCGGTAGCCGCCGGCCTCGCCGACCCAGTCGCCGTCGTCGGCCCGCCGCTGCACGAGGGCGGCGTCGGCGACGACCTCGCCGGCGGGGGTGCCGGGCGCGAAGGACAGGCGGACCGTGACGGTCAGCGAGCCTCCGCCGCGCACGGCGAAGCCGGAGAAGGCCTCGCCCCCGTCGAAGACGGCGATGATCTCGTCGCGGTCACTCCGCTCGAGGCTGACGGGGAAGGTCCCGCCGGGGGCCTCGAACTCCATCCGGAAGTGGGCGGGGAGCAGGGCGCGGGCCTTGTCCGTGAACACCACGACGGGGTGGATGGCGGTGCATTCGGAGTTCGTCGTGTTCGTGAGGTCCAGGAACCAGGTCTGCGGCCCGCCGCCGGCCCGGTACACGGCCGGGCCGCCGCGGATCCGCGCACCGATGGGGAAGGCGGTGCTCTTCCCGTCGCCGCAGGTGGCCTCGATCCGGGACGGCAGCGCGGGCGCGGGGTGCGCGCCGCCGCCGTTGCCGATGTCCGCGGCGGAGTTCGGCGCGCAGAGGGCGACGGCGACCAGGGCGGCGGAGAGGGCAAGGGCTTTGCGCAGTCGCATGGAAGACCTTCGCTTCGCTGCTCGCCGGACGGGAGGATGGTCGGACGAGGCGACAATCACCCCGGCCTCCCCGCACCCTCCCATGCCCCCACACCCCCCTCCCCCCGCCACGCCACCCCGCCCCGCGCTTACGCCTGATCGGCCCACCGGGCCGGGTCACCGCCCCCACGGGCTCGCCGCCGGCGGCGCACCAGCCGCCGGGCGCCCCCGTGGAAGGCTGCGGATCGCGCCGGGCACCGCACACCGCGCGCCGCGCCGGGCGATGGAGCCTCAGCGCACGCGGCCGAACAGCGGGGCCAGGGCCAGTTCCGCCGCGCCCTCGGCGACGCCGTCCTCGGACGCGGCGACCTCCGGAATCGGGCCGCCCAGGGTGCGGGCCGCCAGGACGCGGCGGACGCCCTGCGTGAAAACCTCCGGGGCGGAGTCCACCACCCGCCCCCCGAGCCACACCCGGTCCACGTCCAGCAGCGCGACCACGTTCGCAGCGCCCTCGCCCAGGATCCGCGCTGCCTGCGGGAGGTCGCCGCGGGCCACCGCCGCGAGGCAGAGCACCTCCGCGCAGCCGCGGCCTCCGCACCGGCAGGGCGGCCCGTCCAGGCTCAGGACCTGGTGTCCGAACTCCCCGGCCGCGGACCGCTCCCCCCGGTAGACCTCGCCGTTGAGCCGGAGCCCGGCCCCCAGGCCGGTGCTCAGGTGCAGGTAGAGCGAGGTTTCGAAGGCACGGCGGCCGGGGGCGGCGGCGCCCGCGCTGGTGTCCTTGTCCAGCACCACCGGCGGGGCGTCGGCTCCGAGCCGCTCCGCCACCGCCTGCCGCAGCGGGAACCCCTCCCAGTCGGGGTGTCCCGTCACCCGCCCGAGTACGCCCGCCTGCCAGTCCAGCGGCCCCGGCGCGGCGACGCCCACGCCCAGCAGGGACCGCGTCCCCGCCTCCCCGCACAGCCGGATCACGGCGCGTACGACCTCCTCCGCGGTGGCCTCCGGTCCGGCCCCGAAGTCCAGGGGGCCTCGGAGCCGGTCGACGACCGTGCCCGCAATGTCCACCCGCACCGCCCGCAGCTCGTCGCGGTCCGCGTGGACGCCGACGGCGTGCCGGGCACCCGAGACCAGCCGGAGCAGCGTCCGCGGCTTGCCCCCGGTGGACTCGCCGCGCCCGGCTTCGGTGACCAGCCCCTCCGCCCGCAGCCGCGCCGCGATCTTGCTGACGGCCTGCGGGGTGAGACGTGTGAGGGCCGCGAGGTCGGCGCGGCTGAGGCCTTCGATGCCCGCCTCGCGCAGCAGGCCCAGCACCAGCGCGTCGTTGTGCCCGCGCAGCGCCGGTAGGTTCACGCCGCTTCCGTTGCCCTTGCTCTCCCGGTCCACCTCTCCATTGTCCACCCTCCTTGCACTTAGGCAACGCTGTTGCCAAAGTAGGAGCCATGACCGCCACCACCTCCCCCTCCGCCCCCCTCCGCGTCGGCCTCGTCGGCTACGGACTCGCCGGCTCCGTCTTCCACGCGCCGCTCGTCTCGGCCACGGACGGCCTCGTCCTCGACACGGTCGTCACCTCGGACCCCGGCCGGCAGGCCCGGGCGCGCGAGGCGTACCCCGACGTCCGGATCGTCGGCTCCGCGCAGGAGCTCTGGGACCTCACCCCGGCCCTCGACCTGATCGTCGTCGCCTCCCCCAACAAGACCCACGTCCCGCTCGCGACCGCCGCGCTCAACGCCGGCGTCCCGGTCGTCGTGGACAAGCCGCTCGCCGCCACCGCCGCCGAGGCCCGCGCACTCGCCGCCCTCGCCGACAAGACCGGCACGTTCCTGTCCGTGTTCCAGAACCGCCGCTGGGACAACGACTTCCTCACCCTGCGCCGCCTCCTGGCCGACGGCGAACTCGGCGAGATCCAGCGCTTCGAGTCCCGGTTCGAGCGGTGGCGCCCGCAGCTCAAGGGCGGCTGGCGCGAGTCCGGGGCCCCGGAGGAGGTCGGCGGCCTGCTGTACGACCTCGGCAGCCATGTCGTCGACCAGGCGCTGGTGCTGTTCGGCCCGGCCGTGCGCGTGTACGCGGAGACCGACGTACGCCGCCCCGGCGCCGAGGCGGACGACGACACCTTCGTCGCCGTCACGCATGCGAACGGCGTCCGTTCCCACTTCTACGTCAGCGCCACGACCGCGCAGCTGGGTCCGCGCTTCCGTGTGCTGGGCTCCCGCGCGGGCTACGTGAAGTACGGGCTGGACCCGCAGGAGGCGGCCCTGCGCGACGGGCAGCGGCCGGGCGTCGGGGAGACCCCGTGGGGCGAGGAGCCCGAGCACCTGTGGGGCCGGGTGGGCTCCGGCGAGTCTCCGCTGACCGGCGGCGGGACCCCGGTGCCGACCGTGCCGGGCGACTACCCCGCGTACTACGCGGCGGTGGCGGCGGCCCTGCGCGAGGGCGGCCCGGCGCCGGTCAGCGCGCACGAGGCGGCGCAGTGCCTGGCGGTGCTGGAGGCGGCGCGGATCTCGTCCCGGGACGGGGTGACCGTGGAGCTGGGTGCCGCCATGCCTTGAAAACGAACCGTTTGAGGTGCAAAGGCCATCTATCCTGCACAGGTTGTAGATCATCACATGTGTGAAGAACGGAACCTGTCTGTGAAGCTGCCCCGGATCGCATCGGTCGTCGCCACCGCTGCGATGGCCCCGGCCGTCCTGCTCGCGTCTCCGGCCTTCGCCGCCGGCTCCCCGGCGCCCGGCGCACCGGCCGCTCCGACCGTGCCGGACCAGGCCGCGGACGAACCGGCGGGGCGGCCCGCGGACAGGCCGGCGGCGAAGCCGGAGGACAAGCCCGCGGACAAGCCGGCGGACAAGCCGGCCGAGAACCCGGCCGAGGGCCCCCAGGCTGCGAAGGACCGGGCCGCCATCCAGGCGATCCTCGCGGACCCGGCGAGCGGGCCGGGCGTACGCGAGGCGGCCGGGAAGGCGCTCAAGGGATCGGCCGCGGACATGCGGAAGTTCCTCGAGGTGGAGTGGGCCCGCGAGCAGTTCACCGACGACCGGGTACGGGTCTCGCAGATCATCAGCGTCGGCGGCCCGGCCGTACAGAAGGCCGGCAAGGCCGCCCTGAAGGCGGACACCCAGGCCGCGCTGACCGAGTTCCTCAAGAACGGCCAGCACACGGCCCGCTTCGGGGACGACAGGGTCGAGCTGGCGCGAATGCTGGGCGGGGCCGGCCGCGGGATCACCGAGGCGGTCAACCGGCTGCTGGACAGCGGGACGCCCGAGGAGGTCCGCGAGTTCGTCGCGCACGGGCAGCACAAGATCCGGGCGGTGGACGACCGGGTGGCGCTGTTCGCGATGCTCGACGGCGCGGGGCCGGGCCTCAAGGAGGGCATCGTCAACCTCCTGAAGGGGAACCCGACCCCGGCCGAGCTGCGCACGTTCGTGACGACCACGCAGCACGAACTGCGCGACGACGACAACATGGTCCTGATCTGGGCGATGCTCAACAAGGCCGGCCCGGAGCTGAAGAAGGCCGCGATCATCGCGATCAACGGCACGCCCGCGGACCGCGTCGAGTTCCTGAAGACCGGGCAGTTCACGGCACGCGACAAGGACAAGGCCGCCGCCGACGCGCAGACCGGCAAGACGGACGCGGGCAAGGACGGCAGCGTCCGGCAAACGGTGGCCACCGGCACGACGGCGAACGGCACCACCCACCTCACCGCGGCGGGCGGGTCCGGAGCGCTCGCGAGCACGGGCACCCAGACCGCCCTGATCGCGGGCGGCGGCGCCGCGGCGCTCGGCGCGGGCGCGGGCCTGGTCTTCGCCGGCCGCCGTCGCCGCAGGTCCTCGAAGGACTGACCGACCGGCACTGCGTACGCACGCACGCACGCATCATCCGGATGTGACCGGATGGGAGGGGGACCGCCAAAGGCGGCCCCCCTCCCGCTTCGCTCGCCGTCCCGCTTCGCCCGCCCGCTCGCGGCTACGCGCTCTTGAACTCCTGGCGCTGACGCCCGAGGCCCTCGATCTCCAGCTCCACGACGTCACCGGCGCGCAGGTACGGCTTCGGCTCCGGCTGGCCCATGGCCACGCCCGCCGGGGTGCCGGTGACGATGACATCACCCGGGTAAAGGGTCATGAACTGGCTCAGGTACCGGACGACCTCGCCGACCGGGAAGATCTGGTCGGCGGTGTTTCCGTCCTGCTTGAGCTCGCCGTTGACCCACAACTTCACGTCCAGGACCTGCGGGTCCTCGACCTCGTCGGCGGTGACCAGCCACGGTCCCAGCGGGGTGAACGTCTCGCAGTTCTTGCCCTTGTCCCAGGTGCCGCCGCGCTCGATCTGGAACTCGCGCTCCGAGACGTCGTTGACCAGCGTGTATCCGCCCACGTGCGCCAGGCCCTCCGCTGCGGAGGACAGGTAGCGGGCGGCGGCGCCGATGACGACGCCGAGCTCGGCCTCCCAGTCGGTCTTCACGCTGCCGCGCGGGATCAGCACGGTGTCGTCCGGGCCGACCACGGTGTCCGCGGCCTTGAGGAACAGGATGGGCTCGGCCGGCGGCTCCGCACCGATCTCGGCCGCGTGCCCGAAGTAGTTCAGCCCGATGCCCACGATCTTGCCGATCCTGCCCACCGGCGCACCGATCCGCAGGCCCTCCGCGTCCAGCACCGGGAGCGCGCCGGCCGCCGCCGCGTCCCGTACCCGGGACAGCACGGAGTCGTCGGCGAGCAGGGCGCCGTCCACATCCGTGATCAGGCCGGAAAGGTCGCGCAGGGTCCCGTCCTGGTCGAGCAGCGCGGGACGCTCCGCTCCGACCGGTCCGACACGCAGCAGCTTCATGGGCATTCTCCCGTGGTCGTGGGTGGTCGGCCCATGGGCGAGCACAGGCCTGCCGATGGGTTGCGGCCATCGGAGAATTGGTTGATCCTCCAAGATGGCCGCCCAATCCGCAAGACCCTGTTCACAGACTGGAACGCTCGCGCTCCTCGGCCGCCTCCTTGCGGTACTGGAGCCAGGCCCGCTCCGCCACGGACCATGCGGTGGTGGTCACCAGGTACAGCCCGGCGGCCAGCGGCACAACCGCCGCAGTGATCAGCGTCCCGAACGACAGCAGCGGCAGTACGCCGCCCAGCTTGCGCAGCATCTCCTGCTGCTCGGCGCTCACCTCGGCGGCGACCCCGGACTTGCCCTTCGCCCGGGCTACGGCCGCCACCGGAGCCGAAGCCGCCGCCGCAGCAGCCAGGGCGGCCGTACGCCGCCCCCGTACGGCGCTCCACGCGGCGACCGCCGCAATGGCGGCGAACAGCCCGAGGAAGACAAGCCCCTGCGCCCCGAGGAAGCCACCGTCCCCGAGGGCATCGCTCCACCTGGCCCCGAGCGGGGCGGCGAACAGCCGGTGGCCCAGCAGCTCCCCGGACGAGGAGAAGGCCTGGTACATGAGGAAGAACACCGGCAGCTGGAGCAGTACGGGCAGACAGCCGGCCACCGGGGTCGCACCGCGGAACGCGGCCCGGTTCAGCGGATGCAGGACGAGCCGTACGAGCACGGTGAACAGCACGATCGCGGCAGCGGTCGCGGACTCGGCCAGTACCGGCTCCAGGAACCGGCCCAGCTCGACAACAAGAGAGGTGAAAACGGACACGCGGGCCCTCCGAGGGGTCTCGTCAACGTCGAAAAAGAACTGCATTTCGGCGCGACGACCACGAGGGGCACGACGGCAGACCAACAGGAATGGAGCAGGTGCCCCTACGTGGCCGTCAGGACGAGACGACCGGGCGCCCTGGGCCGCGACCGGCCCGAGGCATCGGGATCACGCTGCGGCAGGAACGCCGTGCGCTGCTCACGATCACGTATCGCGGTGCGTATGCGGTGGGGCGGCACGGGCCGTACCAGCCGGGCGGCGAGGGCCGCGGCACCCACGGCGACGGTGGCGGCGAGCGCGACCACGACTGCCCCGAGCCCGCGCAGCCCGCCCTCCCCGGCGAACAGCCCGAGGAACCCGAGAAGCCCGGCGAGCAGGAGCAGGGACATCAGGAAGGACATCAGCAGCGGCATCACGAGCCGCCCATGATCACGCCGAGCCATACCGTCCGCCCCCCTCCCAAGATCTGTACTCACTACTCGCTACATACAAGGACGCGGGCTATCCCCTCAAAGTTCCCCACACCACGAGCCGATATTTGGAGGTGTACTCGGGAGTGCAGGTGGTGAGCGTGATGTACGCCCCCGGCTCGCCGTACCCGTACTCCGGCCGGACCGTGCTGCGCGGCACGGGCGCGATCACCCCGGTGTCCCGCTCGCTGGTCTCCGCCAGGATCTTGCCCACCACGTACGTGTACCGCCGCCCCCGTACATCGACGATCAGCTCGTCCCCGGCCCGCAGCCGGTTGATGTACCGGAACGGCTCGCCGTGGGTGTTGCGGTGCCCTGCGAGCGCGAAGTTCCCCTGCGCCCCGGGCTGCGCGGTCCCCGGGTAGTGCCCGGCGTACCCCTTGTCCAGCACGGCCCGCTTGTCGACCCCCTGCGCGACGGGCACGGCGACACCGAGCCGCGGGATGCGCAGCACCCCGTACGCCGATTCCTGCGGCGGCGCCGGCGCAGGCCTGGCAACGGGCGGGGCCGGCGCGGCGGAGGCGCCGGGCGCCCCGGACGCAGCAGTGGAGGCGGTAGCAGAATCAGAAGGCGCCACGGAAGGCACCGCAGCCGCGGAGGGATCGGAATCCACATCGGCGGGGAGGGTCCACTCCCTCTCCAGCTCCCGGACCTGCTCGTGCGCGGCGGCGAGGGCCTGCCGGTTGGTCCACCACACCTGGTGCACCACCAGCAACAACACCACCACGCCCACGGTGACGGCCAGTTCGGCGGCGCCCCACAGCACCCCGGCGAGGCCGGCCCGGCGAGAGCCCCGCCCGCCCCCCTGCACCACCACACGCATGTGATCCCGCACGGGCCGCACCTTAAGACCTCCCCCGTCAACAGACCAGCCGCAGTACGGTGTGAACCATGCGCCCTGACACGCCTGCCGAGCACATCGCCGAAGCCGAGCGCCTCATCCGCACGGCGACCCGTTACCCCGAGGACCAGGAGCCTTTGCTCCTCCAGGCCGCGGCCCACCTCGAACTGGGTGACGCCCGGGACCGCGCCAGCGCGCTGTACGACCAGCTCCTCGCCGCCTCACCCGCCGACCCCCACCTGATCAAGGCCCTTCAGGCCGCGAACCTGTGGGAGTACGGCCACGAGCCCGAGGCCCGCGCCCTCATCCAGGGCATCCGCGCGGCGGCCCCCGCGGACCCCGCCCCCTGGGAGGTCATCGCGGAAGCCCTTGAGGCCCACGACGAGTTGACCGCCTCGGACGAGTGCTTCACCCAGGCGGCCACGCTCCTGATCACGGAGAGCGCGCCCCTGACCCCGGCCACCACGGCCCTCCTGACGGGACGCCACCGGGTCCGCCGCCTCCTCGGACTCCCGCACGACGACTGGGACATGGTCGCCGACACCCGCCACATCGGCCCGATCCCGCTGGACGAACTCCACGACCCGAAGCGCATCTGGGCCCTCGGCTCCGACGACCCGGCCGAGCTCCGCGCCGAGATCGCCCGCCTCCGCGCCGAACTGGGCGACCGCCGTGCGGCCCTGTCCCGCCCGTTCCCGGTGGCGATCCTCCACTGGCCCGCCCGCGAACTGGCCGAACTCCTCACCTCGTACCCGACGCTGTCGGCGGAGTACCCCTCGCACGAGGCCCACCTGCGGGAGATCGAGACGTCCCTGCGCGCCCTGGCCGCCTCGGGCACGACGAACCTCGGCATCGTGACGGCGAGCGTCCCCTCGTACGAGGCCTTCGCGGCATCGGAGAAGACCTCCCCGGCCTCCCCGTCCCTCCTCCCGGAGTACGCCACGACCCTGGCAGCCCGCGGCAAGGCCACCCCCTGGCCCCCCACCCCCACGTCCCCCTGCTGGTGCACCTCGGGCAAGCCCTACTCGGAGTGCCACGGCACCTGAGTGTGCGCTCTCGGCGACCGGCGGGTGACCGTTCGCCATTTCCCCCTGTCGACGGTCTGGCATGAGCACTACGCTCATGCCAGACACAGATCGACTTCAGGGCAGGAAATGACCGATCGTTGGCAGTTCGAGGTACCGACCAACGGAACCAAGCACCTTCCTCCGGATGCCCGCTACATGGAGGCGCTGAGCAGCCAGGGATACGGATTCGAGGCGGCGATCGCAGACCTGGTCGACAACTCGATCGACGCCGGCGCAAAGGACGTAGTAATCCACTTCCTGCGTGATGCCGACCGGCTCGTGAGTCTGCTCGTGATCGATGACGGCAAGGGCATGACCGAGGAGGAACTCGACGTCGCCATGACGGTCGGGGGCCGGCGCGACTACGACGCGAAGGCCTTGGGCATGTTCGGAACAGGTCTGAAATCGGCCTCGTTGAGCCATGCCTCCGCGGTCACCGTCGTGACCAAGACGCGTCGCACCCGAGCGGTGGGACGGCGGTGGCTCATGGAGCGCGCCGTGAACGGCTACCAGTGCGACATCGTCGACCCGAGCTACGCACAGACGCTGATCGACCGCTACTCCGAGCGGCCGATCGTCTGGCAGGGCACGGTCATCCGCTGGGACGGGGTGAAGAACTTTCCCCAACACGGCGGGGGCGGACAAACCGACCGATATCTGCATCGCACGATCAATCGACTGGGGCTGCAGCTGGGGCTTTGCCTCCACCGCTTTCTCGCCCGCGACGACTTCAACATCACGATCGCCGTGGAGGACGTCAACACCGGCCTCGAGTACATGAACTTCGGAGTCGACCCGCTGGACCCCTTCGGATACCCCAAGGTCGGGCACCCCGAATACCCGAAGACGTTCACCGCCACGATTCCTTCAGTGGGGGACGTGCCCCTCCACGCGCATGTCTGGCCCGCAAAATCCACCCTGGACGAGTACAAGGCGGTCGGCTCCGTGCTGGACCGTCAGGGGTTCTACTTCTACCGCCACAACCGCCTGGTCCAGGCAGGCGGCTGGAACAACTTCCGGCAGCCCGACCAGTACCTCTCGCTTGCGCGCGTGGCCGTCGACCTGCCCGACACGGCAGCCGACGTCTTTCGGCTCACTGTGAAGAAGGAGGGAGTCGACACCTCCCCGGAATTCGCAGACGCCCTGAACGAGGCGGTCGACACGGAGGGGCGCCGTTTCACCGAGTACATCGGCGCCGCCGATGCCGTGTACCGCGAGGCTCGGAGGAGGGCGGGCACGACACGCAAGGCAGTGATCGGACCGGGAAAGGGATTCGACCCCTCACTGCGCGAGGCCATGGAGGATGAGCTCCCCGTGATGCACGGCGAGGAGCCCATCTCCGTCCGCTGGCAGAAGCTCGACAACGGGAACTTCTTCGACATCGATCGCGAGGATCGGGTCATCGTGCTGAACCAGCACTACCGTTCCGCGGTGCTCGGTGGGCGACGAGGTGGGCTCAACGACGCCCCGACGGTCAAGTCGCTGATGTTCCTGCTCCTGCACCAGGTTTTCGAGAAGGAATACAGCGGCTCGCGGGAGAAGGACAACCTCCAGCTGTGGCAGTCCATCCTGGTCGCCGCAGCACGCGCCGAGCTGGAGCGCATGGCCGACGATGAGTGACCCGACAGCGTTCCCGCAGCTCGCCTGGTCGACCGTCGAGCACTATCTCGGCATACGGCAGGGGACCAGCTACCCCCTGTCGCCGCCCAGGTCGGAGCGACTGGTCTCCTACGAGATAGGCGACGGTGGCCACGGGATCTCTCTCTACGTCGAGCTGGGCCGGGACCAGTCGCCGCCACGGTCTCCCCTGCCGTCGATCACGATCGACCAGGTGGCCCACCGCGGCAAGCGGATGGCCCGCGTTCGCACGACCCAGTCCGAGCTCATGCGCGACTTCCACGATCTCCTGATGGCGGTCGCCGATCGAGTCGTCACCGGCGACCGCGACCTGGGACGGGCACTGGACGAGACCGTAGACGCCTGGGCCGGGCTCCTTCATCGGCCCCGCGGACTCGGAGCCGAACGACGCATCGGCCTGCACGGCGAACTGGCGGTGCTGCGCGCGGTGGCTCGTGCGCGGGGCTGGGAGAGTGCGGTCGACGCCTGGACCGGGTCGCGGGGGGAACAGCACGACTTCGGTCTGCCCGATTCGGACGTGGAAGTGAAAACGACCTCGTCCGAGGACCGCCAGCACACCGTGCACGGCATTCGCCAGCTCGAGGAATCGCCCGGACGCCCGCTGTGGCTGGCTTCCCTGCAGGTGACCCGTGGCGGCGCCGGCGGCCGGACCCTGGGCGAGTCAGTGGCCGCCGTCATCCGGGACACCCACGCCGTGAGCCACATCGCCGGTGCACGCCTCGAAGCCGCGATCGATCGATCCGGTTGGAGCCCGACCGAGCAGGACGACGAACGGTGGACCCTGCGCGGCGACCCGCTTCTCGTCCCCGCCGACAGGATTCCGCGTCTGACCCAGGCGATGCTGCCGGCGGACGTACGTGATCACATCCTGTCGGTCGACTACCGCATACGCCTGAATCACCTGTCCCCCGCGCCAGGGGCTCCGGTCGACCTGACCGACTTCCGTCTGCCGTGACGAACCGAGGACCGCGATGACCACCCCCTACGAGCTGCGACTCGAATTGCACTGCGCCGTATTGGCCGACCTGGACGGCAGCCGGCCGAAAAGCCTCGAAAAGGCGCTCGCCTATCAGGTCGACGACATGGCTCCGGAAGCGGAGGCGCATGCCACCGAGGCCGATTTCCAAACGGCTCTGTCGTCGGCCCACGCCACGGACCGATTGGTCGAACTCTGGCGCCGCCAACTCACCACGTGGGACTACGCCGAGGCGCCCGTCTGGTCCACGACCTCACCGCGCACCGACGAACGGCGGGCGGAGGTCTACGGTCTGCTGAGGATCGAGCGCGTCACGTGCACCCTCCTCGACGAGCTCATCCCAGTGGTGAAGGCCGCGGGTCCTGTGGTCATCAGCGACACCTTCAGACCCTGGTACACCCCGGAGTCGCAGCGCAGCCGTTCTTACTACTGGCCGGCATATCGCCGGCTGCTCACAGACAAGGGTTGGCCCGCACAGGCCGTCGCAGATCTGGACACCGCCACCGACCGGGTGGTCGAGCGGCTCTCCGATCCGACCGGCGAGGAGGCCTACCAGTCCAAGGGGCTCGTCGTGGGCTACGTCCAGTCGGGCAAGACGGCTAACTTCACCGGCGTGATCGCGAAGGCGTTCGACGCCGGGTACCGCCTCGTGATTGTCCTCGGCGGCACCATCAACACGCTCCGGGCCCAGACCCAGCGGCGGCTGGACATGGAGCTCGTGGGCCGGGAGAACATCCTACACGGCAGCACCGAATCGGAGTCGGACTATGCCGACGACCCGGCCTGGCGGGAGGGCCGGTTCCTCGGCTTCGGGGATCTTCCGTCGGCCCTCGGTGCGTTCGACATCGTCCGGATGACCACGCGCGACAACGACTACAAGAGCCTGCTCCAGGGCATCACCGCGCTGGAGTTCCACAAGCACAAGCCCGGTCGGCCTCTGTACGACCCCGAGAACCTCCATGGTTGCGCAGCGCGGCTCATGGTCGTGAAGAAGAACAAGACCGTGCTCGCGAAGCTGGTCAAGGACCTCGGCAAGATCAAGACTCCACTTGATCAGATCCCCGTCCTGATCATCGACGACGAGTCGGACGAGGCGTCCGTCAATACGACCAAGCCGGAGGTGGAGAAGCGGAGTGCCATCAACGAACAGATCGCGAAACTTCTGAAGATGCTCCCGCGCTCCCAGTACGTGGGCTACACGGCAACCCCGTTCGCCAACGTCTTCGTGGATCCGAGCGACACCGAGGACATCTTCCCCAAGGATTTCATCCTCTCTCTGCCGCGCCCGGCCGGGTACATGGGCGCTCGTGACTTCCACGACCTGGACTCGGCACTGGAGCCGGGCGAGCGCACCTTCGCCAACTCCAACGAGAAGGCACATGTCCGTGTCATCGGCGCCGACGCCGATGACGACGACACGTGCCTTCAGGAGGCCATGGACATGTTCGTCCTCACGGCCGCCGTGAAGCTGTATCGGGAACGCGTGGACGGGCTCGAGGACGGCCACTTCGAGCACCACACCATGCTGGTCCACGAGTCCGTGCGCACGAACAACCACAGAGAGCTGCACGACAGGATCCTCGGCCTCTGGGACAACGCGGGGTACACCGGCCCCCGCGGTCACGCCCGCCTCCGCAAGCTGTTCGAGACCGATATCGCGCCGGTGTCCGCCGTACGCGCCGACGGCCACGCCGTGCCCGCGACATACGAGGAGCTGATGCCCTTCGTCGGTGTCGCGGCCATGCGCATCGGCAGGGACGGCAATCCGGTCATCGTCGTCAACGGTGACAAGGATCTGGAGACCGGCGAAGCCGACTTCGACAAGCGGCCGATCTGGAAGATCCTCATCGGCGGCCAGCTGCTCGCTCGCGGATTCACCGTGGAAGGGCTCACCGTCTCCTACTTCCGACGGCGGGCCGGAAACGCATCGTCTCTGATGCAGATGGGCCGCTGGTTCGGCTTCCGCCGCGGCTACCGTGACCTGGTCCGTCTCTACCTCGGACGCAGCGAGGCCATGGGCGACAAGGAGATCGACCTGTACGCCGCGTTCCATGCCCTGTGCCTGGACGAGGAGTCGTTCCGGGGCGAACTGGAACGCTATGCAGTGCTGGTGGACGGGTACCCGCAGATCACTCCGGCGCAGGTTCCGCCTCTGGTGTCGCAACACCTCCCGTGGCTGAAGCCGACGAGCCCGAACAAGATGTACAACGCGCGCCTGGAGCTGGTGCGGTCCGCCGGGCGATGGGAGGAGCCGACGGCCTACCCGCAGAAGAAGGCCTCCCTTGTTCGCAACACCGAGCTGTGGGTGCCGGTGCTCGAGTCTCTCGACCAAGAGGCGAGCACATACGCGTACCACTTCACGGAGGAGAACACGGTCCACCGTTACCGCGCGCTGACCGGAACGCTTCCTGCCGACGGCCTGCTGTCGGTCCTCGGCCGCCTGGAATGGGAGCACCCCCGGCACTTCTCCCCGCATCTGCGCTACATCGAGGAGATCACGAAGAAGGGTCTCGTCGAGGACTGGGTGGTGCTCGCGCCACAGCACGCAGGTGCCCACGGGAAGGCCTTGAGGCTCGGCACGGAGGGGCGTCGGTACTCCTGGTTCGAGCGGGACCGCCGACGGGACCGCCACGGCCTCTTCGGCGCTGTCAGCGACAGGAAGCACCGCGGGGTGGCTCATCGCATCGCCGGTGCACTGGGCCACTCCGGTGACCCGACGACGGAGTCTCTGGTCGCGGAGCGGAGGGGGGCGCTGGTCCTCTATCCGATTGTGGAGCGCCTCCACCGAGATGCGTTCGACGGCGAGCGCATCGATCCGGGCAAGGTCGTGTTGGCTTTCTCGTTCGTGGCTCCGGCCGCCGCCCGCAGCGCAAACGGCCAGGTTGTCCAATTCACGACGATCTCCCCGACCGCCGATGCGATCATCGACGTCACGGAGATCAACCACGGTTGATCTCCACGCAGGGTTCTACGGAGATCACCGGGGGCGAAGTGAACGAGTCAGGAGGGGAGCGATTGCGCTCCCTCGATGTGTGCTCCGGGGCGGGGGGCCTGGCACTCGGGCTCGAGCGAGCCGGATTCGATCCGGTGATCGTTCTCGACAACCGGGACGTCGCCTGCGAGACACTGCGGCTGAACCGGCCACAGTGGGACGTACACGAGACGGATTTGCTGTCCTTCGATCCGTCCGAGCACACCCAGACGTATGACGTCGACCTGTTGTCTGCCGGGCTCCCCCGGGTCAAGGCAACGGCCTCCGTCAACCGGAGGGACAGCGATGCCGAGGCCAGGCTGCTCGAGGCAACCGTGCTGCTGCTGCACGGAGTACAGCCGCGAGCGGTGCTCCTTGAAAACGTTCCGCACCTGGTGACCAGGCCGGAGTACCGACCCCTCCGTGATCACCTCGCCGAGGAGCTGAGCCACCTCAGGTACCGGCACCGGTGGTTCGTGCTCAACGCCGCCGATTTCGGGGTGCCTCAGGTTCGCCTCCAGGGGATCCTGGTCGCCTTCAAGGGCGATGCGCTGGACGCGTTCGTGGAGCCTGCGCCGACCGTGGAGCACCATCGAACGGTCGGCGAGGCGCTGGGCCCTTCGATGCGAGCCCGCGGCTGGCCGGAGGCCGAACGATGGGCCCGACAGGCGAACGAGCCGGCCCGCACCCTCGTCGGAGGGTCGTGGAACCGCGGTGGTGGCGACCTCGGCCCGAAGGGAACAAAGAAGGCATGGGCTCGCATGGGCATCGACGGCGGCACCGTGGCCGACGACGTTCCGGACGCGTCCTTCGTATGGGATCCCGCCCTGGGACGAAAGGGCATGCCGGCGCTCACGGTGGAACAGGCGGCCATTTTGCAGTCGTTCCCCGAAGCCTGGACGTTCGCCGGACGCAAAACGGCCCGATATCGCCAAATCGGACACGCGTCACCTCCGCCCGTGGGGCACGCCTTGGGCGCGGCGATCGCCGCAGCACTCCGCGCCTGAGTCTTCGCTCCGGGCTCCGACGAGCCCACGATCACAGCCGTTGACGGTGACTACACTTGGCCCTCATGACCAGCACGCAGCCCCCCACATCACAATCCGGACAGATCAAGGTGATGGATCTGTTCGCCGGGGCTGGCGGGTTTTCTGCCGGTTTTGGATCATATACGCCGAAATTGGGGGAGAACCCGTTCACCTCCGTCGCTGCCGTCGAGTTCGACGCGGCCGCCGCGTCGACCTACGCGGCCAATTTCGGCGGGGCCCACGTCTACCCCGGCGACATCGCGCGGTTCGACCCCACGCCCTTCAAGGGGCAGGTCGACGTGATCATGGGCGGTCCGCCCTGCCAAGGCTTCTCCGGTCTCGGCAAGGAAGATCCCAACGATCCGCGCAACGATCTCTGGCAGGAATACGTCCGTGTCGTTTCCAAGGTCCACCCCAAGCTGTTCGTCATCGAGAACGTCGACCGGTTCCTGAAATCAGCGCAGTACCGGGATCTCTGCGCCGCCTCCAACACCCCCGGACACCCGTTGCACGACTACACCGTGATTCCGGCCCTTCTGAATGCTGCCGACTACGGTGTTCCCCAGGCCCGCAAGCGGGTCATAGTCATCTGCACACACAAGGACTACAAGACGCCGCTCCACCATCCCGAGACGACCCACGACAAGAACGGATACGAGCCCGAGGCCGCCGACGACGACGGACAGGCTGCGCTCTTCCGGGCCGACGGCGACGGATCGCGCAAGCCCCGCTGGGTTTCGGTGGAAGGGATCTTCCAGAGGTCCGAAAAGCTTCCGATCAAGACCGATCTCCGCGAACCTCGCGAGGGAGAGGCCCCGCTCGCGCACGGCGTACCCGGCCACTACCTCACGCCTGATCTTCATTTCGGACGCAATCCGGTCGAACTCTCCAGGGCGCGGTACGCGGCGATCCCGCCGGGCGGGAATCGCAAGAACCTCCGAGGGATTCACTACAGACTCAACGGAAAGAACGAAATCGTACTCTCCACCGAGCCCGGATATCGACGCCTGAGGAGCCCGGAGCACTACCTCTCCACGGAAAGCTGGGACAAGCACAATTCCGGCTCGGGCGATGTAATGGGGCGTCTTCGGGTGAGCTCGCCCTCGGTCACCATTCGCACCGAGTTCTACAAGCCGGAGAAGGGACGCTATCTGCATCCCCGGGAACCCCGTCCCATCACCCACTACGAGGCGGCGCTGATTCAGGGCTTCCCCGAGGGGTTCAAGTGGTTCGGGACGAAAACGGACATCGCGCGGCAGATCGGCAACGCCGTGCCCGTCGGACTCGGCCGGGCGCTGGCCGAGTCCATCCACCGATTCCTCGCGGATCAGGACTGATCTGCCGGGGACCCGGCAGTCAGTGTCCGTCGGTCGCCTTCACCAGCGACACGCCTTCGGGAAGGCGGGCCGCCGGGACACCCCTCCGCCTCGACCTGTCGCGCAGCGGCGCCTCATCGAGGAGCCGCTCGAAAATCGGGATCAGATCGTCGATCGAGCCGCTGAGCACCCGTCCGTCGTCCGGCCCGGCGGGCAGGGTGTCCCAGGGCACCGGTGGAGCGTGCTCCGAGTCGTCGATCCAGTCCCTCAGGGCATCGGTGTCCGGTGCCTCGTCCGGCGCCAACACGTCGTACACCAGAGTGCTTCCCGCCGCGTTGACGGCTGCGGAAAGGGCGTTGACCTGGTCCCCGGGGCGCGTGACCCCCTTCGCGAGGCGGCCTTCGATGACCCTGAGCATCGCCTGGGCCGTCGGCCTGTGGTCGACCACGTCCATGCGCATGGTGGTCTGGAGAAAGTCCTGGACCCGGCACACGCCCTCCACCGGGCCGTAGTCGGAACCGTTGCGGAACAGCTCCGCCGCCCACCACAGACGCGAGAACGCCTGCGTGTAGTGCGCTCCACGGAAGCGAGCCGTCGGCACTGTTCCCCGCTCTTCGTCGGAGTCTGCACCCCGATGGCGCCAGACCACGTAGTCGGGGGCCACGACCATCGCGAGGAAATTCCACAGGCGGCTGTCGGCGGCCTCCGCGCGCGTCATGCGCAAGGTCGCGTGCAGGCGCGGGGCCAGCCAGCCGTCGGCCTCGGTTCGCCGCACATCAAAGCGCTCCATGGCTTTGTCGACCAGCTCTCGCACCGGCTCTGCCTGCCAACGTCGGGCGCTTCCCAGAGCCTCCGATTCCCGGCGGAGCGCGACCTGCGGAGGCCGCTGTTGCCCAGTCCGCACCACCAGGGACAGGTGCCGGGCAGCTGCCATGTCGGGCAGCAACCCGAGAGTCGGCGGAACATCATGGTTCCTACGGCTCACCGGGTCGCTCCTGTCTCGCTCGCTGCGCCCAACGAGCGGACCGCAGTCGTCAGATGCCGGCTGTTTCGGCTGCGCCGACCCGCCGCGAATTGCACGCTTGTCTGCAGCTCCGCCCAGCCGTAGCCCTTCTCCCGACGCTGCAGAATCTCGTGCAGGGCATCGGCGGGCTGCAACCCCGGCAGCACGTCCGGCAGCATGGACCGCAGAACGGCCTCCCGCCAGCCGCTCGGCATGATCGGCGTTCCGTCCTCGTCCGTGTCCAGATCGCCCGCCGCGCTGTGGAACATGGCAATCCAGGCGTCTTGAGCGATCATGCTGTGGGTCATGTCACGGAGTGCGCGCTCGGGGGGCGTCCCCCCACGGCTATGGAGGAGCGCCATCAGCCCTTCCACGGAACCGGTGTTCAGGTAGACCGTGGGCATGTCACCGGTCGCATCGACGACCCACGCCGAGTCCTGGTAGGCACGCAACCACTCGTGGGCCCCCTTGCGAAAGTCGGCCTCGACGATCTCGATCTCCTGTCGACGCTCCGGCGCCGACGCCCGAAGGTCGACGTACCACGAGTCCTTGGCGGAGCCGATCAGACGTCCCGGAACGTCGCCGACGGTCGCGACCACGGAAACGGCCAGCGTGACCCGGTCGTGGTGCCGCGCCCGGTCCAGTTCGACGGCCCCCTCGACAGTCCCGTCACCCGTCCGCCTCAGTACAGCGGTTGTCCGGGCATTGGTGGACTTCTCGGACAGGACTGCGAGGAAAACGACATCCGACCAGGGCCCCTCGGCCAACTCGCTTTGCGGAAAGTCGACTGCGACCCGGAGCCGGGCCCGTTCCCAGGACTCGCGCCCCGCTCTGTGCAGGGCGACGGTCCTGTCCGACGCGGAAATCATCGTGTAGGGGAGCTCATCGCCGTCGACCTTCACAGAGAGGACTTTGACGGTGACGTCGCCGAAGAGCACCGGATAGGGGAAGGCAACTGTCACGCGGCACCTCCACGAGCCCTCTGGACTTCGACGACGAGCCGGGCCAAAGCGCCGCGGACGGGATGTGTGGCCGGGTCGGTGACACCATGGAACTCCGCCCGACGCACTCCGGCATCAACAACGAGATTGCCGCGCTCGAGGCGACAATTGTCCGTGGCGGACAAGCTCGCCCAGTCGACCACCGGCTTCCCACCCGAGCGCACGTCGAACTTCGCGACCGGCGTCAGCAGCCAAGGGTCGTCGGCATCGGGAAGCTTCACCGTCACGGCCACGCTCCATGCGCCGGACGGCTTCAGCGTGGCGTCGAGCCGGTCCACGATCGGGAACGACGCGGAACGGCGCTGCGCAGGTCCGCTGTAGTCCAGGCGCAGCAATTCCCTCAAACCCGCCGGGCCCTCCGCACGTGGAGCCGTCTCGCGCTGGACCAGGCCTCGTACAGCCTTGTCGATCTCGGCGCGAAACTCCTTCAGCCGCGTGAGCGCCCCCCGCGCGTACAGCGAGGTGAGCTCCTCGGTTCGATCCCATCGATCGTGTTCCGGCGGTTCCGATGCCCTCAGGAACGCCTCGGCGAGAGCGACGTCCTGCCCATCCCGCTCGGTCGCGTATCCGGCGAGGAGCACCGCTTGGAAGGGAATGGAGCCCGGGGGCAGTTCACGCGGGCGGTGCTCGGTGATCGTCATGCGGTTGCCCCGCATGCACACGACCCGGCTGTGCTTCTCGTCCCCGTCGGCAGTGGGCGTCAGCAGCAGAACCGCACCGTGCCGGTTCCCCTTCCCTCCGACCTGCCCCTTGCGTGGCGTCACCACGATCGGGACCTCGACCGCGGCCACCTGATTCTCGGAGGTGAGCGCGTCGACCGTCTCCTCGTCGAGATATGCCCGGAGCGCCCGACACAGGCCCGGGTGCCTCACGGAGGGATCGACTCTCTCCTCGGGAACGATCACTCGGCCGTCCCTCAGGGTCCGCACGGTCGCCTCCAGCAGCGGACCGGCGCGCCGGCCGCCGACCATGGAGGCCCAGAACCCGTCCGCCAGGGACCTGACGAGTTTGTCGTGAATATCGCGAAGGTCTTCGGCATCCCCTGAAGCGTCATGCGCACCGACGATGAGGAACGACGTGCCCGGGGCAGCGCTGCTGCGTTCGAGATGCAGGTCCCGTACGGTGTCTTCGGCGGCCCACCACGACCGGGCCACGTTTCGGTGGTCCGGGGCGGTGTCGGGCTCGCCGAACCAGGCCGGGCCGGCATAGGCATCACCGCCGACTTCGTGCCACGGGAGGTCGAGTCGACCGATCACCCGTCGGTCGGTCCGCCCCTCGTGCGCCTCGGACAGAGTGGAGTTGACCAACACCAGACCGAACCGGCTGGTCGCCCAGAGGGTGGCCTTGCCCAGGCCGTACGAGCCACCGGCCCGACTGGCGGATGTCTTGTGGCTGTCCAGCTGTCGCCGGACGACTGCCGCGAAGCGGCCGTCAGCGTACTCCGGGCCCGTGAGGCCGGTCGCGTTGTAGTCGTCCACCCGAAGCAAGAGAAGGGAATCCCCGGCCGCGAGGTCGTCCAGCGCCGCGCGGAGGCTGCGGGACACCTTCTGCGGCGCGCCCGCGGCCTGCTCGTAGTGCGGGAGGAGCTCATCCCATTGCAACGCGTCGAGGAATTTCTTCAGGCGGCTGCCGGTGAGCTCGTGGAGTGTGTACTCGACGCGGACCGGGGCCCCGGTGTCCAGTCGTTCGTCGAGCGAGTTCTGGGTTGCCTCGCGGGTGAGGACCGCCATGTCTGCATCGAAGGCAAACGCAGCGGCGTTTCCGTACTCGCGGCCCCCGTCCGCATGCGCCCGCCGGTGGTGCCAACGCAGGGGCAAAGTGGTGACGACGTCGGTCACGCGGGCCGCCAAGGATGCCTCGTCCGTTCCGAATGCATCGGCAATGAGCCGTTTCGTGTCATCCCTGGGTTCCGAACGGCCGTTCACCCAAGCAGAGACCGCCGCCCGAGTGAGACCCACACGCTCGGCCAGTTCGGCCTGGGATATGTCCATCCGGCTCAACTGACGTGCCAGCCAGGGCCCGAACTCCTCGCCGCCCACTCCCATGGATCCCCTCCCCCGGTCACCACCGCGCAAGACAATCGGCAATGCGCAGCCTAGCAGCGGCATTTGACAATCTCTCTCTGTCAAATGGCTCTGCCGCGACCACTCCTCGCAGAGACCCCGAGCGCGTCACGACGCATCGCAACCGTGGAGATGACCCGCTCCGCCGCCTCGACCGGGTCCTCGTGCTCCCAGATGCGCACGGAAAGCCAACCCGCGATGGCAAGGCGGGCGTCCGTGTCGAGGTCTCTGCTCCGGTTGCCTTCGATCTTCTTCCGCCAGAAGTCTGCGTTGTTCCGAGGCCAGGTCGCATGCTCCGGGCAGCCGTGCCAAAAACAGCCGTCGACGAAGACCGCTACACGAGCAGGCCCGAACACGATGTCCGCCTCCCGGCGAACCCCCTTCACCGGGCGCCGGTGAATCCTGTACCGCAGACCGGAGCCATGCAACAGCTTGCGCAGGGCAACCTCGACCCCGGTGTTGCGGCTCTTCTGGCGGCTCATGCGCCGACGCACCACGGCCGTCGTCTCGAGTGTCTCCACACATCCATTGTCGCCGCCCCGAACCGCTTGATCACCACCTGAGGGGAAAGGCCAGCTGTTGGTGGCCGCGGGCTTGGGCTGTGGGTGGGGTGGGGCGGGTGGTGGCCAGGGCGAGGAGGGTGCGGAGGGCGGCGATGACCTGGGGTGGGGTGTCGCGGATCATCGACGGGGTTGCGCTGACCACCAGGATGCCGTGGGACTCCAGGCGCAGGCGGCGCAGGAGGGTGGCGTGCCAGGCGTCGCGGGTGTAGTGGTACTCCGCCGAGTCGATCTCCAGGGCGACGCCCTCGTCGGGCCAGTACGCGTCCGGGCTGGCCAGGAACGAGCCGTCCGGGGTGTACAGCCGGGCGTTCCACAGCGGGGTCGGGAGGTCCGTCGCCGTGAGGGTGTCCCGGGCCAGGGCCTCGGCGATCGAGCGGACCCCGGCGACGAGTTCCGAGGCGGCGGCGCGGATCGCCGGGCGGGTGAGGAGGCGGGCCGCGCGGAGCTCGGCGTGCAGGTCCTGCGGGTGGCACCAGCCGGACTGGACCACGTGGGCCAGGGTCGAGCGGATGCGGTCGGGGTCCTCGGTCCGGGCGGCGAAGTCGGCGGCCGCACGCACCGGGCCGGCGCTCGGGATGCCGGACACCGCGATGGTGCGCGGCCAGCGCGCGGTGGCCAGCGGGCGGACCTCCGGGGTCCCGGTGAGCCGGCGCGGGGCGCGGACCAGGACGTCGGCCGGGGTGTACGGGACGTCGCGGATGCCGAGGAGCGCCAGGGCGGCGCCGCCGGTGAGGACGGCCGTGTCGCCGGACAGCGGGTCCGCGGCGGGCTCGGCAGCGTACAGGACGGCGGCGAGGGCGCGTTGGCGGTGGTCCGGGGGCCCGGTCTGCAGGAGGTAGACCCGGGGAAGTAAGCGTTGCCAGGGCCCGCCCGGGCGGGTGCGCGAGGTGATCGTGCCGTCGGGCACCCCTGCGCTGACGAGCTGGTGGCGGGTGGCCAGGTTGAACTGCCGACGGGCCGCATGGGCGGCGGCCGCCTGTCCGGTCGCCTTCCCGGGCCTGCGGTCATTCGCCGTCCGCCCGGCCGGCTGCACGGGCCTCCGGCTGGTTGCCGTCCGGCCGAGGGGCCGGTGGGTCGGGGGCCGGGTGTGGTCTGGCGTCTGCTTCGGTGTGATCATGCCGGCGGTATGCCCGGCCCCGGGCCGACGACACCCCCTAGCGGCCCGGGTGCTCCGGGGACAGGAAGACGATCACCCCCGTCTGCGTGCCCGGCCGGGCGGTGACCTCGTGCCAGCCCAGGCGCCGGTACGTGGCCACCGTGTCGGTGGCCAGGCGGGAGGTCAGCAGCCAGGCCCGCCGGTCCGGGGCATCGGCGGTGATCTCGGTGAGCAGGGTCCGGCCCGTGCCGTGGCCGCGCGCGTAGGGGCGTACGGCGAGCTCGTCTATCTCCAGCGCACCCGTCAGGAGTTCCCGCACGCGCTCCGGGCCGAGCTGCGCCGCGACCTGGGCGTACCCGCGGTCCTTGGGGAACGCCGCCGGGGTGAGCCAGCCCGTGGCGAAGCCGTCGATGCCGGCCGCGGACTGGGCGAGAGCCGTACGGAAACCACGGCGCCGGGCGTTGGCCTGGAGGCGGACCGCGAACTGGCGAATGGTTTCTTCGTCTTCGTTCCACGGCGGAGCGGAGAAGACGTCGGCATAGGCGTCGACCAGTTCGTCCGCGAGGTCGAGGACGGCCTGTCCGTAGCAGATCACGATGTCCGAGCTCCTCTTTTTCCCGTTTGGGATGGGAGAGTCAATTTATGCCGGACCGGTTCCTGGAGCACGTATCGCGCGGATCCGGCGAGTGTGCGACAAATCCCCTCCCCGTGCTCCGTGTCGGGGCGACGCGCGGCGCGTTGAGCAGCCCGTGGACAGACTGCTTCGGGCCACCGGCCGGTGCGTGCTCGCCTTCCTTCTCGTCCTGGGTGTGGTGGCGCTGCTGCCGCGCGCCGTCAAGGACGCCGTGCCGGACGGTGTGGTCGGCGGGGCCGTGCTCGTCTTGGGGGCGCTGGGGGCCCGCCGGGTGGTCAAGCCCCCGCGTTAGCCTCGTAGTGGCACAAGTGAGATCAGCGAGATCACCAGATCAGTCAGACCAGTCAGATCAGACGACTTGAGGAGTTGGGCATGGCGCGCGTACCGAGTTCCGCAGTGGCGGCCGCCGGACTGGTCGGCGGGTACGCCGTCGCCCGGTGGACGAAAAAGCGTCCGCTGGGCGGTGTCGTGCTCGGCGCGGCCGGGCTGGCCGCCGGGCGGGAATGGCACCGGCGCGGCGGCACCCCCGCGGCGGCCGGGCTCGGCGCGCTGTACCTCGCCGGCTTCGCGGGCGCGCACCCGCTGGCCAAGAAGGTCGGGGCCTGGCCGGCCGTCCTCGGGGCCGCGGCCGTCGTGGCGACCGCGTCCTGGGTCGTCGCCGACCGCGGCTGACCCGACCACGGGCGCCACGGCGCGTGGGCCACAGGCCACAGGCCACGGGCCACGGGGCATGAGGCATGGGCCACGGGCCACGGCCCCGCCGAGCAGGCTGGGCCAGCCCGACCCTCCGCCGACCCTCCGCCGGCCCCGAGCCCGGGCCGGCCCGGCAGAGGGCCTGGCCTACGCGCCGAACGCCTGCGACACCGCGTAGATCAGCAGCCCTGCCAGGGCGCCGACCACCGTGCCGTTGATGCGGATGAACTGCAGGTCGCGGCCGATGTGGGCCTCGATCTTCCGCGACGTGTGCTCGGCGTCCCACCCGGCCACCGTGTCCGTGATCAGCGAGGTGATCTCGGCCCGGTAGGTGGTCACCACGTACACCACCGCGCCCTCGATCCAGCCCTCCACCTTGTCCTGGAGCCGGCCGTCCGTCGCCAGCCGGGCCCCCAGCGACAGCAGGGAGGACCGGACCCGCAGCCGCAGCTCGCTGTGGTCGTCCTCCGCCGCCGAGAGGATCATCGACCGGATCGCGGTCCAGGCGGAGGCGATCACGTCCTGGACCTCCTCACGCTGCAGGATCTCGGACTTCAGGCGCTCCACCCGGGCCCGGGTGTCCCTGTCCGACTGGAGATCGGCCGCGAAGTCCGTCAGGAACCGGTCCACCGCCCCGCGCGCCGGGTGCTCCGGCATGTCCCGCATTTCCGTCAGGAAGCGGAGCAGTTCCTTGTACACGCGCTCGCCGACCTTGCGGTCCACGAACCGCGGGGTCCAGCCGGGCGCGCCGCCCTGGACGGCGCCCATCACCGATTCCCCGTGCGTCACCAGCCAGTCGTGGGCCTTGATGCAGACGAGGTCGACGACGCGGCGGTGCCCGCCGTCCGCGACGACCTTCTCCAGGGTCTTGCCGATCCCCGGCGCGATCTCGGCGGTCTCGGCCCGCCGGGTGATGGCCTCGCCCACGACGGCCTGCACGTCGGAGTCGCGCAGTACGGTCAGGGCTCCGCGCAGCGCGGTGGCCAGCTCGGCCGTGACGCGGTCGGCGTGCGCGGGCTCGGCCAGCCAGGCACCGAGGCGGCTGCCGATGCGGAGGGCGTGCAGGCGGGTGCGGACCACGTCCGGGGAGAGGAAGTTCTCGCCGACGAACTCGCCGAGGGAGACGCCGAGCTGGTCCTTCTTGGTCGGGATGATCGCGGTGTGCGGGATGGGCAGGCCGAGCGGGTGCCGGAACAGCGCGGTCACGGCGAACCAGTCCGCGAGCGCGCCGACCATGCCGGCTTCGGCGGCGGCCCGGACGTACCCGGCCCAGCCGCCGGCACCGGAGTGCTCGGCCCAGGTGGTCAGTACGTAGACCAGCGCGACCAGGATCAGCAGGCCGGTCGCGGTGGTCTTCATGCGGCGGACGCCGCGGCGGCGCTCCTCGTCGGCCTCGCTGAACACGAAGCCGCCAATGCCAGTGCCAGTGCCTACGGCGTTGGGGCGGTTGTCCACGTGTTCCTCCCTTCCCCCGGGCGCCGGTTTTGTCTGCATAGCATCCGACTCCCCGGAGCCCCGAGGAGTTCCCGGCGCGCCGATTCGCCGCCCTCGAGGCGCCCGGCGTCCCTACGCGCGACAGGGCCCGCCGGCCCGTGCGGGCTGCGGGGCCCGGCCCGTGGTCCGGGCCCCGGCCCGTGGCTCCGGCGCCCGTACGGCCCGTGCCGCTCCGGCTGCGCCCCGTGTGGCGCCCGGGCTCCGGTCCGGCCGCCAGGGTGACGGCGCCCCGCTACAGCTCCTTGCGGAGGTTCGGGGCGCCCGGCAGGGGCTCGGGGCGCTTCGGGGGTTTGGTTTTGATCTCCACGCCGCCCCAGAAGGCGAAGCCCGTCACCACCACCCGCGGGGCGCCCGGGGTGACCGGGCCCGGGGTGTCGCGCTGGTCGAAGGCGCCCATGAAGCCGAAGCCCCGGACGTCGACCTCCACGCCCGGCGGGACGGTGATCTCGATCCCGCCCATGATCGCGACGCAGTTGATGACCACCTCACGCTGCGCGAAGTTCGCCTCGCGCAGGTCGAGCTCGCCGCCGCCCCAGAACGCCACCGCGTCCAGGCGGGCGGGCACCGTCCAGTTGCCCTTGCGCTGGAACGACGACATGACCGCGACGGCCGGCGACGATCCCGCGGGCAGACCGGCGCCGCCGATCCTGGACGGCCACGAGCGGTCCCCCGGAGCAGGCACCGGGGCCGGCGCCGCGACCGCCATCGGGGCGCCGCCCGGCGCGGGCAAGTCGCGGGTCAGTGGTTCCAGTTCGGCGTACGTCTTCGACTTGTACGCCGCCTCCAGCCGCTCCTCGAACTCCTCCATGTCGATCCGGCCCTCGGCGACGGCGTCCCGCAGACGCTCCACCACCCGGTCACGGTCGGCGTCCGACGCCCTCAGCTCCGGCAACGGCTTCTCCGGCCGCTCGTCAGTCATGGGGAACAGCCTATGCAGCCACGCAAGGGAGTTGTATGGCCCAGCCCTGGACCCGACCCCCGCTCGCCCCTGATTTATCCCCTACCCCGGGCCCCGCCGAGCCCCCGGCCCGCCGAGCCCCCGGCCCCCAGAGCCCAAAGCCCCCGCCCCCGGGGCCCCTCACCCCCGCCCCGCGTACATCCGCGCGATCACGTCCTCGATGTCCGGCTCCCGCACCGACAGGTCCAGCAGCGGGTACCGGGCCGCCACCTCCGCCACCAGCGGCGCCGCCGACGTCCCCGCCGGGAACGCCAGCCACTGCCGCGGGCCGTCCACCTTCACCACCCGCGCCCCCGCCACGCTGATCTCCGGAAGCTCCCGCTCCAGGTCCACCACCAGCGTCCGCTCCCCGCCGCCCTCCCCCATCGAGTGCAGGCCGGCCAGGGCCCCGTCGTACATCAGCCGCCCGTGGTCGATCACCATCACCCGCTCGCACAGCTGCTCGATGTCCTGCAGGTCATGGGTGGTGAGCAGCACGGTCGTGCCGAGCTCCGCGTTCAACTGCCGCAGGAAGCCCCGTACCTTCGCCTTGCTCACCACGTCGAGCCCGATCGTCGGCTCGTCCAGGTACAGCACGTCCGGATCGTGCAGCAGCGCCGCCGCGATGTCCCCGCGCATCCGCTGGCCCAGCGAAAGCTGCCGTACCGGAACGTCCAGCAGCTCGGCCAGGTCGAGGCGGTCCACGCAGTGCTCGAGGTTCTCCTCGAACCGCGCCGCCGGGATCCGGTACATCCGCCGCATCAGCCCGTACGAGTCCTTCAGCGGCAGGTCCCACCACAGCGTGGTCCGCTGCCCGAACACCACCCCGATCCGGTGCGCCAGCCGCATCCGCTCCCGCGCCGGGTCGATGCCCGCGACCCGCAGCCGGCCGCCGCTCGGGGTGAGGATGCCGGTCAGCATCTTGATCGTGGTCGACTTCCCGGCGCCGTTGGGCCCGATGTAGCCGACCACCTCGCCCCGCGCCACCTCGAAGCTGATCCCGTCAACCGCTCTGACCTGCCGTTTCTCCCGCCGCAGCAGGCCCACCCGGCGCCGCACGTCGAAGACCTTCTCGACGTCGTCCAGCTCGATCAGCACATCCGTGCCCACAGCCGCTCAGCTCCCCGTACTCCGGTACGAACGAAGACCCGCACGCCACACCAGCGACGCGGGTACGAACACCACCACCGCCACCAGCGGGCTCAGGAACGCCACCCACCCCGGCAGTCCCAGCGGATCGGGCCGCCCCAGCACGTACAGGGCGGGCAGCCAGTTCACGAAGGCCAGCGGCACGACGAACGTGACCCCGCGCAGCAGGTCCTTCCCGAACACCGTCGGCGGGTACTGGAGCATCGTGTTGCCGCCGTACGTGAAGGAGTTCTGCACCTCCGCCGCGTCCCCGGCGACGAACTGGAACGCCGCCCCGGCCACCATCACCGCCCCGAAGATCGCCGCCCCGGCCACGACCATCACCGGCATCAGCCACACCTTCCCGGCCGTCCACTCCACGTCCAGCGCGCAGACCGCCCAGACCAGCACCGCCAGTCCCTGCCCGATCCGCCCCACCCGCCGCAGCGCGAAGCGGTCCGCCGCGACCTGCGCGAGCACCGGGACCGGACGCACCAGCATGGTGTCGAGCGAACCGTCGCGGATCCGGACGCCGATCCGGTCCGTATTGCCGAGGAGCAGGTCCGCCAGCCCGAGCGAGGCCGAGGCGGACCCGTACAGCAGGGCGATCTCGGGCAGCGTGAAACCGCCGAGCACGTCCACGTGCGAGAACATGATCCAGATCGCGACGAAGTCGAGGAGCGTGATCGCCGCGTTCCCGAAGGTGGAGAGCAGGAACGACGTCCGGTACGTCATCGTCGAGCGGACCCACATCGCCACGATCAGCCCGTAGCCGCGCAGCCCCTCCACCGCCCGGTTCCGCGCCGGTACCTCCATCGGCCGCCCGGGCCGCCGCGCCGGAGCCGCCACCGACTCGGACGCCACCGACCCCGACGCCGCCGTCTCAGCCACCCTGGACCACCGCCTTCCGCGTCGCCGCCGACTGCAACAGCCGCCCCGCGCCCAGCAGTACGAGCACCCATCCCGCCTGGAAGCCCAGCGCCCGCACCGCGCCCCCGGCGCCCGCGTGCTCGCCCATCAGCACGTCCAGCGGCACCTGGATCATCGCCGCCCACGGCAGCACGCGGACGACCTCGCCGAAGCCGCCGGGGAACACCGTCAGCGGCAGCAGCATCCCGGAGCAGAAGATCGTGACGACGACGGCCATCACGTTGATCCCCGTCCCGTCCATCAGCCAGAACGCCGCCAGCCCCAGCAGGTACCGGATCCCGAAACTGACGACCAGCCCGAGCAGTACGGACACCAGGAACAGCAGCCAGCGCACCGGATCGGCGGGCAGCGCCAGCTCGAACGCCAGCGCCCCCGCGAGCAGCGGCACCACCCCGCGCCCGAGCAACTGGAAGCCGGCGCGCCCCAGATCGGCCGCCAGCCACCACAACTGCAGATCGGCCGGCCGGTACAGGTCGACGGCGATGTCACCCGTACGGATGCGCTCCTGCATCTCCTCCTGGAAGCCGCCGCCGATGAGCGCGCCCGCGGCGAGCAGCGACTGGCTCACCCAGACGAAGGTCAGCGCCTGCGCCTGGTCGTAACCGCCCAGTCCGGGCCGCTCCTCCCACAGCGCGACGTACGTGTACGCGAGGATGAAGCCGAAGACGGTGTTGGTGAACACCCCTGCCGCCGTCGCCGTCCCGTACGTGGCGTAGCGCCGGAACCCGCCGGCCGCGACGGCCGGATAGAGCCACGCTCTGCGAGCCGTTGCCTGGCGCACCGTATCCCTCCGATTTCCCCGGTCGTTCCTACGTCGGCCAAAGCGCGCGAGCTTAGTGCGGAGGGGCGATCCACGCGACCGATTTACGCCCGTCCGAAGCGGAATGAGCGGTCATCGGGTAGACAGCACGGAGTACAGATGTGGATATTTCGTATGGCGTCGAGGAGTCCTGGCGATGAGCGACCAGTCACCACCACCGGGCTGGACCCCTCGTGACCCGGACACCCCCACAACACCTCCCGCGCAGCAGCCGTCGGCACACAAGCCGCAGGAGCCGCAGAAGCCGCAGAAGCCTTCCGGCGAGAGGCAGTCGCGCAGAGCCGCCAACAAGGCCGAACGGAACCGGAAGCGGACCGGCCGGCGCCGCCTCGTCCCCACCTGGCGCATGGTCCTCGGCACCGTCCTGCTGCTCGCCCTGCTCGTCATCGGCGCCCTCGTCGCCGGCTACCTGCTGGTCCGCATCCCGCCCGCCAACGCCGCCGCCACCGCCCAGTCCAACCTCTACCTCTACGCCGACGGCTCCCAGCTCGCCCGTGACGGCGAGGTCAACCGCGTCAACGTTCCCCTCTCACAGATCCCCCGCACGGTGCAGGAAGCCGTACTCGCCGCCGAGGACCGGGATTTCTACTCCGAACGGGCCGTGGACCCCAAGGCGATGATCCGCGCCGCATGGAACACGGCGACCGGCAAGGGCACCCAATCCGGTTCGACCATCACCCAGCAGTACGTCAAGAACTACTACCTGGGCCAGGAACAGACGATCAAGCGCAAGGTCAAGGAGTTCTTCATCGCGATCAAACTCGGCCGCGAGAAATCGAAGGACTACATCCTCGAGGGCTACCTCAACACCAGCTACTTCGGCCGCAACGCCTACGGCATCCAGGCGGCCGCCCAGGCCTACTACGGCAAGGACGTCGGCAAACTCACCACCGCCGAAGGCGCGTACCTCGCCACGCTCCTCAACTCCCCCAGCGCCTTCGACGTCGTCGCCCACCCCCAGAGCCGCACCCGCGCGCTCGCCCGCTGGAACTACGTACTCGACGGCATGGTCAAGAAGCAGTGGCTGCCCGCGGCCGAGCGGACCGCGACGCAGTTCCCCGAACCCGGCAAGGTCCGCCCGGCCGCCGGCCTCTCCGGACAGCGCGGCTACCTCGTCGAAGCCATCAAGGACCACATCGTCGAGCGCAAGATCCTCGACGAGAAGACCCTCGCCAAGGGCGGCTACCGCATCACCACCACCATCGACAAACGCCGCCAGAACGCCTTCGTCGACGCAGTCGACGAGAAGATGGCCGACAAGCTGGACCCGGCGACGCGCAAGGCCGACCGCGTCGTACGGGCCGGCGGGGTCTCCATCGACCCGGCCACCGGCAAGGTCGTCGCCATGTACGGCGGCATCGACTACACCAAGCAGTACGTCAACAACGCGACCCGCCACGACTACCAGGTGGCCTCCACCTTCAAGCCGTTCGTGTTCGCCGCCGCCGTCGAGAACGACTCCCGCACCCAGGACGGCCGCCTGATCACCCCCAACACCGTCTACAACGGCGACAACAAGCGCCGCGTCGTCGGCACCCGGACCCCCTACGCCCCCGAGAACGAGGGCCAGTTGTCGTACGGGAACATCACCGTCAACACCGCCACCGACCTGTCCGTCAACGCCGTCTTCGCCCAGATGGTCGTCGACGTCGGCACCGCCAAGGTCAAGAAGACCGCCATCGACCTCGGCATCCCCGAGAACACCCCGAACTTCGTCGCGGGCCCCGCCATGGCCCTCGGCACCATGCAGGCCAGCGTCCTGGACATGACCCAGGCCTACGCGACCCTCGCCGACCACGGCCGCTACACCCCGTACACGTTCGTCGAGAAGATCACCAAGGGCAGCGACAGCATCCCCCTGCCCGACCGCACCCCGAAGCAGGCCGTCAGCCGAGAAGCCGCCGACACCACCACGTCCATGCTGGTCAGCGTCGTCGACAACGGCACCGGTACGGCCGCCCTCGCCGCCGGGCACCCGGCCGCCGGCAAGACCGGCACCGGCGAACTGGACCGCTCCGCCTGGTTCGCGGCGTACACCCCCGACCTGGTCACGGTCGTCTCGATGATGGGCCAGGACCCCGACACCGGCGCCCTGGAATCCCTGTACGGGGCTCTCGGCGAGGCCCGGATCGGGGGCGGCGGCTACCCGGCCCGGATCTGGGCGCAGTACACGAAGACCGCCCTGGAGGGCAGCGACCCGCTGGACTTCGACCTCGAACTCCAGCCGGGCGCCGCCCCGTCCCCGCCGCCGTTCGTCCCGGGCAGCCCGGAGCCGACGCCGGACGAGGACACCCCGCAATCCCCGCCGCCGCCGAGCCGGCCGAACCGCCCGAACCGGCCGACACCGCCGGACGGCGACGAGGACCAGGGCGGCCGCAACCAGGGGCAGGACACCGAGGGCCGGACCACGGAAGGCGACACCACCGGGGGCCGGAGCAACGAGGGCGCCACCACGGGGACGACGACCGGGACCACCGGAACCGCCGGAGGAACGGCATCGGGCACCACGGCCGGCACCACCGCAGGCGCCCTGGGCGGCGTCACCGGCGGCCGCCCGCGCAGCCGGCCCCCGTCGGAGTACCTGGAATAACCGGAATCGCGGGACTGACCCGTACGGGGGGGGAGAGGTCAGTGACCGGAGGTCGCCTTCAGCCCCACCACGGCGACCAGCAGCAGGCAGACGAAGAAGACACGGGCGGCGGTGACGGGCTCACCCAGCACCGCCATGCCCAGCACCGCGGCCCCGGCCGCACCGATGCCCACCCAGACGCCGTACGCGGTACCGATCGGCAGGCTCTTGGCGGCGTACGAGAGCAGCACCATGCTCGCGACGATCCCGGCACCGGTGAACACGCTCGGCCACAACCGGGTGAAGCCCTCCGTGAACTTCATGCCGATCGACCAGCCGACCTCGAGCAGACCGGCGACGAGAAGCAGAACCCAGGCCATGACGGGCACCTCCGGAACGAGAGCGAACGGGGTGCGTCGTCTTGTCCTACAGCCACGGCTACCCGGTACGGCGCGTCTCGTCGGGGGTTCCCCACCACCGTAGCAAAGCCCGTGCAGAAGGGCCGGTGACCCCGGTCACCGGCCCTTCGACGATCGATCCCTACAGGTTTCTACAGGTTTCTACAGGTTTCTACAGATCCCTACGGGCTCCTACAGGTACAGCCCGGTGGAGTCCTTGGACCCCTCCAGCCGCTCCGCGGCCACGGCGTGCAGATCCCGCTCACGCATCAGCACGTACGTCGCACCCCGCACCTCGACCTCGGCCCGGTCCTCTGGGTCGTACAGCACCCGGTCGCCCGGCTCCACGCTGCGTACGTTCTGCCCGACCGCGACCACCTCGGCCCAGGCCAGCCGCTTGCCCACGGCAGCGGTGGCCGGAATCAGGATGCCGCCGCCCGAGCGCCGCTCGCCCTCCGGCGAGTCGGACTTCACGAGCACGCGGTCGTGCAGCATGCGGATGGGCAGCTTGTCGTGGGTGGTGGTGTTGGTGTTGTCGCTCACGCCACGAACCTACCCGTCCGCGCCCCACCCGTGCGCCGCAGGGTCATCAGCGCTTGCGCCGCGCCGACACCACGAGCAGGCCGATCACACCCGCCGCGAGCAGCGCGACGGGCGCGATCCGCGCGGGACGCGGCGTACCGTCGTCGTAACGGAAGCTCGCCCGCACATCCGTCAGCACACGGTTCACGGCGACGACGGCACGCCCGGCGGTGTGGTCCACGGTCGAGGCGACCCTTGCCTTTGCGTCCCCGATGATCGTCTTCGGGTGCATGCGCACGCCGATCTCGTCGAGCGTCTCGGCGAGCTGCTCGCGGCGGCGGACGATGTCCGCCTCGATCTGTGCGGGGGTCCTGGCTTCCGGCACCGCGCTGCCTCCGTCGTCGTGGTCGTGGTCGCATGGGGGCGTAGTCCGCCATGAACAGTCTGTCAGCTTAGTCTCGGACCGTACCGATCCCCTCCCGAGGAGACTGTTGACATGAGCGAGCGACTCCAGCCGGGCGACACCGCCCCCGCCTTCACCCTGCCCGACGCGGACGGCAACGAGGTCTCGCTCGCCGACCACAAGGGCCGCAAGGTGATCGTGTACTTCTACCCCGCGGCGCTGACACCGGGCTGCACGAAGCAGGCCTGCGATTTCACGGACAACCTGGCGGTGCTGGCCGAGGCCGGCTACGACGTGATCGGCGTGTCCCCGGACAAGCCGGAGAAGCTGGCGAAGTTCCGCGAGAAGGAGCACCTGAAGGTCACCCTGGTCGGCGACCCGGAGAAGAAGGTCCTCGAGTCGTACGGCGCGTTCGGCGAGAAGAAGCTGTACGGCAAGACGGTGACCGGAGTCATCCGCTCCACGGTGATCGTGGACGAGGAGGGCAAGGTCGAACGCGCCCTCTACAACGTCAAGGCCACGGGCCACGTAGCCAAGATCATCAAGGACCTGGGCATCTGACTCCGGCCGGCCCTGCGCACCAGCGGCCCGCACCGACAAACCGGTGCGGGCCGCTCCGTTTATCGGACGAACAGGCCCGTAACCGTCCGACTATCGACCCGTTTCTCCGTACGAGAGCCGCACACGCGGCCGGGAACGGAGGGGCCGGCATGCCGATCAGCCCGTACACGAAGGAACGCCTCGCGCAAGCGGCGAGCACGTCGCGCACGCTGAGCGAGGCGCTGGAGAAACTGGGAGTGGACCCGAAGGGCGGCTCGCGACGCTATGTCCATGACCGGATGCGGCGCCTGGGGGTGGACACGTCGCACTTCGAGCGGGCTGACGCCGTCAAGTGGACGAAGGAGATCCTGGCCGCGGCGGTCGCCGACTCCACGAACATGTGCCAGGTCCTGCGACACCTCGGCCTCGAAGTCGTCGGTGGGAACCACACGCACATCAGCAGGCGGGTCAAGGCATTCGGCATAGACATCTCCCATTTCACACTGCCCTCACCGGCAGGACGGCCCAAGACCCGGCGGACCCCGGAGAGCCTTCTGGTCAAGCAGGACGGTTCCCACGCCCGGCGGGCACAGAGCGAGCAGCTGAAACAGGCTCTGACCGCACTGGGCGTTCCCGAGGTCTGCCACATGTGCATCCGGCCGACCTGGCAGGGCTACCCGCTGCCGCTGGAGGTGGACCACGTGGACGGCGACTGGCGGAACAACCTGCCCGAGAACCTGCGACTGCTCTGCCCCAACTGCCACTCCACAACAGACACATACCGCGGTCGCGCCAAGGGGCGCCGCCGATGAGCGCCGGGAACCGCTACACGCGCGAAGTCCTGGCCGAGGCGACGGAACGGGCCGGCTGCATAGAGGACGTCATCTCCCTGCTCAACATAAAGCCGTACCCCCGACTCGGCCGGTACCTGCTGGAGCGATGTCGCCACTTCGGCATCGACGTGTCCCATTTCGAGCGCCGGGACCGCAGGCTCCGGGTCAAGCCGGACCGGGAGGAACTGCGTGCGGCGGTTGCCGCCTCGCACTCTCTGGCCGAGGTTCTCCGCCGACTGGGCCGCCCCGTGTCCGGAAGCCACCACGGCCCCCTGAAACTCTGGATCCAGGAAGAGGGCCTCTCCACTGCCCACTTCCTCGGACAGGCCCATCAGCGCGGCAAACGGGGGCCGGTGCCCATGAAGTCCGCGGCGGACATCCTGATCAGGCATGACGGCAAGCGGCGGACACGCACCCACCTGCTGCGGCGGGCGCTGCGTGAGGTCGGCGTTCCCGATTGCTGCGACATGTGCGGGACGCCTCCAGTGTGGGGCGGGCGCCCCATGACGTTGGAGGTCGACCACATCAACGGTGACTGGAGCGACGACCGTCGCGAGAACCTGCGGCTGCTGTGCCCTAACTGCCATGCCGTCACGAACACATGGTGCCGGGGAGGCCGGCGGCGCCATGTTGTCGACCGTCAGACCCCGGCAGTCGTAGACTAGCCGCAGTCAACCAGATCCGATGTCCGATTTGGGCGACATGTCGCGGTCGTGGTGGAATTGGCCTACACGCAACTTTTAGGTAGTTGTGGGAGAAATCCCTTGAGGGTTCGAGTCCCTCCGGCCGCACACTGAACGAAGGCCCCGACTCACGCGAGTGAGCCGGGGCCTTCGGCGTGGCAGGCCCCGGCTCAGCCCAGCAGGGCGCGGACGAACGGGACCAGGGCTCGGAAGGCCTGGCCCCGGTGGGAGATGGCGTTCTTTTCCGCCGGGGTGAGTTCCGCGCAGGTGCGGGTGTCGCCCTCGGGCTGGAGGATCGGGTCGTAGCCGAAGCCGCCGGTGCCCGAGGGGGCGTGGCGGAGGGTGCCGAGGAGGCGGCCCTCCACGACGCGTTCGGTGCCGTCCGGGAGGGCCAGGGCCGCCGCGCACGCGAAGTGGGCTCCGCGGTGTTCGTCGGCGATGTCGCCGAGCTGGGCCAGCAGCAGGTCCAGGTTCGCCTTGTCGTCGCCGTGCGTACCCGCCCACCGCGCCGAGAAGATGCCGGGGGCGCCGTTCAGGACGTCCACGCAGAGGCCGGAGTCGTCGGCGATCGCCGGCAGGCCGGTCGCCCGGGCCAGGGCGTGGGCCTTGAGGAGGGCGTTCTCGGCGAAGGTGACGCCCGTCTCCTTGACGTCCGGGATCTGCGGGTACGCGTCCGCGCCGACCAGCTCGTGCGGCAGGCCGGCGTCGGACAGGATGGCGTGGAGCTCGGCGATTTTGCCCGCGTTGCGGGTGGCGAGGATCAGGCGGCTGGTCATGCCGCCCATTATCCGGTCCCCTCCGGGCGGGTGGCGGTTCAGCCCGGGGTGCAGACCTTCGACAGTTCCTTCGCCGCGTCGGCGACGGGCTGGATGTCGGGGTTCGGGTTGCCGTTCTCGATGGCCGTGCGGACGTTCTTCACCGCCGTCGTCATGGAGGAGACGGCCTTGCTGAGGTCGGTGTTGTCCGTCTGGTCGCCGACCTTCTTGAGGTTCGTCTCGATCTGGTTCAGCGCGTTCTGGGCGTCCTGCGGGCTGTTGCCGGCCTGGGAGACCGCCTGCTGGAGGTCGTTCGCGCCGTCCGTGATGGCCACCGCCGTGTTCGCGCAGTCCATCGCCGTCGAGATCGCGTCACAGGACGTCAGCGCCGGGACGGCGAGGGCCGCGGCGAGCACGACCGCCGCTATGCGGTGCTTCGGGTTCATGGTTCGGGTCTCCCAGGATCGACACGGATGCGAGGACGGGCGCACGGCTTTGACACCGTGCGCCCGTATGCAAGGGGACGCAGGAGCGCGCCCCGTGGTTCTGCCTAGAGCTGGAGCGCGCCGAGCTGGATGGCCTCGAGGTCGGCGCAGCCGCCGGCGGCCAGGTCGAGGAGGGCGTTGAGCTCCTTGCGGTCGAAGGGCTCGCCTTCGGCGGTGCCCTGGACCTCGACGAAGCGTCCGTCGCCGGTGCAGACGACGTTCATGTCGGTCTCGGCGCGCACGTCCTCCTCGTAGCAGAGGTCGAGGAGGGGGACGCCGTCGACGATGCCGACGCTGACGGCGGCGACGGTGCCGGTGAGCGGCTTGCGGCCGGCCTTGATCAGCTTCTTCTGCTGGCCCCAGGCGACGGCGTCGGCGAGTGCCACGTAGGCGCCGGTGATGGCGGCGGTGCGGGTGCCGCCGTCGGCCTGGAGGACGTCGCAGTCCAGGACGATGGTGTTCTCGCCGAGGGCCTTGTAGTCGATGACGGCGCGCAGGGAGCGGCCGATGAGGCGGGAGATCTCGTGGGTGCGGCCGCCGATCTTGCCGCGTACGGATTCGCGGTCGCCGCGGGTGTTGGTGGAGCGGGGCAGCATCGAGTACTCGGAGGTGACCCAGCCTTCGCCGCTGCCCTTGCGCCAGCGGGGGACGCCTTCGGTGAAGGAGGCGGTGCAGAAGACCTTGGTGTCGCCGAAGGAGATGAGGACGGAGCCCTCGGCGTGCTTGCTCCATCCGCGTTCGATGGTGACCGGGCGGAGCTGTTCGGGCGTGCGGCCGTCGATGCGAGACATGCGTCCGAGCCTAGTCGGTGCGCGGATACGCGAAGACCCCGTCCGGGTGGGTGGGGGACGGGGCCTCGTGGGGGTGTGCGGGCGGGGGCTCGGCTCGCACGGCGCTGACTGGGTGGTTACATCATGTCTTCGATGTCGGCGGCGATGGGGTCGGCGTCGGTGCCGATGACGACCTGGATCGCGGTGCCCATCTTGACGACGCCGTGGGCGCCGGCGGCCTTCAGGGCGGCTTCGTCGACCTTGGTGGGGTCGATGACCTCGGTGCGCAGGCGGGTGATGCAGCCCTCGACCTCTTCGATGTTGTCGATGCCGCCGAGCCCGGCGACGATCTTCTCAGCCTTGGTGGCCATGTGTTTCTCCCTGAGTTCTACGAAGAACGAGTCTCGGCGGCCCTGTTCCAGCCAGCGCGGTCCGCTTTGTCACGGTAGCCCACTGTTGGCCCAGCTACGCGAGCGCGGGTCCAGCTTCTGCCGAATGATGACGGTCAGCGGCAACCTGCCCTCCGGGCGGGTGAGTGCGACCGCATCATAAGTGGTCTACACCAGTGTGCCGCACGGGGCGCACCTGCCCAAACGGGCCCGCCAGGAGGACGCCGATGAGCGCGAGCAGTGCCGAAGCAGCACCGCAGCCGAAGTGGTGGAGCGGCTTGTACCCGGGGCTGCAGAAGATGGGGCGCAGTCTTCAGCTGCCGATCGCGGTGCTGCCTGCGGCCGGGCTCCTCAACGGGCTGGGGCAGCCCGGCGTCTTGGGCGAGGAGGGCCTGAACTGGAGGATCGTGGCCAAGGTGATGGTGGCCGCGGGCGGCGCCCTGCTGAACGCGGACATCGGGCTGCCGCTGCTGTTCTGCGTGGGTGTCGCGATCGGCATGGCCAAGAAGGCGGACGGTTCGACGGCCCTCGCGGCGGTGGCGGGCTTCCTGGTCTACCGGGGTGTGCTGCACGCCTTTCCCAACATCTGCCCGGTCGGCACGGCGGACATCGGCGGCGGCTGTCTGGGGCCGAACAACACGTTCGTGGAGTTCACGTACCAGAACCCCGGGGTGTTCGGCGGCATCGTCATGGGACTGCTGGCCGCATGGTTCTGGCAGCGCTTCCACCGGGTGAAGCTGGTGGACTGGCTGGGCTTCTTCAACGGCCGCCGGCTGGTGCCGATCATCATGTCGTTCGTGGCGATCGGGTTCGCCGCGCTCTGCCTGTGGATCTGGCCGCCGGTCGGCAGTGCGCTGGAGAGCTTCTCCGACTGGCTGGTGGGGCTGGGCTCCTGGGGCTCCGGCATCTTCGGCGTGGCCAACCGCGCGCTGCTGGTGATCGGCCTGCACCAGTTCCTGAACGTGCCGGTGTGGTTCCAGTTCGGCAGCTACACCAAGCCGGACGGGACGACGGTGCACGGTGACATCAACATGTTCCTGGCGGGCGATCCGAACGCGGGGCAGTTCCTGAGCGGCTTCTTCCCGATCATGATGTTCGCGCTCCCTGCGGCGGCGCTGGCGATCACGCACTGTGCGAAGCCGCAGCGGCGCAAGGAGGTCGCCGGTCTGATGCTGTCGGTCGGCCTGACCTCGTTCGTCACGGGCATCACGGAGCCGATCGAGTACTCGTTCCTCTTCGTCGCGCCGGTGCTGTACGCGATCCACGCGGTACTGACGGGCGTGTCGATGGCGGTGACGTGGGCGCTGGGCGTCCACGACGGGTTCAGTTTCTCGGCGGGTCTGATCGACTACCTCATCAACTTCGGCCTGGCGACGAAGCCCTTGCTGATCATTCCGATCGGCCTGTGTTTCGCGGTGGTGTACTACGTCGTATTCCGCTTCGCGATCACGAAGTTCGACATCCCGACCCCGGGCCGGGAGTCGGACGAGGAGATCGCGGCGATGCAGGCGGACAACACGAAGGCGTAACGGACGCTCCACTGCGTCGGGGCCCTCGGATCCACGGGATCCGGGGGCCTTCCGCTTGTGCCGGGCCGCCGGTCGCCCACAGGAGCCGAGTGTGGTGTAGACCACAGGAAATCGAAGGTTCCTTATCTATCCCCGACCATGCTACAACTGGTCTACACCACGGATTGGTGTAGACCACGCAAGCCCGATTCGGCGCTCGCGTACCCCCGTTCTGAGACGCCGCCATCCCCCGGTTGCACCCCCTGGGCGGCGCCTTGCCTTCTGGAGGAAGCCCATGTCCACAGCCACCGCTGCGGAAAAGAAGAAGGGCGCGGGCGTGATGGCCGTCATGCAGCGCATCGGCCGGAGCCTCATGCTCCCCGTTGCGGTGCTCCCGGCCGCCGCGCTGCTCGTCCGCCTCGGCGACAAGGACATGCTCGGCGACCCCTCGCTGCCGACGTTCCTGACCAAGATCGCCGGATACATGTCCGCCGGCGGTGGCGCGATCCTCGACAACATGGCGCTGCTGTTCGCCGTCGGCATCGCCATCGGCTTCGCCAAGAAGTCCGACGGTTCGACCGCGCTCGCCGCGGTGACCGGCTACCTGGTCTTCAAGAACGTGCTCGCCACGTTCACCGACTCGAACCTGCCGAAGATAGCCAAGGCGGTCGACGGCAAGGTCGTCATGATCGACGCGCCGGTCGACGCCAAGGTGCTCGGCGGTGTCGTCATGGGCATCGTGGTCGCCCTGATCTACCAGAAGTTCTACCGGACCAAGCTGCCCGAGTGGGCGGGCTTCTTCGGTGGGCGCCGTCTGGTCCCGATCCTCTCCGCGTTCGCCGGTCTCGTCATCGGCATCGTCTTCGGCCTGATCTGGCCGGTCCTCGGCACGGGTCTGCACAACTTCGGTGAGTGGCTCGTCGGCTCCGGCGCCGTCGGCGCGGGCATCTTCGGTGTCGCCAACCGTGCGCTGATCCCGGTCGGCATGCACCACCTGCTTAACTCCTTCCCGTGGTTCCAGGCCGGCGAGTTCCAGGGCAAGAGCGGCGACATCTCCCGCTTCCTGGCGGGTGACCCGAGCGCCGGGCAGTTCATGACCGGCTTCTTCCCGATCATGATGTTCGCCCTTCCGGCGGCCTGCCTCGCGATCGTCCACTGCGCCCGCCCCGAGCGCCGCAAGGTCGTCGGCGGCATGATGTTCTCCCTCGCGCTGACCTCCTTCGTCACCGGTGTGACCGAGCCGATCGAGTTCACGTTCATGTTCATCGCCCCGGTCCTGTACGCGATCCACGCGGTGCTGACCGGTGTCTCCATGGCCCTGACGTGGGGGCTCGGCATGAAGGACGGCTTCGGCTTCTCCGCCGGCGCCATCGACTACCTGCTGAACCTGGGCAAGGCCACCAACCCGCTGGGCCTGGCGGTCGTGGGCCTGTGCTTCGCGGCGGTCTACTACGCGGTCTTCCGCTTCGCGATCACCAAGTTCAACCTCCCGACGCCGGGCCGCGAGTCCGACGAGGAGCTCGCCGAGCTCCTCAAGGCCGAGGCCAAGTAGCCACGGCGCTGCCTGCGGCGAAGCCCCCGCCCTCCCTTCCCGGGAGAGCGGGGGCTTCGTCGTGCGTGCGACCGCAGGGCCGTACTCAGACCTCGTAGACGGCGCCCGCGTACGCGAGGTCGACCGGGCCGTCGTAGGCAGCGCGGGCGTCCGCGAGGTTCTGGCGGGCGTCCGTCCACGGCGGGATGTGCGTCAGGACGAGCCGGCCGACCCTGCCGCCGCGCGCGAACTCCCCGGCCTCGCGGCCGTTGAGGTGGAGGTCCGGGATGTCCTCCTTGCCGTGCGTGAAGGAGGCCTCGCACAGGAACAGGTCCGCGCCCTCGGCGAGCATCCCCAGCTCGGGGCAGACACCCGTGTCGCCGGAGTACGTGAGGGCGCGGCCGCCGTGCTCGACGCGGATGCCGTAGGCCTCGACGGGGTGGCTGACCCGCTCGGTGCGGACCGTGAACGGGCCGATCTCGAAGCTGCCGGACTTCAGGGTGCGGAAGTCGAAGACCTCGCTCATGGAGCGCTCGTCGGGGACGTCCTCGTACGCGGTCGTCAGGCGCTTCTCGGTGCCCTCGGGGCCGTAGACGGGGATCGTGCCGCAGCGGCCGCCCTCGTGCCGGTAGTAGCGGGCGACGAAGTAGGCGCACATGTCGATGCAGTGGTCGGCGTGCAGATGGCTCAGGAAGATCGCGTCGAGGTCGTAGAGACCGACGTGGCGCTGCAGCTCGCCGAGGGCGCCGTTGCCCATGTCGAGGAGCAGCCGGAAGCCGTCGGCCTCGACGAGGTAGCTCGAACAGGCCGATTCCGCGGACGGGAACGACCCCGAGCAGCCGACGACGGTGAGCTTCATGGAGCGAGAACCTCCGGGGACGGTCCGTGGACGGAATGCGGGCCGTGCGTGGGTCGAGCGTAAGGCGCGAAACGTCAGGTCGCTCCTCCGCGGCAGGCCGTTGTGGGGGGAATCACCTGTGCTGTCACCCGGGGGAGCGACGGTGGGCACGGGCGTGCCGGTGCACTGCCGTGCTGAGGGGTCCGGGCGCGGCTACCTTCGGAATATGGACACGTCCTGGTGGCCCGCGGCGGCCGCGGTGGTGGCCGTGGTGCTGGTGGTGCTGGTCGCGGGGCGTCGGCCGGGGATGCCCCGGCGGGCCCCGCCGCCGCACGGGCCGGGTGCGGCGCCGCGGCCCCGGGCGGGTGAGCTGTGGTGTCTGGCGGACGGGCGGCTGTGCCTGGTGCTGGCCGTGTCGTCCGTACGGGCCCACCGGGCGCGGGTCGCGTGGATCACCGGGAAGTACGACGACCGGCGGGCCGGGGTGATCCCGCTGCCCCCGGGGACGGTGGGCGCGCAGGGCCGGGCGAGCTTCCTGGAGGCGGACCGGCCGGCGGAGGTGTGGGTGTGGGAGTTCGGGAGCCGGCTGGGCGTGCTGGATCCTGCGGTGTGGGACGAGGTCAAGGGACTCGGAGGTGGCGCGTGATCCGGTTGCGGCGTGTGTACGACCCCCCGGAGCCGGAGGAGGACGGCGTACGGGTGCTCGTGGACCGGCTGTGGCCGCGGGGCCTGGCGAAGGCGGTGGCGGGGGTGGACGAGTGGCCCAAGGCGGTGACGCCGTCCGGGGAACTGCGGAAGTGGTTCCACGGGGGCGGGGGCACGGCGCAGGAGTTCCGGGCCCGCTACGAGGAGGAGCTGGAGGCGCCGGACGCGGTGGCGGAACTGGACCGGCTGCGCACGCTGGCCGAGGCGGGCCCGGTCACCCTCCTGACCGCGGTCAAGGACCCCGCGTCGAGCCACGCCGCCATCCTGGCGGAGCTGTTGACCGGGTGACGCTCCGGGGGCCGGGCACTGGGGAGCGGGCCGATCCGGGCCCGTGGGCCTTCGGGCCGGTCCCGCCCGCCCGCCCGGCGGAGAGGGGCGGGCCGGGGGGCTACGCCCAGAGCTGGCCCTGGAGGGTTTCGATCGCTTCTTCCGTCGTCTTCGCCGTGTAGACGCCCGTCGAGAGGTACTTCCAGCCGCCGTCGGCCACGACGAAGACGATGTCCGCCGTCTCGCCGGCGGCCACCGCCTTGCGGGCCACGCCGATCGCCGCGTGCAGGGCGGCGCCCGTGGAGACGCCCGCGAAGATGCCCTCCTGCTGGAGGAGTTCCCGCGTACGCGTCACCGCGTCCGCCGAGCCCACCGAGAAGCGGGTCGTCAGGACCGAGGCGTCGTACAGCTCCGGGACGAAGCCCTCGTCCAGGTTGCGCAGGCCGTAGACCAGGTCGTCGTACCGCGGCTCCGCCGCGACGATCCGTACGCCGGGCACGTGCTCGCGCAGGTAGCGGCCGACGCCCATCAGGGTGCCCGTCGTGCCCAGGCCCGCCACGAAGTGGGTGATCGAGGGGAGGTCCCGCAGGATCTCGGGGCCCGTCGTCGCGTAGTGGGCGCCCGCGTTGTCCGGGTTGCCGTACTGGTAGAGCATCACCCAGTCGGGGTGCTCCGCCGCCAGTTCCTTGGCCACCCGGACCGCGGTGTTCGATCCGCCCGCCGCCGGCGACGAGATGATCTCCGCTCCCCACATGGCCAGGAGGTCACGCCGCTCCTGCGAGGTGTTCTCCGGCATGACGCACACGATCCGGTAGCCCTTGAGCTTGGCCGCCATCGCGAGCGAGATGCCGGTGTTGCCCGAGGTGGGCTCGAGGATCGTGCAGCCGGGGGTCAGCCGGCCGTCCTTCTCGGCCTGCTCGACCATGTGGAGCGCGGGGCGGTCCTTGATCGAGCCGGTCGGGTTGCGGTCCTCCAGCTTGGCCCAGATGCGCACGTCGTCCGAGGGCGACAGGCGGGGCAGCCGGACCAGCGGCGTGTTGCCGACCGCGGCCAGCGGGGAGTCGTAGCGCATCAGACGGAGCCGCCGGCGACCGCCGGGAGGATGGTGACGCTGTCGCCGTCCTTGAGGGCGGTGGAGATGCCGTCGAGGAAGCGGACGTCCTCGTCGTTGAGGTAGACGTTCACGAAGCGGCGCAGCTTGCCGCCATCGACGATGCGCTCCTCGATGCCCTTGTGGCGCGTCTCGAGGTCCGCGAAGAGCTCGGACAGGGTGGCGCCCTCACCGTTGACGGCCTTCTCGCCGTCGGTGTAGGTACGGAGGATGGTCGGGATGCGGACCTCGATGGCCATGGCAGGCTCCAGTTGTGAAGTGATGCGGGAGGGGCTTAAGGGCGCGCGGCGCATGGGCCCCCGCGCGAGGGGCCGTGGTGCTCAGGCGGCAGGACAGATGCTGCTGGCGAGGCGGCACAGGTCGACGTGCAGCCGCGCCACGAGCAGCAGCCTGCTGGGCGTCTCGATGCTCACGTCGTGGGGAACCATGCGGTCATGTTAACGATTCCCGGTCCCCCGTTTGGAGTGTGATCCCGCATCGTGGACGCAAACCGCTCACATCGTGGTCAATAGGCCTCGACGACCCGTACTTCCTCCTCCGTGATGACGCCTTCGACGATCCGGTACGAGCGGAACTGGAACTCCCCGAGGCCGTCGGTGTCCGCCGTCGAGACCAGCACGTAGTGCGCGCCCGGCTCGTTCGCGTACGTGATGTCCGTACGGGAGGGGTAGGCCTCGGTGGCGGTGTGCGAGTGGTAGACGATCACGGGGTCCTCGTCCCGGTCGTCGAGCTCGCGGTACAGCTTCAGCAGATCCTTCGAGTCGAACTCGTAGAACGTGGGCGAGCGGGCCGCGTTCAGCATCGGGACGAACCGCTCGGGGCGGTCGGTGCCCGCCGGTCCGGCCACGACGCCGCACGCCTCGTCCGGGTGGTCCTTGCGGGCGTGCTCGACGATCTGGTCGTACAGCGCCTGGGTGAGGGTCAGCATGAGCGACAGGATAAGCAGACGGGCCCTCCCGTACCGAGGTGTGGTACGGGAGGGCCCGAATGCTGGACAGAGTCGGTTATGCGACCGGCTCCGCGGCCTTGCCGGCCTTGTTGAAGGCGGCTCCGGCCGGGTTGCGCTTCTTGAGCACCAGGTACGAGACGCCCAGGATCAGGCCCCACAGCGGCGCGCAGTACAGCGAGACGCGGGAGTCCTTGTCGATGCCCATCATCACGATGACCATGCCGATGAACAGCAGGGCGAACCAGCTGGTCCACGGGGCGCCGGGGGCGCGGAAGGGGGACTGCGGCAGTTCGCCGCGGTCGGCCTTGGCGCGGTAGCGGATCTGGCAGACGAGGATCATGATCCAGGCCCACATGCCGGAGATGGTGGCGAAGGAGACGACGTAGTCGAAGGCCTTGCCCGGGGCGACGTAGTTGATCCAGACGCCCACCAGCATCAGCGCGGCGGAGAACGTGGTGCCCACGAGCGGGGTGCCGCTCTTGGTGAGCTTGGTGAAGAACTTCGGGCCCTGGCCGTTGAGGGCGAGGTCCCGCAGCATGCGGCCGGTGGAGTACATGCCCGAGTTGCAGGAGGACAGCGCGGCGGTCAGGACGACGAAGTTGACGATCGCGGCGCCGACGCCGAGGCCCATCTTCTCGAAGGCCAGCACGAACGGGCTCTCGCCCGCCTTGAAGTTGGACCACGGGATGACCGACATGATCATGATGAGGGC